>MGPL01000070.1:1176-4933 GCA_001797415.1 Deltaproteobacteria bacterium GWA2_55_10
GGCTATTTCTGCTTCTTTTTGACCTTTTTAGAGAGGGCCTCTCCGTCACTGGCAAGCGCTGCCATCGTCTTTCCGTCAAGCACCTCGAGAAGCCTTCTCTGGGCCTCTTTCCAGACCGGGTGCACCGGGCAGAAGTCGTCCCTGTGGCATTCCCCTTTTTTTACGAGGCAGATATTAAGGAATATCGGGCCCTCGACAGCCTCGATGGCCTGTCTCATGGTTATGGACTCCGCAGGCCGGGCAAGCATGAAGCCGCCGTTTATCCCGCGCCTTGATCTTACCAATCCTGCCCTCACGAGGTGCTGCATTATCTTTGAAAGATAGCTCTTTGGGACCTCCTGGGTCTCGGCAATCTCGGAGATGAGGGAGATCTTGCCCTCGGGCTGGGATGAAAGGTAAAGGACGGCCCTGACTGCGTACTCGCCGTCTCTTGTAAGGTTCAGCATCGTGCGGCTCCTTAAAGGACAATAAAGATGATTTTAGTCCTATTTATCGGCAAGTCAAGGGAAAACTGAAGAGTGAGGGCGGGCGCGTTTTAAAAACAGGAAGTGGGTTTAAGGGATTAGCGATGTGAATTAAATCGGCTTGGGCGGGTTTAATTTTGTAAATTGAACCCGAATCTTCGTAATTCCTCAAACGAATCATCGGGTTCAGGTTGCAAACCTGAACCCGCGATGAGGGCCTTTTTCAGCAGCCTGCCTAACTATCCAGCACGGTCCTGATGGAGCGCAGCAGGTCCGGCACTTCGTATGGCTTCTGCAGGAAATGGAAGCCCCTTTCCCTCAATGCGGGCCACTGCGATTCGACGTCGAGGTATCCGCTTGTGATGAGCACCTTGAATGCGGGGTTTGCGGCCTTGAGGCCGTCTACAAGCCGTATGCCGTCCATGTCATGAAGGACCATGTCGCTGAAGACCAGGTTAAATTGTCCTTTCTCCTTTTCGAATAGCGCGGCCGCCTCCTTTGCTGAAGAGGCCTCGAAGACCTTGTAGCCGTTCCTCGAAAGCACGACCGACACGCTCTTTCTCAGGAGCTTCTCGTCCTCTACGACGAGCACGCGTTCGCCCTTCCCCGGAGCTTCCGGGGACGATTTCTCTTTGGGCTCCACGCTTACCTCTGATTCTGCTGCGGGCAGGTATATCTCGAACCTGCTGCCTGCGCCCGGTTTGCTCTCCACGTCTATCCACCCCCTGAGCTCCTTGACTATGCTGTGCACCACCGCAAGGCCGAGGCCCGTGCCGTGCGCTCCTTTTGTCGTGAAGAACGGCTCGAATATGCGTTTTATTACGTCGCTGTTTATCCCGACGCCGTCGTCCTCGATCGTTATCCTGACGTAAGCCCCTGCGCCCAGCGTGGCGGCACGGAGGGAATCCCCTCCGGAGACCACGACGTTGTCGGTCTTAATGCTGATGATGCCGCCCTTTGGGAGCGCATCCCTCGCGTTTATCACGAGATTCATTATGACCTGCTCGACATTGACCCTGTCCGCCCTTATGGGCCTTATCTTCGGTTCGAGGTCCGTCTTTATGGTTATGTTCTCGCCGATTATGCGCTTCAGGATGCTCAGGATGTTCTCGACCTTAGTATTGAGGTTAAGGGCGCTTATGGTGGTGGGCTGCTTGCGGCTGAATATCAGGAGCTGGCGCGTGAGGTTCTCGGCCCTCTCAGCGGCTATGTTTATATGTTCCAGGTACGGCAGTATGTTCGCGCCGTTCTCTTCCTTTTTGAGGGCCATATTGCTGTTGAGCCTTATGACGACCATCAGGTTGTTGAAATCGTGCGCTATCCCGCCCGCGAGCGTGCCGATTGCCTCCATCTTCTGGGACTGGATGAGCTGCTGCTGAATTCTCTCGCGCTCCTCTTCGCGTACCTTTCTCTTTGTGATGTCCCTGTCGATTCCCCTGTAGCCCAACAGGTTGCCGGCCTGGTCCAATATGGGAGCGCCGCTGGTCTCGAGGACGACTATGCTCCCGTCCTTGTGCCTGTTCCTGTTCTCCAGGAGCGAAAAAGGCTTTTTCGAAAGAGCGATGTCGCTGAATATCGGCTTCATCTTTTCAGCCTCTTCAGGCGGCATGAGGTCAAAGGGCGTCTTGCCCAGCACCTCCTCTGGCCTGTAGCCCAGTATTTCCATGACCTTCGGGCTTACATAGGTATATGCGGCCGACGAGTCAATCTCCCAAACCCAGTCGTTCGTGGTCTCGACCAGGGCACGGAGCCTCTCCTCGCTTGCCTTGAGCCTGCTGAAGAGGTCCCTGAGCTCGGCAGTGCGCTCCTCGACTTTTACTTCGAGCTCGGCCCGAAGGCGCCTTTCGTTCTCGTCCGCCCTCCAGCGCTCCGTTATGTCTATCCCTATGCCTATAATGAACGGCTTGCCGTCCCGGTGAAAAAGCCTGGCCCTGAAGAGGAAGGGGATCGTCCTGCCGTCTTTAGAAAGCACCTGCGCCTCTACTTCCGTGCTTCCGGCGGTGAAGGCCTCCTTCATCTTTTCCCTTATCAGGGGCCTTTCGGACGGGCCGAAAAAGCCGGTCGGGTCCATCTCCCGTATCTCGGCGGCAGAGTAGCCCGTTATCTTCTCCAGATTCCCGTTCCATCGGACTATGCGGCCGTCCTCGTCGATCACGTAGAAGCTCCCGGGCAGGCTCTCTACGAGCCCTTCCATCATGACCATCTGGTCCCGGAGCTTCTCCTCGGCGCTTTTGCGCCTGGTGATGTCGTGGCCCCTGCATACTACGGCGCGGATTATGTTCGCCCTCTCATGGTACTCGGGCACTGTGTAGAGCTTCATCCAGCGGAGCTCGCCGCCTTTGGAAAAGTATCTTGCCTCGATGGCCGATTGTCTGCCTGTAAGGGCCGCGGCGACGGCCTCATTGAATTTCGGCCTGTCTTCCTCGTGGATTATCCTCTCGAGGCTCAACGAGGAGCCTATCTCCCACGCGCCGTACCCTGAGAGCGTCTCAAACGCTCCAGTGAGCCATTCGAGCGAGAGATGGCCGCCTGGAGAAATTGGCATCCTGAAGACAAGGTCCGAGGTAAGTTCGGTGAGGAGCCTGTATCTCTTTTCGCTTGCCCGGAGCGCGTCGAGAGCCGCCTTTCTTTCCGCGCTCTCTATAACCTCCCAGGCGGAATCCCTCTTTATCAGCGCGAAGCTGTGGCTCGACGCGACGTCCATGATCTCCGCCGCGCTGCAATTGACGACCGGATAGGTGCACAGGGCCAGCATCTTCTTCTTTCCTATCCGGTCCTGGACCGCCGCTTCGTAATCCGCAAACCTCTTCCAATCCTTCTTTTCGAGCCAGAGCGTGTCTCCGGTCACCCGCAGGCCTTCAAAGCCCCTCTTGAGCGCCTTGTCATATACCTGGGTCCAGCCTCCGAGCACCCTCTCCGGGTCGAAGCTGCCTTCGGCAAGATACCAGTCTTCATGGCTCAGTATCTCTATCTGCCCTGAGCCGAGAGACGCCTCAAAGCCGGGGATCTTTTTCCTGAGCGCAGCCGTGGCGTCCCTGACGCCTTCCTTGCCGCAGGCTATCAGCATGCATAGCTCGTTTGACTTGAGCCCCGCCTTGAGATAGGGTACTATGATCTCATGCAGGTCTTGCTCATTCGAATAGAGCTGGCATAAATGAGTGCCCCACGGCACCTGCCCTATGAAGTCAAGCCCTGAATCCCTCTGCTTCATGTTGAAGCCCTTCCCGATTTGCTTTTTGAGCAAGAATATACCAATTCTTAATTCATTTTTAAATAATTTATTTCACTTTTTA
>MGPL01000070.1:4941-5144 GCA_001797415.1 Deltaproteobacteria bacterium GWA2_55_10
GGAGATTATAGCTGACTTTTCCGGGAAAACAATCTGACCGGGTTATTTTGCGCATTTCCAATAATTTCGGCCCTGCAGTGCCTTTGCGGATTACTTGACAGTCAATCCCCCTCTGTTAGGCTTTGAGGAGGAAACTGAAAGCCTCGCTCAAAAAGGGAAGTCATGGCTGACAAAACATTCAATTTTTATGAATGCTTCGCGCT
>MGPL01000070.1:5224-6947 GCA_001797415.1 Deltaproteobacteria bacterium GWA2_55_10
TCCACCACATGCACCAGTACTTCCTCAAGCCGCATGCCGTGATGCCCGAGTACCCGAACGACTTTGCGGTCTGGGTCTCCGAGTCTTTGGGAGAGCCGCTCCTTGCAGAGGCGCTCGCCAATGTAAACCCGTTCGAGTTCACGGACATAGAGGACCTGAGGCGCGAGCTTCTCCGCATAATAGAGGAATACCTGAAGACCTATCCGCCCCCGAGACCCGTGCCCCCCGGCAGGGAGTTCATGTTCAACGAGGGCATAACCATCGTCATACCGACCGGCATAGAGTCAGGGCCGCAATTGCATGACTTCCTGCAGAAGCTCCGCGAGGTCGATTTTTCGAGCATTTATTTTCATTTCTACGAATCGAGACTCAGGCTCGGCCGTCCCGTCGACGACTTCAGCGAGTTTCTCCTGACCTCGCTCGAGCGCCCGGGCATAGCGGCAAAGATAAAATCACTCGATCCTTATATGTACACCACCGAAGTACTCAGGGATAAGATCGCCGCCCTTATCGAGGAGGAACTGTGAGCCTGCGCGACTACGAGGGCATTGCGGACCCCGGAGACCTGAGGGCTATCGAGGCGATGGCTGCCGCCCTGGCGGGAAAGAAGATGCTGCACGTAAATTCCACCGCGGCCGGCGGGGGCGTGGCGGAGCTCCTCATCCGCATGGTCCCTCTTTTCAAGGATATCGGCCTTGACGTCCGGTGGGAGGTCATGCAGGCGGACCGCACCTTCTTTGAAGTGACCAAGAACATACACAACTCGCTGCAGGGCAGGGGCATGCCCATAAGCCGCGAGATGTGGGAGACTTACGGCGCGGTAAACGGGGCGAACGCGGCGAGGCTTGACCTCGACGCCGACTTCGTGGTCATACACGACCCCCAGCCCGCCATGTTCATAGATTTCAAGCAGCGCGGCATCTGGCTCTGGAGGTGCCATATCGACATCTCGACGCCGGACCGCGTTACATGGCATTTCCTTAAAGACATAGTGGAGAAGTTCGACGGCTCTGTTTTTTCAGTGGCCAACTTCGCCCAGTCACTTCCGATACAGCAGTTCCTCATGCAGCCCACAATAGACCCGCTTGCGGAGAAGAACATCCACCTGGAGGACGAAGAGGTCAGGGCCATATACGAAAGGCTCGGCGTTCCCATGGACAAGCCCATACTCCTCCAGGTCTCGCGGTTTGACCCCTTCAAAGACCCCATCGGGGTCATAGAGGCGTACAGGCTCGCGAAAAAATACCACGACTGCTCTCTTGTGCTCGCGGGCGGCACCGCGACCGACGACCCGGAAGGCGAAAAGGTACTTGCCGAAGTGCAGGAGAAGGCGGCGGGCGACCCTGACATACACATACTCCTTCTCCCGCCGTTCAGCGACAGGGAAGTAAACGCGCTTCAGAGGGGCGCGACTATCGTCCTTCAGAAATCCACGCGCGAGGGCTTCGGCCTTGTCGTCGCGGAGGCCCTGTGGAAGAGAAAGCCGGTCATAGGCGGAGACGTCGGCGGCATACCTCTTCAAATAATAGAAGGGGTAACGGGGTACCTCGTGCATTCGGTGGAGGGCGCCGCTTACAGGATACGCCAGCTCCTTGAAGACCCTGAACGGGTGCGGAGAATGGGCGAGGCAGGCCGGGAGCACATCAGGAGAAACTTCCTTATAACGAGGAACTTGAGGAACTATCTCGGCATCTGGACTGCCCTTGAGAAGAAGAAAGAAAAG
>MGPL01000071.1:0-3050 GCA_001797415.1 Deltaproteobacteria bacterium GWA2_55_10
AGAACATGTAGCTCAGGAACTGCCCGAATGTGTGCGGCGGCAGGGTGCGCTTTATCGAATCCAGCGTGTAATGGAGGGCGCGGAGCGTGTAGAACCCGAAGCCCATCGGAACGAGAGGCCCGCCAAGGCCGATGCCGGATTTGAACCAGATAAATAGCGCGGTGATCGCGCCGCCCGCCGCAAGCGCGCCCGCTGCCCACTGCTGAGCGTACCTCATCGGAACAAACGCAAGCGCGGTAAAAAAGGAGAGCACAACGAGCGATACCGGCGAAAATACGCCTAAAAGGAGCGCTGCCGAGGCGGCGGTCACATACGGCTGCCATGAGCGCGGCGCGCTCCAGAAGAGGGCGACCGTCGCTGCTATCCAGGCGAGCGCTGTAATGGAAACTATGTTCATAGCCTGGTCTCCATGCCTCTCAATACGCTGACGAGCCAGAGCGAGAACCTGAGCCTTCCGTCCTCGTTGAGATGGGCATAGTCCCAGTAATACTCTCGCCCCAATTCCCCGGGCTGGCTTGTCAATCGAACTCCGTACTCTTCGGGGATGCCTTTCAGAAGTGCGGCCGCCTGTTCTGTATTAATACCTGCGAGCTTCTCAAACCCCGGTTCCCGGCGCATATCCAGAATAACTATTCTTACGCCTGCCTCGGCCGCCTTGCGCAACAGAGCATCGACCCTGTCCGGGTCAGCGGGCACCCTCTGCTTCAAGTTCCTCAGTCCGGCCTCGTGGCTGTGCGAAGCCTTAAGTTGTTCTATCGGGATCGGCGGGTCAGTTTCGCTGTCCAGCTCATGCGCGGCAGCTGCGGGCAAGACGAGACTTTTCGCGCTCAGGCTCTTGAGGAGCACCCTTCTGAGGGAATCCGGATACTCCCTGTAAAAATCCCTCGGGAGGCGCACATAGAAGAGAGAGTCGGATTCGATGAGGACGATATCAGGCCGTGCTGCAATGACCTTGTCAAAAAAGGGCTCGTAATTCGAGATATCGCTGTCATGGCGCGTTAGCCTCAGGAACGCAAGCCCTTCAAGGCCGTTCTCTTTTGCAAAGGCCTCCATCTTAGTGTCATAGAGCATGCCCCTGCGAAAGAGCGAGCTTCCGATTGCGATTACCCGGAGCCCCTTTTTGTCCCGCTTTGAGAGGGCCTCGAGTCTTTTTCTCGAATCTTCCATGAAGGGCTTTTCATTGTAACGCCGGTCCCAGAACGAGCTGGAGCTGAGAAAAAAGAGGAGAGCGAATACGGCGGCCGCGGCGCACCACACCCAGAGCGGCGGCGCTGAAGACGAGCCCGGCCTAGAGGGAAAGCTTTTCACGCACTATCCTCTCAGCGTCAGCAATGGATGAAATCCTTACGATGTCAGCGGGTTCGAGCCTTATCCTGAAGGCCTCTTCAAGCGCTACTATGAACTGAAGGTGGGCAAGAGAGTCCCAGCCTGCCAGGTCCTGCGGGGTTGAATACATTGATAGCTCCGAGGCATCGGCCTTGAATGCCGCGGCCGCCGCGCACAAGACCTTTCCTCTCAGGTCCTGCCCTGCCGGTTCATGAGCTGATGCCGTTTCGAGGGCCATCTTCTTTGCCTGCGGGATCATGACCTTGCCTGAAGGCCCTTTTGGAAGCTCCGCGAAAATGTGCACGGCCTGGGGCACCTTGTAATGCGCGAGCCTCTCGCGGCAGAAAGAGATAAGCTCTGCGCCCGTTGTACCTGAACCGGAACAGAGCGCGACGCACGAGACCGCCTGCTCGCCCCAGATCTCGTCCTCAACGCCGAATGTAACGGCTTCGAGCACGTCCGGGTGGGATTTGAGCGCCTCTGTTATCTCTTCGGGCTGGATATTGAGGCCGCCGGATATGATGATGTTCTTCTTGCGCCCGGCTATTCTGAAAAATCCGTCGCTCTCCCTGATAGCGATGTCGCCCGTATGTAGCCAGCCGTCCTTTATTGCCCCTTCTGTCGCCTCGCTGTCATCGAAGTATCCTGTCATGAGGTTCGCGCCTTTTATAATGAGCTCCCCTGCCTCTCCGTCCGGGGCAAAGGCGCCGTCTTCGCGGACCACCCTGGCCTCGCAGTCGACCGGGACGCCGACCGTCCCTATGCGATGGCTCTCGCCCGGGCCGCTGAAGAGCCCGCCTGCCACTGTCTCTGAGAGGCCGTAGACGTTCGTCACCATTATGCCGAACCTCTTCTCAAATCCTTCCCAGAGTCCTCTTTCAAGCTGCGCGGCGGTCGAGATGACTACCTTGAGGTCGCCTGTGTTTAAGGCAGTCTCATGCCCCTGTCCGAGCCTGTGGATGAGCGAGAGCATGGCGGGCACTGATACGAAGTGCGTTATCCGCTCTCTATAAATAGCGTCGAGCAGATTGTTTATATTCTGTATGCTGAATTCGAACGGCCGGTAGACGGTTGCGCCGCTGTAGAAGGCAGCGAGCGGCCCCTGGACAATGCCGTCGGCATGGTTAAGCGGCAATATATTGAGTATGCGCGCATCCTGCGAAATTCCGAACTGCTTCGCGAGCGTATTGAGATGGAAGAAGAGCGCCCTGTGGCTTATCCTTACGCACTTTGGCCGCGAGGTCGTCCCTGACGTGAATATCATGTAGGCGTCGGTCCCTTGCCCCACTTCATTCGGCAACTCTGCTGTTTGAGCGCCCTGGAGAAAGGCCGGAAGCTCTGACTTATCCTTCTTCAACGCCAGCCGGCTCAGAAGGCCTGCCTTTGTAGCCGCCCTTCCAAGCTCATGGATAATCGGTATCTCATTGACCCGGCCCTTAAGTTCAGGGTCGATGAACGCGCACCGGGCCTTTGATGCCTTTATCAGGGCCTCTGCCTCAGGCCCGGGTACTCGCGGGTCTATTATTACGGGAGTGATGCCGTTGCGGAGAAGCCCGATGAACGCGGATACGGCCTCTATCTCGTCCTTGCTCGAAATAATCGCCCTGTCGCCCTCTGCAACGCCGCTGGCCCTGAGAAGTCCTGTGAGCCTTTCCGTGCGCTCGATGAGGGCTCCGTATGTAAGCACGCCGTTCGCGGCCGCAAGCAGCGGCTTTCCGGGCTTT
>MGPL01000071.1:3060-7230 GCA_001797415.1 Deltaproteobacteria bacterium GWA2_55_10
CCCTTTCAAATACAGAGGTGATGTCCAGGATGTCTCTCATGCCAGTTCCTCTCTGAGCCTCCTTCTGAGTATCTTTCCGTTGGTGCCCCTGGGAAGGGAATCTACGAACCTGAAGAGCGCGGGCGTCCTGTGGGGGCCGAGGGCCCTGAGCGCCTCGTGCCTGAGCTCATTCGCTATGGCCCTTTCATCGCATCCCCTTTCCTTCAGCACTATGAATGCCGCTGTCCCTGGCCTGCCGTCCTCATTATCGAAGCCGCAGACCGCAGCCTCCAATACCCGGGAGCACCCTTCGAGCGCCTTTTCGATCTCCGTGGGGTGAACAAGCTCACCCCTCTGGTCCTTGAACGCGTCGTCGATGCGGCCGATGAGCTCTACCGACCCGTCCGGCCTTATGCGGCAGAGGTCCTTCGTCCTGTACCAGCCCTCGGAGACGGCCTCTCCTCCATCCGGCTCTCCGTAATACCGGCTCATGAGGTTCTCTGTCTTTATCAGGAGCTCTCCGGATTCAGCCAAGCCCTGCGCGTCGATCTTTATCATCGTCGAGCCCAGCGGCACTCCGATAGTCCCCCTGTATTCTTTCTCCATGCCCGGCAGGACGCCTATGCAGATGCCTGAGGTCTCGGTAAGGCCGTAGTAATTTAGTACCGGGACGCCGTAAAGCCTCTCGATCGCCTCTTCAGCGGCAGTGGGCAGGCTCGTGCCGGTGCACATGGCGTGCCGGAGCCCCTTGGCGAAACCTTTAGGGACCTTCTCAGCGAACCTCGTGAACTGCGCGAGGAAGGCCGGGACAGTGCATAGTATTGTCGCGCCCAGGCGCTCCATTAGTGCGGCCGCAGAGACTGCGTTGGACCTTTCGGCATGGGGCGCTATGATAAAAGACGCTCCCGCGTGCATGGCCGCCACGCAGGAGTTCCTGAGCCCGCTCATGGTATGGAAGTCGCCCGTTGATAAGAGCCTGTCCTCCGGCCCCCAGCGATAGGCATCAGCCATCAGTTTACCGCTTGCGCAGAGCGCGCCATGAGAGAGCACGACCCCTTTGGGCTCTCCTGATGTACCTGATGTGAACAGGACTACGGCGTCGTCCGCGGGAGATACTTCTTCCAACTCAAGCTCTCCGCCTCCCTCCTGAAGCCATTCGGAAAAGCCCTTGATACCGTCCGCGCCTTCCCCGTCCGTCCGGTAGGAGACCGTATTGAAACCCGCGAGCGCCGCCTTATCCGGGTAATCGGGCGCCATGAAGAGAGCCTTTGGCGCGGTCCTTTTAAGGATCCTGCCAAGCTTCTCAGGCGGTATTGCGCTGTCCAGGGGTATGAATATCGCTCCTGTGCTCATCGAGGCCCAGAAGACTAACGCTGCCTCGGCCGATGCCGCTGACACGGAGACGACCCTGTCTCCCCTGCCAACTCCAGAAGCCTGCAGGCGTCCGGCGATGTCTCTGGAGAGAGACGCGGCCTCCGCGTAGCTCATCGCGCTGCCGTCGTCGAAGACTATAAGGGGGCTCGGGCCGTAAATGGATACGGCCCTTTCCAATAGAGCGGGGAGCGTGCTGTCCAACTTTATGCCTCTGTGTAGAATATTTCCATGCAGCCTTTACAAAAGGCGTTGCCGCCGTACTTTCCTGTGCGGTGCTGGTCCCTGAAGAGAGCGTATTCGGAGCTGTTCCATATCTCCTTCAAGGACGATGAGCGGACATTGCCCATGGGGTTCACGGCATTATAGTCCCTGCAGCACGGAACGACCGTGCCGTCCCACTGCACGACCAGGTATTGCCAGGGAAAGGGGCACGGCATGAAAGGCGGGTACTTTTGCACCACGCCAAAAGAGACCAGCTCCTTTTCAGTCCAGGGGAAGAACTCGCGTACCTCCACGGGCAGGCCCATTGCCTCGTACCTGGCCTTGAAGTCATCTATCTTCGGGCTGTTCCTGTTGAGCCTTATTATCCTGAGGGAGATCCTTGTGTGCGGCAGGCCCCTTTTTACCAGCCCGGCGGCGTACTCGAGGTTCGCGGAGGCCTTGGGATAATCGGCGTTCCCGCCGCGTATCTCGCGGTAGCTCTCCTCGTCATATCCGTCAAAGGAGATTATGATGCGGCATGGGCCGCTCTCTATGAGCCTGTGAAGTATCGGCGGGGTAAGCTCCGGCGCGTTGACAGAAAGGGTGATGTTGAGCCCTTTGCCCGATGCGTATCCGGCCATCTCGCCTATCTGCGGGTGCAGGAGGGATTCGCCGAAGTGGAAGAGCTCTATCTCTTTTTTGCGGACAGGCTCCGGGAAGCCGGATATCTCGTCTATGACCTTCTGATAGAGCCCCATTTCCATGAACCCGACCTCGCGCTCCATGCGCCCGGGCCTTGGGCACATGACGCACGAATACGGGCAGCTGTTCGTGGGCTCTATCTGGTGGACGTGCGGCTCGCTGGAACGCTTAAGCTCAAGGAGCTTGGCCCAGCCTGCTCTGCTTTTCAGGGATGAGGGGAAAGACGCCATTTCTGCCGCAATACGAAATATGTTACCCAGCGCACAAGATGTCAGCTGAAGGGGTATCGTAAAATTAGCAGAACTGCCTTTTATTGTCCAGACAAAATGCCCGGGAAAGAGATGTAAACCGGCGTGAATGGATGGGATTTCCGGGATTACGCCCTGACGGGCTTGCGTAAGGAGTCAGCGCCGCTCTTTCCTCAAGATGAGAAGAGCGGCCGCGCCCGCTCCCAAAAAGAACAGCACGCACCCGGCAGTGAAGCCTTTCGGCGAGTAGGTAAAGGTAACAAGGCGCTCTCCGGCCGGCAGGAAGACGCCCCGCATGGTGGCGTTCACCCTGTGGATCTCGATTTGTGTATCGCGCTCGAAGGCTCTCCAGCCGTGATGATAGGTATCTGAGAGCACAAGCAGCCCGCTTGCGCCGAGGACCGCCTTCACTTCGACATAATTTGCGCCGCTCCTCAAGACCTCTGCCCGGCTGCCCTGCCCTTGCTCAAGGGCCTGGTTCGAAGCGCCCTCGACGACCGCCTCTTTTTTGAAATCTATCCGCGGCAGCAAATCCAGGGCTTCTCTGTTGTCTGAAGCGTACGTCACGCCGTGCACTACGAACGCCCTGGGCATGGCAGACGGGTTTTCATATACCCAGGCGTCAGTACCCTCGTAGACCCTGGTGAACCGTTGGTCACCTCCGGAACCGTCTATCTCGCCCCCGGGCGGCAGCGCCAGGTATCTCACGCCCAGAAGAGAATAGTACCGCTGGTTCGCGACGAATGAATCCTTGTGTGTCGCGGGCGCGTTCTTGAAGTCTTTTCCCGTAAACCAGAGCGAGAATATGTGATAGTCCTCGGGGTGCAGGTATCTCTGCCTGAACTCCTGGAACGAGGCGACCGAGAGAGAGGTTATATACCGGATATCATGCACCCCGGCTGCCCCGGCGTAATTTGGAAATAGCATGCCGTCGAAGCCCATTGACCTGTGGTTCTCTCCTGCCCGCTTTATGAATTCAATGTACGGCGGCGGCTCGGCCGTGGGATCGTGACGCTCGGGCAGGCCCTTTGGGGAGAGGTGGTCGAATACGGCAAAGGCTGCGAGGAAGAAGATGCTCATTGCCGCGGCGGTCCTGATCCTGCCAAGGGCAAATGCCAATGCCGCACACAGCCCGACAAACAACGGCGCGAGCTTGAGCCAGAGCCAGTAATGGTCATAGCCCCTTGGTATGGCCCACCATAGCTCCAGTACGATGAGAGCCGCTATGCCATACGCGCCCTTACCCTTGCTCTGCATGAAAAAGAATACAAGGAGGGCCAGAAAAAGAAATGCGATAGTCACGGCGGGGCTCAGGAGTATTGCAGGCCCGAAGAAGGGCATTTGCTTGACGAGAAACAATGTTGACTCTAAAAGGCCCGCGTCGGCGTACCTGTTTACTATCTCCTGTGTCCTTATCAGGTTCACGATGTACATGTGCGTGAAGAGGGCGAGCACGATTACAAAAGACAGCGCCGCTGCCGCATGGTATCTTTTTCTGACCGCTGCCCCTGCTTCGGAGAGGGCCTGCAGGCCGACTGCGGCAGAGGCGGCAAATGAGAATACCCATGCGGGGCCGGCCCATCTCTGGCTCCATACCTGTTCGAATATCGGGAGTTGTCCGAACCAGAGGAATGGCTTGAGCCCGAGGTTCTTGAGGAGTATTGCG
>MGPL01000071.1:7328-9093 GCA_001797415.1 Deltaproteobacteria bacterium GWA2_55_10
AGAAGCCGGGCGAGAGTATCCCGATGGCATCGCGGTACTTCACCGGGTCAGCCACGCCGACCTCCTTGCCCGGCTCATGTAGATGGAAGGAGTCGTACATATATCCGATGAAAGGCAGCAGGAGTGGCGCAGCTAAAGCGAAGCCCAGGGCAAAGGAGAGCGCGAAACGGGCTGGGTGCCCCGGTATTTTTCCTATGCCTTTGAGCGCGGTCACCCTCAAGACAAAATAGGAAGCTGCCAATAAAAACGAATATGCCGCGATTTCAGGCTGCCCTGCCAGGAACGCAAGGCCAAAGGCGATACCGAGCGTGGCTATCTCCCTTCCCTTCCCTTTCTGGACGAGCCTCTCGCTGCAATAAATAAGGACCGACAGGACAAAAGCGCTGTTCGAGAACTGCTCGAGGTTCAAAAACCAGGTAAAGACGCCGGAGAACATATAGATAAGCCCGCCCGTAAACGCGGACACGGGACTTAAGCCCAGGAGTCTGAGGAATAGAAATGTAAAGAAGGCCGCAATGAGCGGCCTTCCGAGAAGGAAGAAGTCCCACGTCCATACGGGGCTTATGTTCTGCAGTATCTGGTAGGGAAAGAAGACACGCGTGCTGTACTGCATGCTCAAAGGAACGCCGGCGGCCTGATAGGGGTTCCAGAGCGGCAGCTCGCCGTTTTTGTAGATCTCTCCGGTGAGCTTATTTATCGGCCATTCATAATAGGCAGGAGTTGCGAGGTCTATGTTGAATGAATCCACAGGCAGCCTGCTCTCATAGCCGTAAGGAAATCCGTTTACGAACCCGTACGGCTGCAGCAGCGGGGCCTGCAGGCTTTTTCCGAAAAAGACTACGGGGGCATGGAATATACACAGGAGAGCGAGATAGAGGAGAAAGGCTCTTGTTTTCTCGCTTCTGAACACCTTGGAAGACCTTCCTTGCGCCCTGAGAGAGGACTTTCAGGCGCATGCTTTGCATTTTCGCGGATACTATAATATAAATGAACAGGTGAGTCAAAACCGCGTTGCCGATCGAGCCAAGTGATGAGAATGAGGAAAAGAGCTCAAAAGACCCTGATAATACTCTTCAACAAGCCCTTTGAGGTCCTCTGCCAGTTCACGGACAAGGGGGGCCGCAAAACCCTTGCGGACTACATACCCCATCCCGGCGTGTACGCGGCAGGCAGGCTCGACTATGACAGCGAGGGCCTTGTCGTGCTCACGAATGACGGGACGGTGCAGTCCCTCATCGCTGAGCCGAGAAACAAGCTCGCAAAGACATACCTTGTCCAGGTCGATGGCGCGCCGATTGAGGCGGCGCTTGAGAAGATCCGTAAGGGCGTGCCCCTGAACGACGGCATGACCCTGCCTGCCGAGGCTGAACTTATCCCTGAGCCGTCTTTTTTATGGCCCCGGGTCCCTCCTGTCAGGTTCAGGAAGAGCGTGCCTGAGAGCTGGCTTGAGATAACCATAAGAGAGGGCAGGAACAGGCAGGTCCGCCGTATGACAGCGGGCGTCGGCCACCCGACTTTGCGCCTGATAAGGACCAGGGTCGGCCCCTGGGAGCTTGGAGAACTAAAGCCGGGCGAGTGGAAGGAGGCGGAGCTTCCGCGCTCTTTTAACCGATAGCAGGGTGTTGAAAAACACCCTGCTAAGGCAATCCATGGATGGATTGCCAAATTGCGAGACTTGAACAGTCGAGCAATTTGTAAGACTTGGACGAATTCACTTCGGCCAAGTCGTGTTTGAAAAAGTCCAGGACGGACTTTTTCAACATCC
>MGPL01000072.1:0-221 GCA_001797415.1 Deltaproteobacteria bacterium GWA2_55_10
CCCTGGGGGCGAACCTCTCGAAACCGTCGATAAAGAGCGCGCCCTTTTGCGGCACTTCCGAGATGCTTACGATGAAGCCCTCGTCAGAGAGGAACTGGCGCGCCCCTTGAGAGCACCGCTTTGAGACGTGGACGACGTGCCCGAGAGCCTCGGCGCCTTCGAAATATGAATGCCCACCGATAGATTTCATCTCCGCCTTGCCGTAGAGGCCGCAGACCAGG
>MGPL01000072.1:344-5577 GCA_001797415.1 Deltaproteobacteria bacterium GWA2_55_10
CACCACGCGGTTATCTCGTCGAGAGTGGCGAACCAGACCCCCGGCGAGTGGGCCCTGGCAACCGCCACCGTCTCCTTTATGGGCGCCTCGAAGTACCTGAACCGCTCCGGATGAAAGAGGAGGTGGAAGAGTTCGCCCTTCGAATGGACCTTATTGAATATCCGCGTCCAGATGCCCGTAATCAAGGCGCTGTCCTTTATCCTGAACCTCTCGAAGAGCATCTCGTCATCAGGAGCCGTGATGGGTATCTCCAGGAGCTTGCCTGACCAGGCCGGAAGCGAGATAGACGTGTCCGGGCTCAGTGTGTTATAGAGCGTCTCGAGTTTCCTGACGTGCTCCTCCGAGCGCCTGGAATTATCGAGCGCGTCGTCCCATAGGATTATATCGTTGCTGGTCCAGGCAAACTGGCTTTTGGTGAGCGCCGCCAGCGTGCTGGCGTTATAGCTCAGGTACGGGCACCTGAACCCGTTGACGCGTATGCTCGCTTTCGCGAACGCGCCGTAGCTCCGGTTGACAATATCGCTCTGCTCTTCCAGCGTCTTCATCTTCATGTTGGTATGGAAGTAGCCGTGGGCCGCGAACTCATGGCCCAGGTACCGGAAGCGGTTAAGAAATCCGCGGTGGTTCTCAAGCAGGCTTGCTGTCACGCAAAATGTCACCTTGACTCCGAGAGCCCCGAGGTCCTTCTCAAGGCTGCCCATCATCTCGGCGAAACGGGATCTGCCGAAAGAGTACCTCATCAGGATCTGCGCGGAACGCTCAATGGAATGCAGCAGGCCCTTGGTCTCTATTATATGATTGATGAATCGAAGCGCCACCTGTTGTCAGGTGTTCAGTATGATGTCCGCGACCCGCTGCTGCTGCAGACAGGAGAGGCCGGGGTACATGGGAAGCGAGAGTATAACGGACGAGACCCTTTCGGTTACAGGCAGGTCGCCCATCTTATAGCCAAGGCCCTTATACGCGTTCTGAAGGTGGAGGGGGAGGGGATAGTGGAGGCCTGTGGCAATGCCCTCTTCCCCGAGGCGCTTCTGAAGGCCGTCCCTGTCCTTTACCCTGATTATGTAAAGATGATAGACGTGTTTTGCGTTCTCCCTCTCTTCAGGCACGATTACATCGTTCGAGCCGGAGAGGAGCTCCCCGTACGTCCACGCGCATGCGCGGCGCATCTCGTTCCAGCCGGATAGCCGCTTGAGCTTCACATCGAGGAAGGCCGCCTGTATGGAGTCGAGCCTGCTGTTGAAGCCCTCTATCTCGTGGTGGTACTTCCTAGACTGCCCGTGGTCGCGGAGCATCTTTATCCTGCCGGCGATATCTTTGCTGCCGGTCGTCACGGCTCCTCCGTCACCGCAGGCGCCGAGGTTTTTTCCGGGATAGAAGCTGAAGGCGGCGGCAGCCCCGAACGCTCCAGCCTTCTTCCAGCCGCCTTCCTTTTTGGAGAAGTATTCGGCCCCATGAGCCTGGCAGGCGTCCTCGACCACTATGAGACCGTATTTGGCCGCGATCTCAAGTATTGCGTCCATGTCGCACGGCTGTCCATAGAGGTGTACCGGGACCACCGCGGTGACCGGGCTTTTCGTCCTCCTGTCAAAGGGCCTGCCGTCAGAGGAGATATCGCATCTGGCCTCCAGGTATTCGAGCAGCGACTCCGGGGCCATGTTGAATGTGGCCTCGTCGATATCGATAAACGCGGGTTTCGCGCCGGACTGGGATATGGCCTCGACCGTGGCGATGAAGGTGTTTGCCACGGTCACAACCGTGTCCCCTGGCTTCACGCCGGAGGCGATGAGGGCGAGCCTGAGGGCGTCGGTGCCGTTTGCCACGCCGACGCAGTGCTCAGTCCCGCAGAAACGGGCGTAGTTATCTTCAAAAGAGGCCAGCGCCGGGCCGCCGATGAAGCTTGCCTCGCGTAACGCGTCCCTGAAGACGGACACAAGCTCATCCTCGAGCTCTACATGAGGCGATATCAGGTCGAGAAATGGCGTCTTGAGTGCCTGAGTCTTATTCATCTGTCAACCTCCTGATCAACTTTGCTGGATTTCCCGCGACTATGGCGTCAGGCGGAACGTCCTTCGTGACCGTGCTGCCCGCGCCGACTATCGAGTTTTCCCCGATGGTGATGTTGCTGAGTATGGTCGCGCCGGAGCCTATCGAGGCCCCTTTTTTTACTATGGTCTTTTCGACCTTCCAGTCAGCTTCGGTCTGGATGCTCCCGTCCCTGTTTACCGACCTTGGATATGCGTCGTTTATGAATGTGACGCCGTGGCCGATGAAGACGCAGTCGTCTATCTCGACGCCCTCGCAGATAAACGTATGGCTGGAGATCTTGCAGTTCCTGCCCACGCTCGCGTTCTTCTGTATCTCGACGAACGCGCCGATCCTGGTCCCGTCGCCTACCGAGCATCCGTAGAGGTTTATGAAGCTCGAGAGCCTCACCCCGTCTCCGAGCTTTACGTCTGGCGATATCCTGTTGAAGTCCTTGAGAGCCTCTTGTCCCGTTCCGCTCATATTGCCACCATCTTTCCGTCGTGCCTGAGGGACTCGTCGCAGGCCTCGAGCATCCTTACCACGCGAAGGCCGGCCTGTCCGTCGTTGAACGGCCGCTCGTCTTTCTTTATGCAGTTGAGGAAATATTCGGTCTCGAGCCGGAGGGCCTCTGTCTGGTCGACCTTCGGGGCCCACATGTCCCCAGAGCGGTAATTTACAAGGAGGTCGTAGAGGCCTTCCTTCGTCGTCACGTCAACGCCCCTGTCGTAGACCTTTATCTTCTCATCCGAGTCCAGGTCGTTCCAGACGAGCATCTTCTTCTCCCCGCCGATGAGCGTGGTCCTGAGCTTGACGGGCGAGAGCCAGTTGACGTTGAAATGCGCGATGATGCTGTTCGGGAAGTAGACCATTATGTAGGCTATGTCCTCTTTGGAGTTGATGTGAGCCCTTCCGCTCGCCGCGACGCCGACGGGCTTCTCCTTTATCAGGTAGTCCATTATGGAGAAGTCGTGCGGCGAGAGGTCCCAGATGACGTTTACGTCGTGCTGGAAGAGGCCCAGGTTGACCCTCGTCGAGTCGTAGTAGTAGAGGTCGCCCAGTACGTCTGCCTCTATTATCTCCTTTATCTTCCTTACGGCGCTGGTAAAGAGGAAGGTGTGGTCCACCATTATCTTGAGGTTTTTGCTCTCCGCTATATCTATTAGCTCCTCTGCCTGGGCGGCCGTCGAGGTGAACGGCTTTTCGACAAAGACATGCTTGTCGTTAAGGAGCGCCGCCTTGGCGAGCTCGTAATGCGTGCTCACGGGCGTTATGACCGTCACGATGTCGATGTCGGGCGAGGTCACTATCTCGCGGCTGTCCGACGTGGTCACGATATCGGGATAGTTCTTTCTGACTCTCGCGAGCGCGTTCGGGTTTTTGTCGCAGACGGCCGCTACCTTGGCCCCGTCGACCAGGTTGAAGTTCCTGACTATGTTCGGGCCCCAATACCCGTATCCTATTACGCCTATCTTCAGCATGATGTTTACCTCAGTATGCGCCCTTGCTCGAGACCATGGAGAAGGGCGTCAGCAGTATTATTTTGATGTCAAGCCAGATGGACCATCTCTCTATGTACCTGAGGTCGAGCCGCACCATGTCGTTATATGATGTCATGCTTCGTCCCATTACCTGCCAGAGCCCCGTTACTCCGGGCTTTGCCTCGATGACCCTGCGCCAGTGCCAGAGGCTGTAGTCCTCAAGCTCGTAGGGTATAGGCGGCCTGGGCCCTACGAGCGACATGTCGCCACGGAGGACGTTGAAGAACTGCGGCAGCTCATCGAGGCTTGTCTTTCTAAGGAACCTGCCGATCGGAGGGATGCGCGGGTCGTCCTTTATCTTGAAGACCTGCCGCTCTCCGTCCGCCGAGCCGGAGTACGCCTTGTCCTCGCGTATGAGTTTCTTTACATATTCCGAGTGCAGCTTGTCGTTCGCGCCCTGGTACATGGACCTGAACTTGAGAAAGGTGAACTCGCGGCCGAACTCTCCTATCCTCTTTTGCTTGTAGAGGACCGGGCCGCGGGAAGTGAGTTTAATAATGACCGCGATGGCAATGAAGAAAGGCGAAAAGAGGACGATGCCGAAGAGGCTTCCGATTACATCTATTGCGCGTTTGATAGTCAGCGGCCTCTTCTTAACCTCGTTTCTGCGCTTCAAGTCCGGATAAAGTTCAAAATCTACCGGTATGGCGCCGCTTCCGCCGGATTTTTCCGGGAATGCGTGGAAAGTGAGCTTCAAGCCCGCAGCTCCCGTGCCGAGCGCGTCCTCGGCGGAAAGCCCTGAAAGCACCTTTGTCCTGAGCTGTTCCGTTGCGGACGCCGGCGTCTCTGTAAATATTACGCCGAGTACGTGGTTGTGCCTGTACCAGCCCTTGATGTCGACTTCGCGTGTCATCGTACAGATCTTATGGGCCGCGGCTGCGGCTTGTGATGCGGTGACGGAGAGCGCGCCGCCTATATCCACGAGCATCAGGATGAAAGGCCTGCCGGTCCGTTCGCTCCTCCTGCGCTCAAGGTAGACCATCTCCTGAAAGTAATCTTCGATGTAGAGGCCCGTATCGTTTTCCCTCAGGAAATCGGAACATTTGAAATGAAAGACATTTTTTTTCAGATATCGCCCCGTGCTTTTAAGGAGATCTCTCATCTTATCCTCATTGGGCAGGCTACCGCCGTTGAGGCGCGTGCTGCCCCTTTGGAAAAGCAATTTTTAGCTGGCATGAAATAAGTCCATCTGCTTTGTTGGCCTCAAAGCTCTTCACTGCGGCGTACGTGAAGAGTACGCCTCATTCCTCGCTCCCCGATTTAACTGGGGCCTCGCATATGGAGCTTTTTTAGCAGCCTGACCCAAAATCGATTTTTTCAGCAAGCGTTAACACTTAAAAAAACTCAGCAGGATGTGACCATGCACCTGTCAATCACGAGCCGGACGTTAATGGTCTTGATGAGAATACTGACCCTCTCCATGCCGCTCATCTCGCGCTCGAAGATAGCCCCGAAGCCCTCGAAGGGGCCGCCCTTGACCAGGACCTCCTGGCCGGGCATGAAGGTATTCCTCACAAGGACTACTCCGTTTTCCAATCTGGAGTATATCGAATCGACTACCGAGTCCTGGACCTCGGCGGGCCCGTTCTCGTTCCTGAGGACCCACTTGATGCCCCGCGTATACCGGACGAGGTGGTAGTCCCTGATTTTGTCGAACCTCGCGAAGA
>MGPL01000073.1:0-5723 GCA_001797415.1 Deltaproteobacteria bacterium GWA2_55_10
CATGGGGCCGATGGACATACCGGAATCCGTGGCGCAGGGCAGCGCGGCAGCCAGTAAGGTACTGGTACTCTTCTCTGCCGACGAGATGGCGAGGGAGCCCATTACCTCCGTCGTCAACAGGACCACCTGCAACGCCTGCTGGGACTGCGTGACAGCGTGCCCCTATACGGCGATAGAGAGGGACACGATCAAGGACAGGAAAGGCAATATAATAAGGTGGGTCGCAAAGGTCAATGACGGCGTCTGCCAGGGCTGCGGAGTATGCGTCGCGGCCTGCAGGTCGAAGTCAATTGATTTGAAGGGTTATACCGACGAACAGGTTTATGCGGCGCTGAGCGCGTTTTAGGAAAATATAATCTCCCCCAGCCCCTCTTTAGAAAAGAGGGGAGAAAGACAAGGCAATCCCCCTTTTCTAAAGGGGGATGTAGGGGGATTACAAAAAGAAGTATCTAACCAAAAAGTCAGAAGGTCTCAATATGAGCGGACATACTGAAAATACGGCGCCAACTGGCGGCTTCGAGCCCAAGATAATGGCCTTTGTCTGCAACTGGTGCACCTACGCGGGCGCAGACCTTGCGGGCACGAGCAGGATGGAGTACAGGCCGAACGTCAGGATAGTAAAGCTCCCGTGCACGGGGCGTATCGACCCGCTCTTCATATTGAAGGCGTTCGAGAACGGCGCGGACGGGGTGCTTGTATCAGGCTGCCACCCGGGAGACTGCCATTACACCACGGGCAACTACCACGCCAGGAGGCGCTGGATAGGTTTCAAGAACCTGCTTGAGTTCGCTGGCATCGACATGAGGAGGCTGCACTTCTCCTGGGTGTCGGCCTCAGAGGCCATAAAGTGGGTCGACCTTATAAACAGGGTCTCGGACGAGGTGAAGGCGCTCGGGCCATTCATGGAGTACAAGGGGCTTAAAAAGGAGACGGCGAATCCATAGGCGTCAGGGGGATAGATGGGAAGCGAGATCTCTGTAAGCGCGGTGCTCATAGAGAGGGAAGACGGCACTTACAGGGCCAACTGTCCTGAGTTCGACATAAACACGGAAGGCGAGAGTTCTGAAGAGGCCTTTGAAAACCTCAAGGCAGCCGTGAAAAAGCATATCAGGGAATCCGGGGCAGGGCTTCAGATGAGCCAGGTAAAATGCCTCAAGTTCAAGGTACCAGTAGACTGAGTTTCGCCGCTCGCCACACGGCAGCGGCTGAGAGAAGAATATGGAGAACACCTTAAGACAGAAAGCAAAAGACCTTCTCGCCTCTGGCGAGGTGAAGGTCGTAATCGGCTGGGGCTGGAACAGGACAAAGACCAGGACGACCCCTGTGTTCATAACCGACCCGGCGGAAGTCGACCAGCTCGTCTGGAACCCGCTGTGCGTGAACAACCTCTCCGTATATCTCACGAGGAAGTTCAAGGACATCCAGGCGCTCGGCAAGCCGGCCATCGTGGCCAAGGGCTGCGATATCAAGAACATCGTGGTCCTCATAACCGAGGCGCAGCTCAAGAGGGAAGACGTCCATATAATAGGCGTCGCCTGCGAGGGCGTCGTCTACAAGCAGGAGCTTTGGCAGGGGCAGTTGAAGCCGGAGATAATGCCGACCAAGTGCCACAACTGCGACGTCAGGAACCCGCATGTCGCTGATTTCGTGGTCGGCGGGAAGTCTACATTTACGCCGCCTGACGAGCCGGCGGGAATGGTCTTCAGCAAGATAAAGGAGCTCGATTCAAAGTCGTCGTCAGAGCGCTGGGCGTTCTGGATAAACGAGTTCTCAAGGTGCATCAAGTGCTACGCATGCAGGCAGGTCTGCTCGCTCTGCTACTGCGAGAGGTGCATAACAGAGAAGAATATGCCGCAGTGGATAGAGACGTCGGCGCACCCGAGGGGCAATCTTTCGTGGAACCTGATACGGGCCATGCACCTCGTGGGCAGGTGCACATTCTGCGGCGAGTGCGAGAGGGCGTGCCCGGTGAACATACCTCTGAACCTGGTGAACCAGAAGATGATAATGGTCGTAAAGGACTCCTTTGACTTCAAGTCGGGCTATGACGAGAAGGTCCATCCGCCCATGATAGTCTTCAGCCCGGACGACAAAGAGAGCTTCATAAAATAGACGCTGCGTAAACGCGGCCGTTAAAACGGTACTTATGGCAGATAAGATTCTCAAAAAAGAAGACCTGGCAAAGCTCATAGCCTCTGTTACTGGAAAGGGCGGCAGGTTCGTGGCTCCCACGACTGCGGCGCGCCAGATAGTGTTCAAGAAGGTCTCAAAAGCCGAAGAGATAGCGCCGGATTACATCCTGGCGCGCAATTCTTTTAAAGAATTCCTCTTCCCACAGACCGAGGTCATAGCCGAGTTCACGGTGTGCAAGGACACTGTCGATATGAGGGGCGTAGAGGTCGAAGCGCCTGAGACTGTCGTCTTCGGGGCAAGGCCGTGCGAGGCGGCGAGCCTTGCTGGAATGCGGGCGCTCTTTACATGGGATTTTGTGGATGAGTTCTTCACGAAGAGGGATGACAATACCGTTGTCATAACAGTCGGCTGCACAAAGGGCGACGAGGCCTGCTTCTGCACGTCGGTGAACCTCTCGCCGGAGTCTACCGAAGGCGCCGACGTATATATGAGAGAGACCGAGGATGGCGGCTATGCCGTCCAGGCCCTCACTGACAAGGGCAAAAAATTCGTCGCGGCGCACGCGGCCGTATTTTCTGAGGGCAGCGCAAAGGCAAGGGCGCTCTTCATGCCTGAGAAGGTCCCGGGCGTGGACCTGAAGAAGATTTCCGAACGGCTCAAGGACAAGTCCCATTACGATAACCCGGTTTGGAAAAAGCTCGCGATGAAGTGCATCGGATGCGGGGCCTGTACATTTGTATGCCCCACATGCAGGTGTTTCGACATAACAGACGAAGGAACGGCGTTCGAGGGCGAGAGGAGAAAGAACTGGGACTCCTGCCAGTACGACTCCTTCACGCTCCACGCGAGCGGACACAACCCCAGGGAGCATCAGCCCCAGAGGTGGAGGAACCGCTTCATGTGCAAGTTCAACTTCTACCCCGAGAAGTTCAATTCAAAGGGTTGCGTGGGCTGCGGCAGGTGCATAAGGGTCTGCCCGGTGAGGCTTGATATCACAGACGTAATGCAGGAATTCTCGAAATAGTTTTCTAAGACCTAAAGGACCGTTTGGCTATTATGAACAACATATATCTGCCGCAGCTTGTGACTATAGAGGAGATAAGGGACGAAGCCCCGGATGTAAGGAGCTTCAAGCTCGTCTTCAAGGACCCCAGGTTGAGAGAGGGCTTTGACTTCAAGACAGGCCAGTTCGCACTGTACTCGGCCTTCGGCCTCGGCGAGTCGACCTTCTGCATAGCCTCTTCGCCCACGAAGAAGGGCTACATTCAGTGCACCTTCAGGCGCTCTGGCCGGGTAACCGGCGGCCTCTCCCAGCTCTCCGTGGGCGATACGATGGGCTTCAGGGGGCCTTACGGCAACTCCTTCCCCATAGAAGAGTGGAAGGGCAAGAACATAGTATTCGTAGCGGGCGGCATAGGACTTCCGCCTGTGCGCTCCGTAATATGGAACGTCCTTGACAACAAGGCAGATTACGGCAACATAACCATAGTATACGGCGCAAAGACCGTGGCTGACCTGGTATACAAGGACGAGCTCAAGGCCTGGGACGAGATGGACGGCGTGACCCTCGTCCAGACAGTCGACCCGGGCGGCGAGACACCCGACTGGAAGGGCAAGGTCGGCTTTGTCCCGACAGTGCTCGAAGAGGCGGCCCCTGCGGCTGCGAACACCGTAGCTGTCACATGCGGCCCCCCGATAATGATAAAATTCGTCTTAAACGCGCTGTTGAAATTGGGCTTCGACGAGAACAGCGTCTACACCACGCTCGAGAACAAGATGAAGTGCGGCGTGGGCAAATGCGGCAGGTGCAACGTTGGCGATGTCTATGTCTGCAAGGAAGGCCCCGTTTACACGGCCGCAGAGATAAAGAGGATGTACAACGACTTTTAACGGCTAAATAACTGCGTTTTGGTTCAGGCTGCTCAAAAAGCTCCATATGCAAGGCCCCGGTTAAATCGGGGAGCGAGGAACGAGTCGTGCTCTTCATGTACGTCGCAGTGACTCGCTTTGAGGCCAACACAGCAGATGGACTTTTTCAGCAGCCGTAAAATGCATTATCCCGGAGAATAAACTATGGCAGACGATATCAAAAAAACCACTCTCGCCACAGGCGACAGGACCATCCCGCCGAAAGACGCCAAGATGATCCCCATCTACATCATGGGCAGGGAATACGTGGTCCCAGAGACTCTGACCATAATGAAGGCCATAGAGTACGCCGGGTACTCTTACGTAAGGGGCTGCGGCTGCAGAGGCGGCATTTGCGGCGCGTGCGGCACCTTCTACCGCTTCCTTGGCGACTACAGGCTACGTTCAGGCCTTGCCTGCCAGACTGTCGCAGAGGCTAATATGGTCATAATGCAGCTCCCGTTCTTCCCGGCCAACAGGCCCGGCTACGAGATAAACAAGGTCGCGGGTAACCCGCACGAGGAACTCCGCAGCCTCTACCCAGAGGTCTTCAAGTGCGTGGGCTGCGGCACCTGCACCCGCACATGCCCGATGGACATAGACGTCATGGACTATATCGCCCTCATGAAGAGGGGGGACCTGAAGGCTGCCGCGCACAAGAGCTTCGACTGCGTCATGTGCGGCCTCTGCGCCTCGCGCTGCCCTGCGCAGATATCCCAGTTCAACGCGGCCATGTTCGTAAGGAGGATCTACGGCAAGTACATGCTCCTCAAGGCCGGACATCTCTCCAAGAGGGTCGAAGAGGTTAAGGGCGGCAAGTACGAGCCCATGCTCATCGAGCTCACGAATATGAAGCAGGAAGATGTGAAGAAGCTCTACGTAGAGCGCGAGAGGGAGCCGGACATGGCGGAGGCGGGCAAATGGATGCCCAAGGACACTTCAAAGCTCTAATCGGCTGCTGAAAAAGTCCATCTGCTGCGTTGGCTTCAGAAGCGAGTCGCTGCGACGTACAAAAAGAGTACGACTCGCTCATCAAACGGCGAGAATTGCCTTGCATATGGAGCTTTTTGAGCAGCCTTAAAAGATAGCAATTTTCAGCAACCATAACGGTAAGTTGTAAACGGTTATAGACTGGAGGAAAGATGAGCGGATATACTGAGGCTCTCAAGGATCTCATAAAAAATGTTGAGGCCACCAGGCCAGCCAGGGTTGAGAAGGCAAGGAAGGGAGATCACTTCCCGGCCCTCACCATGGAGCAGAGGCAGGAATGGCTCAGGAAATACCACCCTGACTACAAGTCGGACGGAAGGCGCGCCGTAGAGGTCGGGCCTAACAAGGGCACGGTATATCCGGAAGAGGTCTCCACGCTCCTCGAATCAAAGAGCAGGCTCAACATCAAGGCAGTCGACCTCTCCAGGGTGGACTTCGATACCGACCTCCTCGTCATAGGCGCGGGCGGCGCAGGCACTGCCGCGGCCCTCGCTGCACAGGAGGCTGGCTACAAGGTGCTTATCGCCACAAAGCTCCGCCACGGCGACTCGAACACCGTCATGGCAGAGGGCGGCATACAGGGAGCTGACCAGGAAGGCGACTCTCCGTACTTCCATTACCTCGACGTAATTGGCGGCGGGCATTTCTCCAACCAGCCGAACCTCGTGGCCGCGCTCACCAATGACGCGCCC
>MGPL01000073.1:5777-8893 GCA_001797415.1 Deltaproteobacteria bacterium GWA2_55_10
GTTCACCCCGGCCGTCGAGATACTCCTCGACGAGAAGGGCAACGCCGCAGGCGCGGTGCTCTATAACCTCGAGACAAAGGAATACTATGTGGTCAGGGCCAAGGCAGTCGTCATAACGACCGGCGGCTTCGGCAGGCTCCATATACAGGGCTTCCCCACGACCAACCACTACGGCGCTACCGCGGACGGCGTGGTCATGGCATACAGGGCGGGCGTCGGGTTGCAGGACCTCGACTCGACCCAGTATCACCCGACCGGCGCGATATACCCGGAGCAGAACGTGGGCCTTCTCATAACCGAGAAGGTCAGGGGCCTCGGCGCGCAGCTCCTTAACACAGAGGGCGAGCAGTTCTGTTTCCCGCTCGAGCCCAGGGACGTCGAGAGCGCCTGCGTCATCAGAGAATGCATGGAGACAGGCAAGGGGATACTCACGCCCACCGGCAGGCACGGCGTATGGCTGGACTCGCCGATGATAGACATGCTCCACGGCGAGGGCACCGTAAGGAAGGAGCTCCCGGCCAAGTACATACAGTTCAAACGCTACGACATCGACATAAGCAAGGTGCCGATGCTCATCTATCCGACGCTCCATTACCAGAACGGCGGCATCAGGATAAACGAGTGGGCAGAGACGACCGTCAAGGGCCTTTACAGCGCAGGAGAGGTCGCGGGCGGAGTCCACGGCAGGAACCGCCTCATGGGCAACTCGCTCCTCGATGTCCTCGTATTCGGCAGAAGGGCGGGCCTCCGCGCAGCCGAGTATATGAAGTCGGTGAAGACCCCGGCCAAGCTCACGCTCGGCCATGTCGATAAGTTCAACAAGGAGATAGAGAAGGCGGGCATAGACAACGGCATAGAGACCCCGCTGCTCCTTCCGAACTATGCGCCTGACCATGTGAGGGCAAGACAGATAAGCTAGCAGGCTGTCTCTAAAAATTGTTATTTTTCCTGATCTCTGTGTCAGGGCGAAAATAAAAATGCTCACATATACACTACATATGCTGCGCTTTTTATTTCCACCCTTCCTTGACCTCAGAAAAAATTCCTAATTTTTAGAGGCACCCTCAGAGATAGAAATAGTCGGTGTCTTTCCGGCATAGTGTAAGCGGGCTAAAACAGCCCGCTTTACCTGTTTTTTCAGCCCCTTGGGGCCAAATTTTGAATAATGGCAGCAGCCCGTGAAGTTGTTGAGTTTTGTCCTTCCTGTTAGTATAATCCGGTTCCCTTCCTAAAAAGACGATACGAAACGTCCGGGCCACTATAATGAAAGTGTTCGGGCTAAGATAAAGACAGCAGTCCAGATTTGAAAAACTTGGAGGTCGGCTCAAGATGAATATCCACGAGTACCAGGCAAAACAGATCCTGGCCAAGTACGGCGTGAGCGTGCCAAAAGGCAAGATAGCCTTCACCCCGGCAGAGGCCGAGGAGGCTGCCAGGGAATTTATCGCGGAGAAAGGCATCTGCGTGGTAAAGGCCCAGATACACGCCGGAGGCAGGGGCAAGGCAGGCGGAGTCAAGCTCGCGAAGTCAAAGGATGAGGCGGCCAACATAGCCAGGGAGCTCCTTGGCAAGGTCCTCGTTACGCACCAGACTGGCCCGGCGGGCAAAGAGGTAAAGAAGGTATACGTGGAAGAGGGCTGCCAGATAGCCAGGGAGCTCTACCTGGGTCTCGTCGTGGACAGGTCGACCCAGAGGGTCGTCTTCATGGCGTCCACAGAGGGCGGCGTCGAGATTGAAGAGGTCGCCGCAAAGACTCCTGAGAAGATATTGAAGGAGTACGTCGACCCTGCCGTGGGGCTCATACCCTTCCAGGGCAGGAAGCTCGCCTTCGGCCTCGGCATTGACAAGGCAGCCGTCAACAAGGCCGTTAAGTTCATGACGGCTCTCTACAACGCCTTCGTCGCCTCGGACTGCTCGATGGCGGAGATAAACCCTCTTGTCGTCACAAAGGACGGCGATATAATCGCCCTTGACGCGAAGATGTCCTTCGACGACAACGCCCTCATGAGGCACAAGGACATCGAGGGCATGAGGGACCTTGACGAGGAAGACCCGAAAGAGGTCGCTGCATCGAGGTTCAATCTCAACTACGTCGCCCTTGACGGCAACATAGGCTGCATGGTCAACGGCGCGGGCCTCGCGATGGCGACGATGGACATGATAAAGCTCTCAGGCGGCAACCCTGCGAACTTCCTCGATGTGGGCGGCGGAGCAAACAAGGAGCAGGTCACGGCTGCATTCAAGCTCATCACCTCAGACCCCAATTGCAAGGGCGTGCTGGTAAACATATTCGGCGGAATCATGAGATGCGACATAATAGCCGAGGGCATAATAGCCGCGGCCAAGGACGTCGGCATCAAGGTGCCCCTCGTCGTGAGGCTGCAGGGAACGAACGTGGAGCAGGGCAGGAAGCTCCTGGCTGAGTCGGGCCTCAATATAATCTCGGCCGAGAAGATGGACGAGGCGGCCCAAAAGGCCGTCGAGGCCGCGAAAAAAGCGTGACGATAGGAGTTGAAAAAGCCATCCATGGCTTTTTCAACAACGGCTTGTCCGAATGGGATTCGGCCAAGCCTCACAAATTGCTCGATTTTTCAGTCTCGCAATTTGGCAATCCATCCATGGATTGCTTGGCAGGTTGTTTTAAATAACCTGCTATAAATCCTTTTTGAAGGAGCACTTCTAATGAGCATACTCGTAAACAAAAATACCAAGGTCATCTGCCAGGGCATCACCGGCGAGCAGGGCACCTTCCACACCAGGCAGATGGTGGCTTATGGCACGAAGATGGTCGGCGGAGTGACCCCCGGCAAGGGCGGCGCTGACGTCGACGGCATACCGGTGTTCGATACGGTCGACGAGGCCGTCAAGAAGACAGGCGCGAACGCGTCAGTCATATATGTGCCTGCCGCCTTTGCGGGCGATGCCATCATGGAAGCGGTTGACGCGGGCATCGAGCTCGTCATCTGCATTACGGAGGGCATACCGGTCCTCGACATGGTGAAGGTGAGGAGGTTCATGCAGGGCAGGACCTCAAGGCTCGTAGGCCCCAACTGCCCCGGCGTCATCACCCCCGGCGAGTGCAAGATAGGCATCATGCCCGGCCACATACACAAGAC
>MGPL01000073.1:9023-9110 GCA_001797415.1 Deltaproteobacteria bacterium GWA2_55_10
ATCGACGTGATCGAGCTCTTCCAGAAGGACCCCGGCACCAGCGCTATCGTCATGATAGGCGAGATAGGCGGCACCGCAGAGGAAGAG
>MGPL01000073.1:9148-10034 GCA_001797415.1 Deltaproteobacteria bacterium GWA2_55_10
AGTCGATGATGGAAGTTCTCCAGAAAGTGTGATATTATCTATATATTTGTGGGTTGACGGGGAAGGCAGGGCTGTGGTAAAAGAAACCCCTTCATATCTTTTCCCACTCATTCAGTTTAAGGCCCCTCAGTGGGCCGGTAATGCGGAGGCGACATGACTCAGGCGGCCAAGAAACTGCCAAGGATAGAGATAAACAAAAAGCTCTGTAAGGGCTGCAGCATCTGCGTTGATTTCTGCCCGACGGACGTACTTGAAATGGGCGGTGCGGTGGTTACCGTGAAGAACCTCGAAGCATGCACCAGGTGCCAGCTCTGCGATCTCAGGTGCCCGGATTTCGCGATACAGGTATTTGATTAAGGCTACTTTTGAAAATCAGGAAAAAGAACAATTTTTAGAGGTGGCCTTAAACAACCGTGAGCCGTACTGCGGTAAACCGCGGGCGGCCTTCCAGGGGGTTTTAAGAAATGGCAGATAGAAAAAAGAGACTCCTTCAGGGCAACGAGGCTTGCGTTGAAGGCGCGATATACGCGGGATGCAGGTTCTACGCCGGTTATCCCATCACCCCGTCCACTGAGGTGGCCGAGGGCATGTCGGTGCGGCTTCCGAAGTTAGGCGGCAAGTTCATACAGATGGAAGACGAGATCGGCGGCATCGCGGCTGCCCTCGGCGGCTCGCTTGCCGGTCTGAAATCGCTGACCGCGACATCGGGCCCCGGGTTCTCACTGAAGCAGGAGTGCATCGGCTATGCGTGCCTCGCCGAGATACCGCTCGTCATCGTCAACGTCATGAGGGGCGGCCCTTCGACGGGGTATCCAACAGGGCCCTCGCAGTCTGATATCATGCAGGCAAAGTGGGGCACCCACGGAGACCACCCGGTCATAGCGGT
>MGPL01000073.1:10047-11255 GCA_001797415.1 Deltaproteobacteria bacterium GWA2_55_10
GTCCCGGAGATACTCTCAGAGACAATAAGGGCATTCAATCTTTCCGAGAAGTACAGGACCCCCGTAATAGTCCTTTACGACGAGATACTCGGACACATGAGGGAGCCTGTGGAACTCCCTGAAAAGGGCGACATCGAGGTAATCGACAGGGCAAAGCCTGAGTGCAAGCCCGAGGAATACTTCCCGTACGACGACCGGTTCCTTGTCGCGCCGCTCGCGCCCTTTGGCGAAGGCTACAGGTTCCACGTCACAGGCCTCAACCATAAGCAGGACGGCTTCCCCACTAACGACTCCAAGGTGATAGACCGGAACAACAGGCGCATCATGGAGAAGGTCGACCTCAACAGGGAAGAGATCTGGAAGAACGAGGAGACCATGCTTGAAGACGCGGAGGTCGCCATCTTCACCGTAGGCTCGACCGCCCGTTCGGCAAGGTTCGCCGTGAACGAGCTCAGGAAGGCTGGCGTAAAGGCCGGGCTCCTGAGGCCCCTTACAATATGGCCCTTCCCGGACAGGGCCGTCGCCGAGCTCGCTAAGAAGGTAAAGACAATAATCGTGCCTGAGATGAACCTCGGACAGATGTATCACGAGGTCGAAAGGTGCGCCAAAGGCAACTGCGCTGTCGAAGGTCTTTTCAGGGTTGACGGAGAGCCCATCACCCCGGCCCAGATAATGCAGACAGTCAAGAAGTACTCCTGATCCGGGCTCCTGATCCGGGTTTCTGGGCCGATAACGACTTGGAGGCAAAAATGTCAACAGTTGTGGAAAAGAAGGAAAAGGTCAGCGTACCTTTCGATTATAACAAGTACCTGCGGCCTAACAAGCTGCCGCACATCTGGTGCCCTGGCTGCGGCCACGGCATAGTCCTGAAGGCCATGCTCCGCTCCATAGACAAGGCGGGCCTGGACAAGAACGATATCTGCATGGTCTCCGGAATAGGCTGCTCTTCAAGGACACCGGGCTATGTCGATGTCAATACGCTGCACACGCTCCACGGCAGGGCATTGGCATTCGCGACCGGCGTGAAGCTCGCGAAACCCAAGATGAAGGTCATCGTCGTAACCGGCGACGGAGACGCGCTCGCCATAGGCGGAAACCACTTCATCCACGCCTGCAGGCGCAACATCGACATGACGGTGCTGGTGATGACAAACGCGACCTACGGCATGACCGGCGGGCAGTACTCGCCGACGACTCCGCTTGACGCG
>MGPL01000074.1 GCA_001797415.1 Deltaproteobacteria bacterium GWA2_55_10
ACGGGCAAGGACATACTCGATGACCTGGTGCTCGACCCCAAATGGTTTGAATTGAAGGTGAAGGGCTTTATCCAGAAGGGCAACCCGTTCTGGGTTGAGGAATTGAAGCTTAAAGTGAAAGAAGTGCTTTACAAAGGGTAGTCGGCTGCTGAAAAAGTCCATCTGCTTTGTTGTCTTCGTCGCTCCTCGACGCCTCGCATATGGAGCTTTTTGAGCAGCCTTTCGAATTTCTTTACCGGATCTTCCTCTCAAGGAAAGCATACGCGCTGTGGTTATGGATCGACTCCCAGTTCTCCGCCTCCACCCTGAACCACCTTATCTTTTTTATCTTCCCCAGGTTTACCGCCACTTCCCGGACCACATCCTCGACGAACATGGGGTTGTCATAGGCCTGCTCGGTGACGAACTTCTCATCCACCCTCTTTAAAAGCGAATAGACCGGGCTTGAAGACGACCTCTCGACCGCGGCTATTATGTCCTCTATCCAGACAAAGCCCTCGAAGCGCACGCCGACCCTGACCCTCCCCCGCTGGTTGTGCGCGCCCCTGTCGCTTATCTCCCTTGAGCACGGGCAGAGCGTCGAGACCGGTATCTCCACCTCGAGCATGAAATCCTTCTGTTCTCCGAGCATGCCGAGGTACTTGCACCTGTACTCCATGAGGCCCTTTGACTTCGATACCGGCGCGCTCTTCTCGACAAAATAGGGGAACTCGACCTCGAGGTGGGCGGTGGAGGCGGCCAGCCGCTCCTTCATCTTCTCCAAAACCTGGGGGAAGTTCCTGACCGTGAGCGCGCCCCGATGTTCGCTTAAGATCTCGACGAACCTGGACATGTGCGTGCCCTTGAACTGGTGCGGCAGGTCCACGTACATGTTGATGGACGCTATCGTGTGCTGGAACTTGTTCTTCCTGTCCAGCACTATGATAGGGTACCTCAGTTCCTTTACGCCGACCTTGTCTATGGGTATGCGCCTGTAGTCTGGCTCGGCCTGCACGTCCTTCAGTTTTTTCCTGGGCATCCCTCTTTTTCCCCTACTCGTAGTATGCGGCAGCGGCATTCTCAGACTCCCAGACCCTGACCCTGGACACCCTGATGTTCCCGTCGTTGACGGTCTTTTTAAGCTCTCCGTAGATGTGCCTCGCGATGTTCTCGGCCGTGGCGTTCTCGACATCGAACGGAGGGACCTCGTTCAGGTACTTGTGGTCGAGCCTGTCTATCACGGCCCTGGCCTTCTCACGGAGCGACTTGAAATCAAGGGCCATGCCGACCTTGTCGAGCGCCTCCGCGCTTATCTCGACCTCGATCTTCCAGTTATGGCCGTGGAGGTTCTCGCACGCGCCCTGGTACCCGCGCAGGTTGTGCGCGGATGAAAAACATGATGTTATCGTAAGTTCATACATCCCTTCAGTTTATCATATCCGAACGGATGAAAATCAAGTGGAATTCCAGAGGTCGCCAATATTGCTTGACACCGACCTCTCCGAGCGGATATTCTGAAGCGATGCCTTGCGGCATTGAGTCTATCCGGAAGCGGACAAATGCCTTGAGAATCGCCAGCTTTATACGTTATTGCGCCCTTTTCACCATGCTCGCGGCAACCCTTCCCGGCATTGCCATGGGAAGCGTGGAAAAGGGAGCCTTGAAGGGGCCTGCCGTACCTGGCACCGGCATTTCTTTAATAAGCCAGAAGACCGTCTTCGACCTCTCCCACGGGCAGGCAGGCTCTCCGGCGCAATCCGGACCCCTGAATTATAGCCTGTTTTACGAAACCGTGCTCTCAAAGGGCGGAAACGTCGAGGTAAACCTTAATCCGATAACCCCGCAGAGCCTCACAGGGGTCAGGACATTCATAATCGCCGGGGCCGAGTGGCCGTTCTCGGCAGACGAGGTCTCCGCCATAACAGACTTCGTCTTGAACGGGGGCAACCTCTTCGTACTTGTACGCTCCTCGGGCCCCATGGCAGAGGTTACGAACCCGTTCGGGATAGCTGTCTCGAACTTCAAGATACACGAGAAGGCCGGGGTCATCGGGGGCAACTCTGAGAACTTCTTTGTGAGCAATTTCTGGCCCCACCCCGTCACCAAAGGCCTGGAGCGGATATCGGTCTACGGCGCGTGGGCAGTGCTCGCCGAGAACGGGTCGCTTGCGGTAGCCGTTACATCAGGCTACGCGTGGGCTGACATAGACGAGGACTGCTCCCAGGGCCCGTCCGACCCGGTCCAGGTATTCGGCGTCATAGCAGTAAGGGAAGCCGGCAGAGGGAAGGTAGTGGTCGTCTCCGACAACTCCCCGTTCCTGAACAGGAACCTGAATGATGCTGATAACAGAAAACTTGCCGAGAACATCCTCAACTGGTTTAAATAAAAGGTTGTTTTGAAGTCCATCCATTGAACGCGGGCCAGCATGCCCCCAAGAACCAAGAAAGGCGTTATGAAAAAGATAATCCTTCTCTTTGCCGCGCTCTCTATACTGGTCCTGTATCCTTTTACCGATGGCTCTGCCGCGAGCGCCGAAAAACCGGCTGCTAAAAAGAAGGCCGCGCCAAAACCGGCCGCGCATACGGTCTTCGACCTCTCCCATGCGGAGATATTCTCGCCCGTGGCCAACGGCGAGCTCGACTACACCTCTTTCCATGACATGATAAAGGCGGCCGGAGTGACTACAGCCGTAAATACCGAGACCATAACCCCCAAAAGGCTCAGCGGCGTGAAGACCTATGTCATAGCAGGCCCGGCAATGGGCTTCACCGAGCAGGAAGGGGCGGCCCTCAGGAACTTTGTAAAGAACGGAGGCAACCTCCTTGTCCTCACGCATATCGCTCCGCCTGTTGCGCCTATCACCAACATGTTCGGCATACTGATATCGAATTTCGTGGTCGCCGAGCAGAACAATACCATAGAGGGCCGCTCGCAGGACTTCCTTGTGACAAAGTTCAGCGGCCACCCCGTGACATCAGGCCTTGAGAAGATAGCCGTTTACGGCACCTGGGGCCTCATGGCAGAGCCCGGCAAAGAAACGAAGAACGCGGCCGTGGTCGCCGCGACTTCCGAGAAGGCGTGGGCCGACCTTAACAGGAACAGGGCCTTGAACGAGGACGAGCCTGTCCAGGAGTTCGGGATAATAGCCGTAAGCGGGCTTGGCAAGGGCAAGGTGGTTGTCGTTGCCGACGATGCGCCGTTCGCGAACAAGTTCCTGGGACAGGCAGACAACAGGAAACTCGCGGAAAATATCATAGGGTGGCTCAAGTAATCCATGACAGGCCTCTGGCGTTTTTTTTCATCCGTATATCTCACGATAGCGCTTGCCATAGCGATATGCGCGGTCTCGGCATGGGGGTCCATCGTCTCCATGCAGAACCCGCAGCTCTTCAGGGCCTTTGACCAGGAGGTGCTCTTCCCCCTCCTGTTCTCGCTCGGCACGAGGTACCTGGGCCAGACGCTCTGGGTATGGGCCCTCATCGTGCTCACAGCCATCTTCGCCCTCAATACGGCAGTGTGCACCTTCGATAAGGTACTGGCAATCGTAAGGAACAGGAGGCCGTGGCAGGCCTTCTTTCCCCATATCGTCCATGTCGGCTTCCTCATAGCCCTTGTCGGCCACCTTGTGGGCAGCGTATGGGGCTTCAGGAGCTACGGACACGTGCTGCACGAGGGCGAGGTAATACCCGTGCCCAATGAAAAGGGCCTTTACGTGCGCCTCGACGGCACAGAAGTAAAGACGGCCCCGTCCGGCGAGCTTGATTACCTGAAGACCAGCCTCACCCTTCTCGGAGAAGACAGCCAGCCTGTACGCTCGGGACACGCCGGGATCAACAGCCCCCTTATCTATAAGGGCATAGCCTTCTACCACTTTGACCAGGGCGAGAACCCTACGGGCCTTGTGCTCGATGTCGACGGCACGGAGGTCACGGCCGAGCTGGACGGCACGTTCACGGCCCCTGACGGCAGCGCCTTCATGATGGGCAGGATATACCCTGACTTCGCGATGGACGAGAAAGGTGATCCCTACAACAGGTCGGAGCAGTTCGCGAACCCGCACATAGAGATATTATCCGCCGACGGCACTCCGGCCTTCCTCGACCTGTCCGGGCCGGGGCCGGCAATCAGGCACGGCAGGCATACGATCTTGCTCCGGAATTACGTTTACAGCCCGTACGTGGTCCTCACCATCAACAAGGACCCGGGCATAATGTTCATAATCATAGGATCGATAGTACTGGTGGCAGGCATGGCGCTTCTCCTCTTCTTCAGGGGCGAGCGGGCCGAGCTTGTGCGCCAGAGGTCCGGAGCCGCGGAGAGGACGAATTGATACAGGAGCTTCTGATACTGGTATTCTGGCTGGTGCTTATAATAATAGCGGCCGAGATATTTACGAACGCGATAGAGTCCCTCGGGGCCAAGCTGAAGTTCTCGGAGGGTGTTACGGGCAGCATTTTCGCCGCGGTAGGCACGGCCCTGCCTGAGACGATGGTGCCGCTTGTGGCCATCTTCGGCGGCAGCAGCGCGCACGTGCGTGAGGAGGTCGGCGTCGGCGCGATACTCGGAGCGCCCTTCATGCTCGCCACCCTGGCGATGTTCCTCATAGGCGTATCTGTCTGGAAGTTCAAGGGCAGCAGGAAAAAGGACTTCCTCGCGCCCGAGCGGGGCGGCTTCAGGAGGGACATGGAGTTCTTCCTCTTCGCCTTCACCCTCTCGTTCCTGGTGGCCTTCACGCCGCAGGAGTACAGGCTCATACGCGTCTTCGTCGCGATATTGCTTATAATAACGTACTTCTACTATGTCCTTGAGACTGTAAAGGCTTCCGCGGCCCTCGTAAAGGACGGCCACGCCACCGAGGAATCGAAGTCCCTGTACCTCGGAGTGATATTCAAGGACCACATGGCCATAGTCGTCCTCCAGCTCGTAGTTGCGCTCGGCCTCATCATCGTCGGTGCAAAGGGCTTTGTACACGGAGTAGAGGCACTGGCCGAGTTCATCCGCATACCCGTCATTGCGCTCTCGCTCCTCATAATACCGGTCGCTACAGAGCTTCCTGAAAAGATAAACAGCATACTCTGGGTAAGGAAGGGCAAGGACACGATGGCCGTAGGCAACATCACTGGCGCGATGGTCTTCCAGGGCAGCCTCCTGCCTGCCATCGGCATATTCCTCACGCCCTGGACCATTAACGTCACCGTCGTCGCGAGCTGCACTATCACCATAGCCGCTGGAATCTGGCTCTATTTCATGGCCATGCGCGTTAAAAAGCTCACGCCCGCGTTCTTCATACTGAACGGCCTGCTCTATCTCGCCTTTGTGTATATAGCCCTTACCGCCGGCAGGGCATGAGTCCAGCTTTAATACGGTCTCAAGAGCGTCAGAACACAGCAGACCAAGGCGCGACGAAGTTGAGGAACGAGGCGTACTTTTTCCGTACGTCGCTTCTGCCCAGACGAGGAGCAACACAGGTATGCGAAGTTATGACGCTCTTTACGTAAAAAGGCTTTTTTTTGCCACGAGGCCGCAGTTTCTCCCCGCAATAGCCGTCGCCGCCGGCCTCGGGGCATCAAGCGCATGGCACGAGACCGGCTCCTTCAACGCCTTCACCTTCTCGATCACCATGCTCGCTGCCCTTCTCTATCACGCGGGCATGAACGTATTGAACGATTACTTCGATTTCAAGAACGGCGCGGACGCCCTCAATAAAAATCCGCTCACGCCATTCGCGGGCGGGAGCAGGTTTATCCAGAACAACATCCTGACCCCTGGTGAGACGCTATCGCTCGGCACGGCACTCATCATTGCGGGGAGCGCGGCAGGCATATACCTCGCCATTACGACAAGCCCCCTTCTCCTCCTCATCGGCATCATCGGGCTGGCCTCGGGCTATTTTTACTCTGCCCCTCCCCTTTTCCTCGCTGGCAGGGGTCTCGGCGAGCTCACTGTCGGGCTGAACTTCGGACTCCTGACCGTAATCGGCGCCTACCTTGTCCAGGCAGGGACCGTAACTGTCTACGCGGCCGCCGTATCGCTTCCCCTCACCTTTCTCATAGCGGCCATACTCTATATAAATGAGTTTCCGGACTATGAATCCGACAGGGCTGCCGGGAAGCGGAACCTCGTAGTGCGCCTCGGCCCTGAGAGGGCAAGAGGAGGGCTGGCGATATTCTTTTTATTCGCGTATTCGAGCATCATTGCGGGCGTCATATCTGGCGTTCTTCCGGGCATCTCGCTCATCGCCCTCCTTACAATATTTCTTGCCATACCTGCTGTCCTCGTCCTTTACAGGAACTACAACGGCGGCACGGCCCTGGTCCCTGCCATAAAGGCCACTATAGCCGCGCACCTCGCGACCGGGCTTCTCCAGATAATCTCGATTTTCATCTAACAAGCTTGCCAAACTGAAATTCAGGCTTCAAATAAGCTCCATATGCGAGGCCCCTTTTAAAATAGGGGAGCGAGGAACGAGTCGTACTCTTCACGTACGTCGCTTCTGCCGTGACGATGACAACAAAGCAGATGGACTTTTTCAGCAGCCTGCCCTTGACAGCGGATAACGCCGTCCCTATCCTTTAATTAACATTGGAGCAAGGCTTAACATGGACGAAAGGAGGCTTACATGGCTTTGGAGAAATGGAACCCATTCCGTGAGCTCGACGCGATGAGAAGAGAGATGGACAGGATATGGGAGGACATATTCCCGCCGAGGAAGGCCGACCAGCCGTGGAAAAGGCAGACCGCCCCGCAGGAGCAGGCTACTGTCTCGCCCGCCATAGACATCATAGACCGGAATGATGAGATAGTAGTCAGGGCTGAGATGCCCGGTGTGCCCAAGGATGCCATAGATGTCTCGTTCCAGGACAGCACACTTACGCTCAAGGGCGAGGTAAAAGAGGACGCTTCGGCAAAGGAAGGCCACTACAGCTATTCGGAGAGGAACTACCGTTATTTCCTTCGCTCGGTAAGCATACCTTTCAAGATACGCCAGGACGGCATTAAGGCAGCTCTCAAGGACGGCGTACTGAGCGTGCATCTGCCCA
>MGPL01000075.1:0-1095 GCA_001797415.1 Deltaproteobacteria bacterium GWA2_55_10
GCGGCTTGCGACCTCGACCCTCAAGGAGACCGACTGGTCGCAGAAGTGGAAGAAGGGGCTCAAGCCCATACGCGTAGCTTACAAGGGCACGGCGCTGGTAATAAAACCCACCTGGAAGAAATCCGAAAAGAAACCCGGTGAAAAAATAATCGAGATAGACCCTGGCATGGCCTTCGGCACAGGAGGGCACGCCACCACAAAGATGTGCCTAAAGGCGATCCTGAGGCTCGTGAAGGACAAGTTGCTGCCCCCTGCCCCAGACATGCTCGATGTCGGCACAGGCACAGGCGTGCTGGCCATAGCCGCAATGAAGCTCGGCTTCAAAAAGGCCGTGGGCATCGACATCGATAGAGTCGCCGTAACTGTCGCCAAAAAGAACGCCAGGGACAACAAAGCCAAAGTCACCTTAAGCGACAAGCCGGTCGAATCGAAAAAAGAGCGCTTCTCGCTCGTCGCCGCAAACATACTCGCCGGAGAGCTAATAAGGCTCTCCCACCCCATAAAAGACCGGGTGAGGCTGGAAGGCTGGCTCATCCTCTCGGGCATCCTCGCCAAAGAATCCGAAACAGTCGTCGAGGCATATGCAAAGACAGGCCTCCAGTTCAGACGGACCTATAAAACAGGCGAGTGGGTCGCGCTCCTCTTCCAATTCCCTCCCAAAGAGCGCCGCGGATGAGGCGGTTTTTCAAGGAAGACCTCTCGGGCAGACCTGAAAAGGTAGAGCTTGACGGCGAGGAATTCCATCACCTCAAAAAAGTATTGAGGCTCTCAACCGGAGACGCGGTATGCCTCTTCAACGGCAAGGGTCTTACCCTCTCCGGCAGGATTGAATCTCTCGGCAAAAGCTCCGCCGTAATAACTATCGAAGGCGCGGAAGACGGCAAGGGTGAGAGCCCTGTAAAGATAGTCCTGCTGCAGGCGCTCCTCAAGGGTGACCGCCCGGAATTCATAGTGCAGAAGGCTACCGAGCTTGGCGCAACAGGGGTTTGTTTTTATCTGACGCCCAGGACAGTGCCCAGGGTCGACTCTGAGACGGCTGAAAAGAAGATAAGCCGCTGGAGGAAGATAACCATAGAGGCCGCGAAGCAGTGCGGG
>MGPL01000075.1:1130-5283 GCA_001797415.1 Deltaproteobacteria bacterium GWA2_55_10
CCTGCGGGAAGCGCTTTCGAGCCATAACCAGGGTCTAAGGCTTCAACTCTGGGAACAAGTTGGGGCCGCTGGGCTTAAAACAGCTCTTTCCTCTGCGGCTGAATCGATAACAGCGCTCGTGGGGCCTGAAGGCGGCCTGAGTATCGATGAAGCGGAAGAGGCCGAAAAGGCAGGCTTCAGGAAGGTGAGTCTGGGGCCGCGCATATTGAGGGCAGAGACCGCTGCCGTGGCCATCATTTCTGTCGTTCAGCACGCCATGGGCGACCTTGATTGAATCTATTCCCTTCTTCGATTTAACGCAATATTGAAATAGGCTTTTTTTTGCGCGCGGCCGCGTTTTTTTGGGCATAAGGCTCCGCTCGCTTTCCGTCCCCATCCCCAAACTAACGCTCGCTACGCATTATGCCCTTGTTTTTTGGCAACGTATCAATTCCGCCAGCCCTGTTCAGCACGCCGGCTGTATCAATACGTGCACCGGCCCGCTTATGGGGTCTATCCGGTTGAAGTTACGCACCTTCTCTATAAGGGCCTCGCTGAACTCGGTCCCCTTTGTCACAAGCAGCCGCCCCTTACTCGTAGTGAGGTCCTTTGCCAACACCATGCCGGGCTTGAGCCCTGCGACGCCCACCGGCATCACCACAGAAGATGCGCTTGCCTGGTCGTCCGTGGAGTCGTCTTTTATATCGGCGGCGTACCCGATGAAAGCATCGACGACAGCCGGGTCGAACATCCTGCCGCGCTCCGATTCTATCTTTGCCAGGGCATCGCTGTGCGGCATTGCCGGCCTCCTGTGCCTGAGACTGTCATAGGCCTTGCAGACCGAGATTATGCGTGCTCCAGGGTGGATCTCCTCCTTTTTAAGCCCGTCCGGATATCCCCTGCCGTCAAAGTGCTCCATATGGCTCCTTATGACCACCCCGACCTGCCTGAGCATCCCTATCTTGGAGACGATCTCCTGCGAGAGCGCGGGGTTGTTCCTGAAGAGCGCCTTTTCGCTCTCTGAAAGCCCATCCTCCTCAGCGTCCAGCACCTCGCGGGGCACGCCCACAAGGCCTATGTTGTGGAGTAAGGCGGCTGCCCAGACAAGGTCAACGTCAGGCGCCGCCATCCCCATTGCCGAAGCGAGCCCCTTTGTGGTCGATGCCACCCTCTTGCTGTGCCCGCCGATGTACCTGTCGTGGAGTTCAATTATATCACCGTAGAGCCCGACAAACGAGAAGAAGCCCTCCCTTATTTTTTTGGTCTTCTCCTCCACCTTCGCCTCAAGACCCTGGTTGACCTCGACAAGGAGCGCGTTCTGGCGTTTTGTCAGCTCCGCCAGCCTCCTGTTCTCCTCAACCAGGTTGAACCGCTCTACGGCTGCATGGATGGCGGATTTCAACTCCCCGTCATCCCACGGCTTGGTCACAAACCTGTAAACCTCGCCCGTATTTATTGCCGAGATCACGGCTTTTGTATCGGCATAGCCGGTGAGCATAAACCTTACCGTATCCGGCGCAATTCCCTTTACGTTATTCAGGAATTCAACCCCATCCATATCCGGCATCCTGTAATCGGATATCACCACGGCCACGCTGTTATGCCTGAGCAGCTCAAGCCCGGCCTTCCCGCTTTCGGCCATGAGCACGTTGTATCCCTCCATCTTGAATACGCGAAAAAGGGAATTGAGTATGTTCCTTTCGTCGTCAACGACCATTATGCTGTTGTTCACGCCAGCCTCCCTATGCCGCTCCGGCAATCTCCTCCTTAAGCGGCAGTCTTATCGTAAAAGTAGTCCCATTGCCCGGAGCAGACTTGACCTGGATAGTACCGCCGTGGGCGGAGACGATGCCATAGACGATCGAAAGCCCGAGCCCGGTCCCCTTTCCCAATGGCTTCGTGGTAAAGAACGGGTCGAATATCCTCTTCTGGACGTCCTCGCTCATTCCTGCTCCGTTATCGCTTATGCGCACGCACGCAACCGGTCCCTCCAAAAATGTCTTAATCGAGATCCGCCCCTTTTCCATGGCCTGTACCGCATTCATGAGGATGTTCACAAAGACCTGCGTGAGCTGCTGGGGCTTGCCGGGCAGATGTGGAATCTCGCCCAGGTCTTCTTCCAACTGGGCTGAATACTTCAACTCGTGCCAGGTGAGCCGTATTGCATCATTAACGCACTTGTTTACATCCGTTCCTGTAACAGCCTCCTCGCCTGCGTGGGAGAAGTCCCTGAGCCCTTCGACTATTTTTTTTATTCTTTTCAGGCCGTCCTTCGATTCTTCAGTCACGAACACCAGGTCCTCGAGAATGACTCCCACATCCACTTTATTTTTGTATTCCTCCAGCTCATTCAGGCATTTCGCCATCTCATCCTTTCTGTCCGATTCCAATGCTTCTAATAACGCGAAATACATCCTGAGGAGCTTCATAAGGCATGAAATATAATCGGACAGGGAGTTCAGATTGCTGTTGACGAACCCCAGGGGGTTGTTTATCTCATGGGCAACGCCGGCTGCGAGCTGGCCAATGGACGACATCTTCTCAGCGTGCACGAGCTGCTCCATCATGGCCGACTTCTCTTCTTCGACCCTTATGCGCTCGGTCACGTCCCTGTCTATGCCCCTGTAGCCCTGGAACCTGCCTTGGCCGTCGTAGAATGGCACACCCGATGTCTCCAGGACCACGATGCGGCCGTCCCTGTGGAGGTTCCTGTTGACGAGACCGAAAAACGGGGCCTGCTTGCGCGCTATCTCGTGGAAGACCGCGGAAATCCTTTGCGCCTCTTCGGGAAGCATGAGTTCAAAAGGCGTCTTTCCCACGACCTCTTCCGGCCTGTAACCCAAGAGGCCCTCTGCCCTGGGGCTCGCATAGGTGTAAACCCCATTCGCATCAACCTCCCAGACCCAGTCGCTCGTGGTCTCCACGAGGGCCCTGAACTTCTCCTGGCTCCTCTCAAGCTCAGCCCTCTGCTGCTCTTTTTCACTTACTTCCCAGTCGAGTATAATCCTGTACTGCTCCTGATTTATCCTGTATTCATATACCTGCCTGAAAAGCAGGTCGAGTGCAGTCTCGATCCTGCCCAGCTCGTCATCGCGAACTGCTTCTAATCTGATGAGCTGCTCTCCGGTCTGGAACCTCCCTATTCCCTCCATTATCCTTTCCGCCCTGCCGCGAAGCTCCCGCGAGATAAAGAAAAACATCAAGCACGCGAACAGCAGCCCCGCAATTGAGACCGCGGCATACGTTCTGATGGCGAACCTGAAGTTCTCTTCGATTTGCGTCTGTATGGCAGAGGCCTTCTCGTTTGAGTGCGCAATAAGCCTGTCCGTTATGGCCGTGAATTCCCTGAAACGGTCCTCTTGCAGGCCCATCGCAATGGGCAGGGCGTCTTTCTGCTTGCCGCTTTCAACCAGCGGGATGATCTCCGAATCCCGCGTATCCTTGAATCCGGCCCATATCTCTGAAAGCCTGGACGCCTCCTCCCTCACCGCAGGTTCCAGGAAACTTGCGTCCCTTGTCAGTTCAAGCTCCCTGTCTATCTCGGCGGTGCGTTTCCTGACCAGGACGAGGTCCTCCTGCCTTCTACCGGGGTCCTTTTCAAGGATTGCCATGAGAAGGCTTCTCCTCACCTGCTCTATCGCGGTCTTGATCTGATATACGTTCTGCGCCTCTACTACCGCCCTCTCATAGATGGACGCCGATGACCGTTTCATCCAGAACATGTGGAGGATGCCCGAGAGGATCACGCCTCCCGCGAAAAAGAGCGACGCTCCCAGGACAATCAGAAGCTTCTTTCTTATGCTCAAGTGTTTGATAAGGTTTGCCATGCGCTCCGGACCAGGCTGCGCTTTCCCCTGTTTTTCAGTACTGTTTATCTTCGTCTCTCTCTGCAATATGCTTGATAAACATAAGAATTGAAAAAAGGCGGGCCGATGGGTTGAAAAAACGGCTGGCACAAGGGTTGAGCGCAAAATAAACCCCTGAAAGGCCGGCACAAATTGACTTGACAACTGGCCGGGTTAATATTATTTTATTTGCTTGTTATTTTTAACGGCCAGGTAGCTCAGTTGGTAGAGCAGGGGACTGAAAATCCCCGTGTCGGGGGTTCAACTCCCTCCCTGGCCACCATGAAAAACGAAGGGTCGGGCTCAAAGCCCGGCCCTTTTTCTTTTCT
>MGPL01000076.1:0-7558 GCA_001797415.1 Deltaproteobacteria bacterium GWA2_55_10
CTGACAGGTTCTCAAAGAATTTCCCAATAATATCAGAAAGGGCAGGCCTTGCGGCCTGCCCTTTCTTTTTGCCTTTTTCTTGTAAATATACCTGAGAGCGGTTAAAATACCGGAAAAGAACGGGGATTTGAAAATGTCGCTTTCAACGGGCCTTCGCGGCCTTTTTACACCTTTCCTGTTTATTGCCGCTGTATTCTTTCTGAGCGCATGCAGTAAAGAGGAGAAAAAAGAGGCGGCGCCCGCCGCGCCGCGGCCTGCTGCCGAGTCTGCCCCTGCCGTTCCGGTAAAGGCCCCCGGTTTCAGGATAAAGACCTTTGACGGGAAAGACTTGAGCCTCGATGATATGAAGGGCTCTCTCGTCGTCGTCAACTTCTTCGCCAGCTGGTGCGGCCCGTGCAGGATGGAGGCCCCGGAATTCGAGAGCGCCTGGTCCGAGTTTAAAAACGACGGCGTGAAGTTCGTCGGAATAGCGGTCGACGACACGGAGGCGAACGCCAGGATGTTCGTAAGGAAGTTCGGCCTGACATTCCCCACCGGCTTTGACGCGACCGGGCAGATAATGCGCGACTACCAGATAAACTTCATGCCCCGTACCTACTTCATCGGCAAGGACGGCATGCTGCTCTACGCGCACCACGGCATGATAAGCGAAGAGCAGCTACTGCTTGCGATAACCGAACTCAAAAAAGAACAGCAGACCTGCAAGACCTGTTAGGGCCTTGGACGCCGGTTGCGCCCCGGCCCCGGTGCTGATAGACTCGTTTTATAACCAGATGGAACGAGGTGCCGATGGCTCTCAGGCTCTCCCCAGGCGCGATCACCGTTCTCGAAAGGCGATACCTCAAAAAAGACGAATCGGGCAGGGTTGTCGAGACCCCGGAGGAGATGTTCCGCAGGGTAGCGGCCAATGTCGCCCAGGCCGAGTCCCTCTTCGGCTCTCCGGGCGCGGTAAAGGGGCTTGAGGAAGAGTTCTTTCGCGTAATGTCGTCTTTAGAGTTCCTGCCCAACTCACCAACCCTCATGAACGCCGGCAGGCGGCTCCAGCAGCTTGCCGCCTGTTTTGTCCTTCCGGTAGAAGATTCCCTTGATTCCATATTCACATCCGTAAAGAACACCGCGCTCATCCACCAGTCCGGCGGCGGCACCGGCTTTTCATTTTCAAGGCTCAGGCCCTCGGATGACATCGTAAGCTCGACCGGCGGCTCTGCAAGCGGCCCGGTCTCCTTCATGCGCGTCTTCAATTCGACCACAGAGGCCATAAAGCAGGGCGGCGCCAGGAGGGGCGCAAACATGGGCGTCCTCAGAGTCGACCACCCTGACATACTGCAGTTCATAACGGTCAAGGAAGACCCGGCTGAGTTCACGAATTTCAATCTGTCGGTGGCTGTTACTGATCCGTTCATGAAGGCCCTGGAAGAGGACGGCGAATACGCGCTCGTAAACCCGAGGACGGGGAGGGCTGCCGGACGGCTCAGGGCAAGGGAGGTATTCCGGGTCATAGCCGAGTGCGCGTGGAAGAGCGGCGAGCCGGGGTTGATCTTCATCGACAGGATAGAGAAGGCAAACCCGACGCCTCACCTCGGGCATTTCGAGGCGACCAATCCCTGCGGCGAACAGCCGCTCTTGAGCTACGAGCCCTGCAACCTGGGGTCTATAAACGTCGGCAGGATGGTGAAGGAAAACGGCGGATGGTCGATGGATTGGGAAAAGCTCGGCAGCGCCGTCGCCCTGGCCGTCCGGTTCCTCGACAATGTCATAGAGATGAGCAAGTACCCGACCGCCGAGATAGACGCGATGGCAAAGGGCAACAGGAAGACAGGCCTGGGTGTCATGGGCTTCGCGGACCTGCTGGTGCGCCTCAGGATGAGGTACGGTAGCGATGAAAGCAACCGGTTTGCCGGGGAGCTCATGCGGTTCATAAGCGAAAAGGCGTGGGAGACCTCCCGGCTGCTGGCAACAGAGCGAGGCCCCTTCCCCAACATAAGGGGGAGCGTATTCGACGCTCCGGGCGCTTTGCCGGTGAGGAACGCCACGGTCACCACCATAGCGCCTACGGGAACGCTGAGCATCATAGCCGGATGCTCCTCGGGTATAGAGCCGTTCTTTTCCTTGAGCTACGTAAGGCAGGTATTGAACGGCGTGCAGATCCCCGAGGTGAACCCGCTTGTCGCCGAGGTCTCAAAGGAAGAGGGTTTTTACAACGAAAGCCTCATAGAGCACATATCAAGGGGCGGTGACATAAAGGACAGGGACGAGGTGCCGGAGCATATAAAGGATGTGTTCGTTACCGCTTACGAGATATTGCCGGAGGACCATATAAAGATGCAGGCCGCCTTTCAGAAATATACCGATAACGCGGTATCGAAGACCATAAACCTTCCGCCCGAGGCGACTGTCGAAGAGGTAAGGCAGGCATACATGGCCGCGTGGAGGCTCGGCTGCAAGGGAATAACCGTCTACAGGTCGGGAACAAGGGCCGAGCAGGTGCTGCAGTGCAAAAGCCCTCTCTACTGCTGATTAAATGATGGACAATGGAGAGTAAATCTGTTAAAAATTGAGCCTCAATTCATCCGTATTCGAGGCGGCTCAATGAAGATTTCCCCATCGATACTTTCAGCTGATTTCACCATTCTCGGCCTTGAGCTCAAGGCCTTGGAAGATGGCGGGGCCGACTACGTCCATGTCGATGTAATGGACGGCAGGTTCGTGCCGAACATAACCATAGGGCCCTTTGTCGTAGAGGCCATAAGAAGGGGGACCGGATTACCCCTTGACGTGCACCTCATGATCGAGGAGCCTGAGAGATATATTGACGAGTTCGCCAGGGCAGGAAGTTCCATCATCACGGTCCATGTCGAGGCTACCAGGCACCTGCACAAGACGGTGCAGGCAATAAAGGGGCACGGACTCAAGGCAGGCGTATCGCTCAACCCGGGCACGCCCGCGAGCGCCCTGGAGGCCATAATGGACGACGCGGACCTGATACTCGTAATGTCCGTCAACCCCGGCTTCAGCGGCCAGGGCTTTATCCCTTCGAGCCTCGCAAAGATAAGGACGGTGCGCGGGATGATAGCGGCCTCGGGCAGAAACATAGAACTCGAGGTGGACGGCGGAATAAAGGCCGGCAACATAGCAGAGGTCGCGTCCGCGGGGGCCGATGTCTTCGTATCGGGCTCCGGGATATTCTCCACCCCTGACTACGGCGCTACGATAGGCGAGATGAAAAAGAGGCTCGCATCCGTAAAGGCATGAAGGAATGCCGCCCGGCGGCAAGCGATTTTTCCCCTGACCTGATATAATAAGCAATACCCATCCCGGACCCACTCTCCCTGATCCAGCCCGAAATCAAAAAACCTTGATATTCAAGGCACTTTCCTGTATAAGGTACATATAATTCATAAGTAAATGCAGATGCCTTTGAAAAATGTAAATCACATTTTCGGCAGGCTGAGCTTAACCGGCTTCATATTGGCGTTCCTCTTCTGGTTTATCGAGACCTTCGCGCACTACTTCTTCTTCGACCCGGCCAAAGACCTGCTTGAGAACCTCTTCCCTTCAGACCCCAACGAGTTCTGGATGAGGCTTGTTGCAATTTTGCTCATCATTGGGTTCGGCTTTTATACCCAGAATATAATAACAAGATTGAGGACCACAAAGGAAGATCTCCTTCGGAGCGAGCGCCATTACAGGAGGGAAAAGGAGCTCGCCGAGACCTACTTCGAAATGGCGGGCGTCATATTCCTGGTATTGAAGCCCGACGGCACCGTGGCGAGCATCAACAAAAAGGGCTGCGAAGTGCTCGGGTGCGATGAGGGCAGGGTAAAAGGCATTAACTGGTTTGAAAACTATATCCCTGACGAGAAGAGGGAAGAGTCGAGGGAATGCTTCAGGGGCCTTTTCTCAGGTGAACGCGGCTTCGAGTATGCAGAGTGCGCCGTAATTACAAAGGGCGGCTCCGAGAGGGTCGTAGCCTGGCACAACGCACTGCTCAGGGACTCATCAGGAAATATCGTCGCAGCCATAAGCTCGGGCGAGGACATAACCGACCGGAAGACAGCCGAGGAGGCGTTGAGGGAGCGGGTAGACGAGCTTGAGCGTTTCAGGAAGGCTACCGTCGAGCGGGAGTTCAGGATAAAGGAGCTCAAGGACCAGGTGGCAGCGCTTGAGAAATTGCTGGGCAGGAAGGCTTCCTAAGGAGAAGGGCTGATGGACAACCTTGCGCGCAAGGACGGGCTCCTTGCCGAGATAGAGAGGCTTAAGGAAGAGCTCGCAAAGGCCAGGGAGAGGGAGCGGGAATTCGAGAAGACCCGCAGGGCCATGCTCTATCTCCTCGAGGACAACAACGCCTATGCCGAAGGGCTACTGATATCGAAGCAGGAATGGGAGGCGACATTCGACAGCATCCTCGACCCCATATTCATACACGATGGCGAGATGAAGATATTGAAGTGCAACCGGGCCTATCAGGCGGTCTCGGGCCTGCATTTCAAAGAGATAATCGGCAAGCCGTATTACGAGGTATTCCCCGGGATGAGCGGGCCGTTCAGGACCTGCGTGGAAAAGGTGGCAGGAATATTGCCGGCCTTCGGGACTGAGGAAGTCGCGATACCGGAGATGGACCGGGTCTACAAGGTGAACTTCTACCCTATAAGCGGCGGGAATGCCACCTCCATACATGTCATGAAGGACATAACAGAGGAGAAGAGGAACGCGGAGAGGGAGAGGGCGCTCTTCGATTTCTCCCAGGGCATGACCGAGCTGGACCTCGAATTCAGGCTCAAGAGGATCTGCGAGACCGCCGTAAGGTTCGGTTTCAGGATGGCATGGATAGGGCTGCTGGAACATGACCCCATGAAAGTGATCCCGAAGGCCCAGGCTGGCTTTGATCAGTCCCTCGCGCCCATAAAGGCAGCCTTTGACGGAGATCGGCATGCAGATAACCAGGTCAGCATGGCGTTAAACAGCTTGAAGCCTGCAACGCTCAACAACATATCCGGAGAAGAAAGGTCCGCCTGGGGTCAGGAGGCGTTCAGGCGCGGGTGCAGGTCGTCCGCCGCTTTGCCGGTTATCGAGGCAGGCAAGCCGATTGGTGTCCTGAGAGTCTACAGCACAAAAAACGAGTTCCCGGAAAAGGAGGTCCCGTTCCTCCAGACCTTTGCGAACCAGACGGCCGTCTATATCAGGAACGCGAGGCTTTTCAGCAAGGTAAAGGAGACTTCGCAGAGGATGAAGGAGGAGATGGAAATTTCCAAGCACCTCCTGGCCATCTCATTTGCGACCGCCCATACTACCGACATCGACAAGTTGATGGAACATGTGGTCGGCAGCCTCGGCAAGATAATGGAAACGGATTCCTGCCTCTCCTTTATCTGGGACAGGGAACGCAAGTCGTTTCAGCCGTCGATGCAAAAGGGGCTTGCGCCCGAGGCGGCGCCTGTGTTCAGCATAAGCTCCTTGAAGCCGGGAGAGCCGTTCATAAAAAAGGCTCTCCATGAGAGAGCCCCGGCGCTCATCAGGGCCGCGGATGACCCGGCTGTCCGCAAGGCCTTTGAATGGATACCCGGCCTTGATACTCTGATACTTATCCCGCTCATAAGAAAAGACGAGTGGCTCGGCCTCCTGTTCTGCGTCTACACGGGGAGCAGGCAGAAGTACGAGCACGGCATGACTGAAAGGGACGCCGAAGTGCTCGGCGGCATCTCGTACCAGGTCTCCACGGCCCTCGACGAGGCCAGGCTCTACCAGGAATCCATCGACAAGACGCTGGACCTTTCAAGGAAGGTAGAGACCATAAAGACCATGAACGAGATAGACAAGTCCATCCTTTCGACGCTTGAGTCCAAGGAGATACTCGAGATAGCCGCGAGGATGGTCTCGAGGGTGGTCCCCTGCGACAGGGCGACCGTCGCCCTTGTAGACCGCGAGAAAGGCGGGTTCATCTATGAAGCCGGTTTCGGCATCTCTATCGAAAAAGGCTCTTTGGTCGAGTTTTCCGAAACGACCACGACCGAGCTGCTTAAGACAGGCAGGCCCCAGTTCGTGCCTGACCTGTCCGAGTGCGACCGCCTGCCTTTTGAAGAAAGCCTTTTCAAGCAGGGCTTCCTTTCGCATCTGAGGGTGCCTCTTGCCGTGAGGAGGGAGGTCATAGGAGTGCTTTCAGTGGGGGCCAAGAGGAAGGCCGCGTTCACCTCTGACGACCTCTCGGTAATAGAAAAACTGGCATACCAGATAGGCGTCGCGCTCGAGAACGCGAGGCTGGTGAGCGACCTGGGAGAGCTCTTCCTGGGCACCGTGAGGACGCTCTCGGAAGCCATCGACGCCAAGAGCCCGTGGACCAAAGGACATTCGGACAGGGTCACGAAATACGCCATGGACATCGGCAGACGCATGGGGTTCACCGAAGAGGAGCTTAACGTCCTCGAGCTTGCCGGCCGCCTGCACGACATCGGCAAGCTCGGCACATATGAGGCCATACTCGACAAGCCGGGCAAACTCACCGAAGAAGAGTTCAATATGATAAAGAAGCACCCGCAGAAGGGCGCTGACATACTCGCGCCCATAAGACAGCTCCAGCGCATAGTGCCAGCCATAAGGCACCACCACGAGAACTTCGATGGCTCGGGTTATCCTGAAGGGCTCAAGGGCGGCGACATACCGCTGATGGCGCGCATACTGGCCGTTGCCGATACCGTGGACGCGATGAGCGCGGACAGGCCCTACAGGCAGGGCAAGCCCCTTGAGGCTATCGTAGCCGAGCTGAAACGTTGCTCCGGCACCCAGTTCGACCCCGATGTGGTCGAGGCCTTCCTCGATACGGTCGAAAGGGATGGCACGGTCCTGTAGCAGCCTGCCAGGTCAAAAGAACTGCTCAGTCTATATGCCAATAGCCGAGCCCTATTCCTATGCCTATCCTCGGCTCAGGCTCATAGCCACGCCTCTCCCACAGGTAATGCTCCCTGGTCTTTATGACAGGGTAATTGTAGCTCCCTTTTCCAAATTTTCTCCTCTCGGTCCCGGTAATCTCCCCTGCTATCGTAATGCCTTTCCCGGGCGCGTATATGGCCGGGTCCCTGAATCCTTCCAGCTCCGCCAGGAACCTTCCGGCAGACTCATCCGGCTCCACAGGCTTTAGCTGGGAATTGAGCCCCTCCTGGAGCACCTCTATGACCGTCGTTCCCTCCCGGTTCTCGGTGTCCATTATTGTCCCTCCGAAGGCGACCGACCTGCCCGTGAACGCGCCGGGGTCCTTCACTACATCCTGGAACCGGATGTCGCGGTCGACCGTCTTGAGCGTATCCTTTGAGATGACCGGGGCGCAGCCAGCTGTCAAGGCTAAAAACATGACGGCAACGGCTATTATCGTTTTATGCATTCTTTTTTCCTTTGCATGGCTTTGTGGAATCAGCCATAAAGAGGTATAATCTGAAAATAGCATGGTAATGGAAACTGTCAACAAGGGGGCTTGACTTGAAAAAGGTGCTTAAATTCGTGGTGCACAGGCACGAAGCGAAACACCTCCATTTCGATCTCAGGCTGGAGCACAAGGGGGTCTTGAAGA
>MGPL01000076.1:7596-8047 GCA_001797415.1 Deltaproteobacteria bacterium GWA2_55_10
GTAAAGAGGCTCGCGGTCGAGGTCGAGGACCATGAGATCGACTACGCCGCCTTCGAAGGGACGATACCGGATGGCAGCTACGGGGCCGGTAAGGTGGAGATCTGGGACGCCGGCACCTTTATCGACGAGGAATGGGACAAAGACAAGATTACCGTGAGGTTCAACGGGAGAAGGCTCTCCGGGAGGTATTCCATAATCAGGTTCATGGAGAAGAACTGGCTTGTGATAAAGCTTGGCAGTGAGTGAGATTTTAAAAGCATAGCTGCGGGCTCAATTTTTCAAATTGAACCCTGAAGTTCGTAATCCCGTTCACGAATATTCGGGTTCAGGTTGCAAACCTGAACCCGTAAAAAGCAGATGGACTTATTTCATGCCTCTTAAAGCCCTTCCCCCTTCACCACAAACTCAAGCGCCGCCACCGCTGCTTTAATCGCGCTGTTTGTTCCCGCCT
>MGPL01000077.1:0-919 GCA_001797415.1 Deltaproteobacteria bacterium GWA2_55_10
ACAAGTCCGCAGTTTTTATCCGTTCATAAAATCATCGTAATAATCCGTTTTTTCCCATACCGACCATCTTCTCAACAGGTTTGCCTGCCAAAAGGCTTTGGTGGTATAATGCCCTGCTTTTTTATTCTGAAATGGAGGGCATTAGGCCTGATGCATATCCCTGTACTCTATTACCTGCTCATACCAGCGGCCTATCTCCTGGGCTCTGTGCCGACCGGTGTCCTCGTCACAAGGGCTTACGGCGGCGTTGATCCGAGAAAGGCCGGGAGCGGCAACATAGGGGCAACGAACGTCGGGCGCACATCCGGCAAGCTCGCGGGCATACTTACGCTCGCCGGAGATGTCCTCAAAGGCGCGATCCCTGTCCTCATTGCGATCAGCCTCGGCCTGGACAGCATCCTCATAAGCCTGACGGGCCTCGCCGCTTTCCTGGGCCACATCTTCCCCGTATTCCTCGGCTTCAGGGGAGGCAAGGGCGTTGCCACTGCCCTCGGCGTAATGACCGTCATAAGCCCGGCCGCGACCATCCTCTCCGCACTCGTATTCGTCCTCGCCGCAGCGATCAAACGATATGTGTCGCTCGCCTCCATGATAGCCGCCGCCTCGCTCCCGATATTCCTCTCCTTCCTTCACAGGGACAGACCTTACATGCCCCTCGCAATAGCAATCGCCGTCCTCATCATCGCCAAACACAAGGACAATATAAAACGCCTCGCCAACGGCGCTGAAAATCGCATCGGCGGCCCGAAGGGTTAGCAGATGGAACATACCGGGGGAAACTTTCTGTAGAAAGTTTCCCCCGGACCCCCTTCAAAGACTTTTGGTTCCCGTCCGGCCCCCCAGAGAACTTATGGGGGGCCGGACGGGAAGAACTGAAAGTTTTTGGAGAGAGTTTGAGAGAACCTTTTTACAAAAAGGT
>MGPL01000077.1:929-10115 GCA_001797415.1 Deltaproteobacteria bacterium GWA2_55_10
GGTTTTATCCAGCTAATCCCTCAACGAGCCGCCGTGGGGGAGGATGGTGAGGTCAGGGTGTGGGTTTTTTGAGTGTGCTTCTTTGAGTTTCCGGATGGGCTGCGGGAGCGGTTCATCGGAGAGGTCGAAGGTGCCCCAGTGTATGGGCACTAGCGTGCGGGCGTTCAAGTCTCTGGCTGTCTTGAGCGTCTCTTCGGGGTCCATGTGGTTCTCTTTCATGAACCAGCGGGGCTCGTACGCGCCTATCGGCGCGAAGACGATGTCAATGGGGCCGTACTTGAGGCCTATATCCCTGAAGCCTGAGAAGTAGCCGGAATCGCCTATCCAGTAGTATCTTTTGCCGGAGTGTTCGATGAGGAAGCTGCACCAGAGCATCCGGTTGGAGTCCGACAGGGTCCTTTTTGACCAGTGCTGGACAGGTAGCGATGTTATACTGACGCTATCGGTGACATATTCCTCTGACCAGTTCAGGGACGCGTGCCGTGTGATGCCGAGCGATTTGAAGTACGCTCCGTATCCGGGGCCTGTAATGAAGAAGGGGTCGTGTTTTTCTTTGAGGAACTCTATGGTCTTCGTGTTCAGGTGGTCGTAATGGCCGTGGGATATGAGGACAAAGTCTATCTTCGGCAGCAGGAGCGGCTCTATCGGGAACGGGGTCTTTCTCTTGACGAGGAAGTTCACGTCCCAGAAGACAGGGTCTGTGATGATGGTCTTGCCGTTGACCCTCATGAGCACGGTCGAGTGGCCGAGCCAGACGAACCAGTTGCCTTCAGTGGAGTTAAGCGAAGCGAAATCCGGCCTTGTAACGGCAAAGTCGTATGGCCTTTTCTTCTCCGCTGACCAAAGATTTCTGGAGAGCCTCCATTTGAGGAAGTCGAGGAAAGAGCGGCCCCCTTCCTCTGCCCAGGGGTTATAATACCTTCCGTCCTTGTCAACAGGCGCCTTTCTCAAGGCTGGCTCCTCTGCAAAAGCGGGTTGGGTGAAGGCCAGAATAAGAATTAAAAACGGAAATATCCGGAATAGCCGCCCTGGGGCCTTTCTCATGTGCGCTGTCATGACCGTCTTATTATACACCCTGGGCCCATCTGAGTAAATTCTGTGCAGGGGCTTTGCCATGTGCTTATTTTTTAGTCTTCGGCCCCCGCCTTATCCCGAAGTATGCCTGATTTTCTCGAAGAAATCGCGGCATGGATATTGCTAAAACAGTATTTAAATAAAAGCGATTTAAAGAGGCCAAAGGAGCTTTACAAGCAGGTCTGCCCTGTGTTAGTTTTTGGGGGGAACTCAATCCCGGGAGGTGTGGTCGATGAAGAAGATCGAGGCGATAATAAAGCCCTTCAAGCTCGACGAGGTTAAAGAGGCCCTCAACGAGATAGGGATAAAGGGCATAACCGTCTCTGAGGTCAAGGGTTTCGGCAGGCAGAAAGGCCACACCGAGCTCTACAGGGGCACCGAGTATGTCGTGGATTTCCTTCCCAAGATAAAGATGGAGATTGTGGTAAGGGAGGAGATGGTGACGAAGGTGGTCGAGACCATCGTGAATGCCGCCCGGACCGGGCGCATAGGAGACGGCAAGGTGTTCGTCACCTCGGTCGACGAGGTCGTAAGGATAAGGACCGGAGAGCGCGGCGAAGAGGCCATCTGACGTATCTGGCATTCGATAAATTTGGCCTTATAAAATGAGATAATTAAGGCTGCTCAAAAAGCTCCATATGCGAGGCCCCGGTTAAATCGGGGAGCGAGGAATGCGGCGTACTCTTCTTGTACGCCGCTTCTGCCGCGACGACGACAACAAAGCAGATGGACTTTTTCAGCTGCCTTGACAAAAGGAGGGTATGTAATGACGCCTAAGGACGTACTTAAGCTTTCAAAAGAGAAAAACGCGAAGATGGTCGATTTCAAGTTCCTCGACTTCGTGGGCATCTGGCAGCACTTTTCAGTGCCCGTCGGCGAGCTTTCAGAGGACGTCTTCGAAGAGGGCCTTGGCTTTGACGGCTCCAGCATAAGGGGCTGGCAGCCCATACACGCGAGCGACATGCTCGTCATGCCTGACCCGACCACGGCCATCATGGACCCGTTCCATGAGACGCCCTCCATGAGCATCATCTGCAATATAGTAGACCCGATAACCAAGGAGCCTTATTCAAGGGACCCGAGGAATATCGCAATAAAGGCCGAGGCATACTTGAAGTCCACGGGCATAGGCGACGTGGCCTACTTCGGCCCTGAGCCAGAGTTCTTCATATTCGACGACATCAGGTACTCCCAGAGCGCGAACCAGGGCTTCTACGCCATCGATTCGGTAGAGGGCACCTGGAACACGGGCCGTGAGGAGTGCCCCAACCTCGGCTACAAGCCCAGGCACAAGGAAGGCTACTTCCCGGTCCCGCCCACTGACAGCCAGGAGGACATCCGCTCCGAGATGAGCATGGTGATGGAGTCGGTCGGCATCAGGGTCGAGAGACAGCACCATGAGGTCGCAACAGCCGGACAGGCCGAAATAGACATGAGGTTCGACAGCCTCCTTCGCATGGGCGACAAGCTCATGTGGTTCAAGTACATCGTGAAGAACGTCGCCAAGAGGTGGGGCAAGACCGTTACCTTCATGCCCAAGCCCATATTCGGAGACAACGGCAGCGGCATGCACGTCCACCAGTCGATCTGGAAGGGCGGCAAGCCGCTCTTCGCGGGCAACGAGTACGGCGGCATGAGCCAGATGGCCCTTTACTACATAGGCGGCATCCTGAAGCACGCGAGGGCGCTGAACGCGTTCTGCAACCCCGGCACAAACTCCTACAGGAGGCTGGTGCCCGGCTTCGAGGCTCCCATCAACCTCGCCTATTCCTCGAGGAACCGTTCGGCGTCAATAAGGATACCCATGTACTCGCCCTCACCGAAGTCCAAGAGGATAGAGGTAAGGTTCCCTGACCCGTCCTGCAACGGCTACCTGGCGTTCGCGGCAATGCTCATGGCAGGCCTCGACGGCATACAGAACAAGATACACCCGGGCGAGCCGCTCGATAAGGACATATACGGCCTCTCCCCCGAGGAGCTCTCAAAGGTGCCTTCGGCCTGCGGCTCCCTCGAAGAGGCATTGAACGCTCTCAAGGCCGACCACGAGTTCCTCATGAAGGGCGACGTCTTCACCCAGGACGTCATCGACACATGGATAGAGTACAAGAAGAAGGCAGAGCTTGACCCCATCAGGCTCCGTCCGGTGCCCTATGAGTTTGCGCTGTACTACGACTGCTAAGGCAGGCATTAAATAAGTCCATCTGCTTGTCAAGTCGCGGCAGAAGCGACGTACATGAAGAGTACGACTCGTTCCTCGCTCCCCGATTTAACCTGGGCCTTGCATATGGAGCTTTTTAAGCAGCCTGTATAAAGAATGTAGCAATAGTTAGAAAAAAAGCCCCGCGCTCAATGAGCGCGGGGCTTTTTTTGTCTTTTTCCCCCTCTTTTTTAAAGAGGGGGCAGGGGAGATTATTTTTAATCCCCATCCGAACGGCGGGTTCAATTTTGCAAATTGAACCCGAGATTCGCGGGCCATTCAGGAACAATCGGGTTCAGGGTGCAACCCTGAACCCGACGGCGGAGAGGTTTAAACTGTCATTCTGAGGAGCCGAAGGCGACGAAGAATCTCGGCCTGATTTCTTCCCGGAGATTCTTCGCTTTGCTCAGAATGACAACTGAATTCGAGGGCCGTTTGAATTATTAAACTGTCCGCGCTCAGTCGTGCTTGCCTTTGCCGTGGCCTTCTTTGCCGCGGCCGCCTTTATGCTCGCCCTTGTGCTCGCGCATTTCTTCCCTTTTATGCGAGGCCTTCTCCCATTTGCGTTCTTTTTCCCACTGCCGCCAGTTCTTCTTCATCTGGCCGTAGGGTATCTTCTGATGTCCCGGAGGCACGCGCCTGTAATCCGTTGGCACCCTCAAGAGCACCCCGGGGACCCGCCCGATTTCTATTACGACCCAGGGGTCTCCGAACTCCGCAGCCCTGTACCATCTGCTGTTGTGGGGCCTCCACCACCAGCCGCCGTAGAAGAACATTTCGTCATCGATGTCAGGCGCGAAATATATGTAAGTCCCCGGGATCACGACCACGCTCGGAGGTGATTTCACCACTATTACCGGGGGGACGTTTATCCCTATATTCACGTTTATTTCCGACCTCGCTGCCGTTGAGGTCAAAAGAAGCGCGGCAGCTGCCGCCGCAAGAGCCAAGGAGACCTTTTTCATCCGTCCCTCCCAATCGCTTTTTATTAAAAAATATATCAGCACAGATACCACAAATCTGTAGCAAAAGCTACATTGGCGGGGTTTGACAAGCCGGACTCTTAAAGTACACTCGAAATGGTGTTCATTACCGGAGCATTCCAGGCCAGGGAAGGATAATGGAAAAAGGATTTTCCCTCACATACAAGGTGCTTATAGCCTTTCTCCTTATCCTCATCCCCATGTTCGCGGCGATATTCGCCGTGTTTTCGCACGCAAGGGATGAGCTTGAAAAGGAAGTATTCGCCAGCCTCCAGCGATACACGGACGAGAGGGAGGGGTTCGTCCTCCTCTATCTTGAGATGAGCAGGGCCAGGATCCAGGATTTTGCAACGGACGACTACATCGTAAGGTCGCTCGACCAGCTGAAGGAAAGGATGATAACGGGAAGGCTCCTGAGCGACTACATAAGGACATACAAGCTGCCGCTCCTTAGAAGCATGTACCGCCTCAGTATCATAACCGGCGCTGACGGCAGGGTGCTCGCTTCGACTATGCCGTGGCTGCAGGGGCGGGATCTATCCAAAGAGGAATTTTTCATAAGGGGCCTGAAAAGCGTTTATATAGCCGAGGTTACAAGGGGCCTCTCCGGGATGCCGGAAGTGTCGGTATCAGCCCCCATCTACAGCAGGGTTGAAAAGGGCAAGGTCATCGGGGTCATTACCGGGTTTGTAGAGCTATCGAAGTTCGCGGAGTTCTTTACCGGCGAGTACCTCCGTGACATAGGCGCGCTCACATGGACCTCCAAGTACTATTGGGAGACGATGGAGATATACCTCGTGAACCGGGACAGGCTCATGATAACCGAATCGAGGTTCATACCAGGCGCCGTTCTCAGACAGCGGGTTGATACAGTCCCGGTAAGGTCTTGCCTTGAAAAGCTCAGGGAGTTTACAGGCATCTATAAGGACTACAGGGGTGTCGAGGTCGCAGGGGCCTCGATGTGCATCCCGGTCATGGGCTGGACGCTGATATCAGAGGTGGACAGTGAAGAGCTGCTGCATGGAGTCAGGGAACTGCAATTGTACACCGGCATCCTTACCGGGGTCATCATACTTTTTACGGGCGCGCTCGTCTTTTATTTCATGAGGATAATAGTCCTGGACCTCCGCAGGCTTGTGGGAGGCGCCAGGGCAATCTCTATCGGCAACTACGATATCTTCATACCGGTAAGGAGAAAAGACGAGATAGGGGTGCTCTCCGCCGCCTTCAACGACATGGCCCAGAGCATAAAGACAAGGACGGCTGAGCTTGAGAAGGAAAGGGAGGGCCTCGCCAACGCCCAGAGGGTCGCGCACCTGGGGAGCTGGGAATGGGATATGAAGAAGGATATCGTCTACTGGTCGGAAGAGACGTACAGGATATTCGGCGTGGCGAGGCAGGAGTTCGGGGCGACCTTGGAGAAATACCTGAATCTCATTCACCCGGACGACATGGATATGGTCAGGGACAGGGTAAGCGCGGCCTTGTATCAGGGAAAGACCTATCAATTGGAGCACAGGATAATAAGGAAGGACGGGAGCGAGAGGATATTGTTCTGCGAGGGAGCGGTCTCATTTGATGCGGAAGGGAAGCCTGACACGATGAGCGGGATAGTGCAGGACATAACCGAGCGGAGGATCGCAGAGCGCGCGCTCGAAGAGAGCGAGATGAGGTACAGGACGCTTATAGAGAGCCTCCAGGAGGGGATAATGGTGATAGATGAGAACAACACGGTTACTTACCTTAACCCCAGGATGGCCGAGATGCTTGGGCTTACGGTGCTGGAAATGATGGACAGGCCGATTTTTGATTTCATGGACGCGGAAGAGATTGAAAGGGCAAAGGCCAGGATAGCGAGACGCAGGAGGGGGATAAAGGAGCTTACCGACGCGGAGTTCATAAAAAAGAACGGCGCGAGGCTCTATGCCGCCCTGGCTGCCTCTCCCATAATGGAAGGCGGCGAGTACAAGGGAGCCATAGCCGGGATAATCGATGTGACGGAGAGGCGAAAGGCCGAGGACGCATTGAAGGAGAGCGAAGAGAGGTTGAGGGCCATACTCGACGGCATGGATAATTCCGTCTTTATGAACGACATGGAAGGCAGGATGATCTTTATCAACAAGGCGTTCTCGTCGGGTCTGGGAAAAGCCCAGGAGGAGCTACATGGAAAGACCGTCTTTGATATCATGCCCGCTGAAGTAGCAGAAAGGTTGCACAGGGGAGACCTGCGGGTGATTGAAGCAGATGCGCCTGTCCAGACTGAAGAGGAGATCCCCCTGCCTGACGGCATCCATTACGGTCTTCTCACAAGGTTTGTCCTGAAGGATAAATTCGGGAAGAAATACGCATTCTGCGGGATTGTGACTGATATTACGGCTCTCAAGCGCGCCGAAGAGGCCCTAAGGAAGAGCGAGTCATCTCTGAAAGAGGCTCAGAGGATAGCCAATATCGGCAACTGGGAGTGGGATATACCCAATAATTACGTCCACAGGTCGGACGAGGTCTACAGGATATACGGAAAATCGAAGGAGGAGTTCACGACCTACGAAGACCTTATTGATGCCATCCACCCGGAGGACAGGGAATTCGTAAGAAGATCGATAGACGATGCCCTTAAGGGGAAACCCTACTCGCTGGACGCCCGCATAATCCGGGACGGAGAGGAACGCTATGTCCATATACAGGGGGAGCTTGTAAGGGATGAGGCCGGCAACCCTGCGCGCATGGTAGGGATCGTGCAGGACATAACCGAAAGGAAGAGGGCAGAGGAAGAGGTCTTGAAGCTCTCCAGGGAACTTGAAAAGAGGGTGGAGGAGAGGACTGCGGAATTGAAGAAAGCGATGGAGGGCCTTGCTGCCGCTAACAGGGAGATAGAGACCTTCACCTATTCGGTGGCGCACGACCTGCGCTCGCCGCTACGCCTCATAGACGGCTTCAGCATACTGCTTTTGAAAAAGCAAAAGGATAAGCTGGATGCCGACGGACAGGACCAGCTCAACAGGATAAGGGGGGCCGCCAGGCGCATGGGTCAGCTCATAGACGACCTCCTGAACCTCTCTTACGTGATGAGGTCCGAGGTCTCCTACGGGAGAGTGAACCTCTCTGGGCTTGCCTGGGGCATGATAACAGACTTGCAGAAGGCCGCGCCTGAACGAAAGGTAAGGATAAAGATTGAAGAGGGAATGGCGGTGCGGGGGGATGAGGGCCTGATGAGGATGGTCGTCGAGAACCTGTTGGGCAACGCATGGAAGTTCACATCCAAGACCGAGGAGGCCGCGATAGAGGTCGGCATCTCGGGAGAGGAATACGGCAGGACCGTATTTTGCGTCAGGGACAACGGCGTGGGCTTTGACATGAGATACGCCGAGCGGCTCTTCCAGCCGTTCCAGAGGCTCCATCCTGCCGAGGAGTTCCCTGGAACGGGCATAGGCCTGGCCACGGTCCAGAGGATCATGCAGCGGCACGGGGGCCGGATATGGGCCGAGAGCGGGCCGGGCATGGGGGCCGCTTTCTATTTTACGCTTGAAAAGGAGCAATGAGATGGCCAGGACAATACTTCTCGTCGAGGACTCTTCGGAGGCGGTGGAGCTCTCAAAGGGCGCTTTTTCGGAATGCGAGAACGGCGCGGAGCTTGTTGTGGCTTACGACGGAGAGGACGCGCTTGATTGGCTTTTCGGGACAGGGCGCCACGCGGGCAGAAGGATAGAGAAAAGGCCGGACCTCGTGCTCCTCGACATCAGGCTCCCCAGGATAGACGGCTTCGAGGTGCTTAGAAGGATACGCGCTGACGAGCGGACGAGTATGGTGCCTGTCGTGATGCTCACGGTATCGAGCAACAGGAGCGACATCGCGGCGGCATACAGGCTCGGCGCGAACAGCTTCCTCGTGAAGCCCGTGGACTACGACGAATATACGGAGCTCGTCGCGCGCGTCTGCCATTACTGGTTCGAGAACAACGAGTCCGCTTACCGCTGATTGCGCTTTGTGTCAGCGTGAAGCTCTATGACCCGGCGTATTATGTTGGTGGTGGACCTGCCCTTCAATAAGGTTATGCGCGCCACCCGCCCGCCGTTTCTCTTTACGAATTCCCCCCCGACTATGTCCCTCGCGGCCCAGTCCGCGCCCTTGGCAAGTATGTCCGGCCGTATCGCCTCAATGAGCTTCAACGGCGTGCTTTCGTTGAACGGCACTACGTAATCGACGCACGCGAGGGCTGAGAGGACCTCGCCCCGTTCCTTCCCGGGGACTATGGGCCGCCGATCCCCCTTTATCGACTTCACGGACGAGTCGCTGTTCATGCCCACTATGAGCATGCCTCCGAGAGAGCGGGCCTTCTTCAGGTATCTGACATGACCGGCATGAAGGATATCGAAGCAGCCGTTGGTGAATACGACCTTCCTGCCTCGCCTTGTCTTCGGCAGCTCTTTTAAAAGACTTCTGAGTGTGATTACCTTGCCCATTTCTTACTCTCTCCAGTCTAATGTCGGGCGGTTTGCGTGCAATGTATATAATATCCTCTCCCCCTGGGGGAGAGGAGTAAGGTGAGGGGGCTTTCAATGCCGTTCCCCCTCATCCCAGCCTTCTCCCCGGCGGGGAGAAGGAGAAAAACCCGGAGCGATTTCATTCGCGCAGATTTATATCTGACCAATAATCGATTTTATATCGGCCTCTGGCCGCAGACACAAAATTTTTTGGCGGGTTCAATTCTGTAAATTGAACCCGAAATTTTGTATGCCCTATACGAATTATTCGGGGTCAGGTTGAAAACCTGACCCCGCAGCAGCAGATGGACTTTTTCGGCTGCCTGCTAAATTATCACACCTTGACAGCCCTCGCAAGCGTGAGAGCCATGACCGTCGCGCCGCCTCTCTTCAATACGGCGGCGCACTCTTTTATCGTAGCGCCCGTGGTGTAGACGTCGTCCACGAGAAG
>MGPL01000077.1:10123-13495 GCA_001797415.1 Deltaproteobacteria bacterium GWA2_55_10
CCACGGGCGCGTTCAAGGCCTTTGAGACCACATTCGCGAGCAGGAGCGACTGGTTGAAGCCGCGCTCCCTGAGCCGTCTCACGTGCAGCGGAACAGGGACTATCAGGTGAGGGGCCTGGGGCAGCGCAACGCGGCACATCAGGGCTCCGAGCGTTCCAGCCAGGCTCACCTCGTTGCCGTACTTGAACCGGTGAACGGCCTCCAGTACCGCGCCTTCCGCGACAAGCGCGCTCCGCGCGCAGAGGAAAGGGACCCTTTCCGTTATGCACTGGCCGCAGGCGTGGTCGGGCCCCGCCGAGTTCGGCAGAGGGCTGCCGCATACCGTGCAGGCAGGCGAGCCGATCCTTTTTTCAAGGATAAGGGCGTTGCAAGCGGAGCAGAGCCCGTCTGCATTGCCTTCACGGCCGCACAGAAGGCAGACGCGGGGGAGTATCATGTCGAGGATGGCGTTGTGCATAAAATGATGATTACCCGCGCCCTGGAAGCCAGGTATTAAGGAACGAGCCCTGCGGCGAAGCGGTCTGTACTTCCCCCTTTTCTAAAGGGGGAATGAGGGGGATTATTATTGGTGAGCACGGCGCGCCCTACTACAACTAACATTTCAAGGCTGAGAGTTCAACCTCTCTCCTCGGCGGGTATGATGATGTGAAAGGCCGTGCCGCCCTCATCGGTCGATACCCTTATCTCGCCCCTGTGCTCTTTGATTATGCCGCTGGTGATCGATAACCCCAGGCCCGTGCCCTTTCCTGCCTCCTTGGTCGTTACGAACGGGTCGAATATCCTGTCCAGAATGCCCTCGGGTATCCCGGTCCCGGTGTCCCGTATTGTAAGCTCCGCGAACCGGGAGCCTTTTATTTCTATCGTGCCGGTCCTCACTGTTAGCGCGCCGCCTTCAGGCATGGCGTCCCGCGCGTTTGTCACGAGGTTTATTATCACCTGCTCGAGCCTGTTCGGGTTCCCGAGGACCCGGGGGACCTGCCCCGGCTCCATTATGATTTCGATAGAATTGGAATGGAGCATCTCGCCCAATATAAGAAAGGCGTCCCGTACTACCTGATTGAGGTCTATGGCCTTGAGCTCCGGCGGCTCGACCCTGGCGAATACGCGAAGGTGCTTTACCACCGCCTCCATCTTCTTTGCCGCCTCCGAGATGAGGTGCATCTTCCTATGCTCCTGCGTGCCCTCTTCGATCGTGCGCAGCGCCCCCTGTGAAAGGCCCATCACGACGGTAAGCGGCTGGCTTACCTCATGGGCAAGGCTTGCCGCAAGCTCTCCCAGGGCGGTCATCTTGCTCGACTGAATGAGCTGCATCTGCGTTTCGCCTAACTTCACAAGCGCGCCCTTGAGCTCGCTTTCGCTCCTGTCGAGGTCGGTGAGCATCCTGAATACGCCTTCCCTGAAGTCAGCGAGATACCTCTCGCGCTCTTCAAGCCGCCCGTTCGAGGACTTAAGCTCGGATGAAAGCCTCTCTTCGTTCTCGAGGGATTGCAGGACGATGACCGCCGCGGCCCCGGATCTCAGCATGGTCGCCCTTACGCGGACTGCGCGAGCGTCCTTTGTAAAAAGCCGCGCCTCGAAAGCGTGAGCGGCCGGAATGCCTCTGTCCAGGAGCTTTTCCAGGGACATGCCCCTGAGTTCGCGCCCTGAATAGCAGGTAAGCGAACACAGCCCGGCGCTCGCCTCCGTTATGGTCCTGTCCGCGCCTATTGCCGCAGCCGGGAGAAGAGAGAGCAGCAGGGCATCGAATAAGCCGGAGTCCTTTGCCCGCCTTCCTTCAGTCCGGAAAATCCCGATTGATCTCATGATCTCTCTTGAGCTGTACAAACCGTTCCCTCAGTTCCTGCATTTTAAGCTCCCGCCTTATTGCCAGGAGCGCGAACTCCTCGAGGTCGCTTATCGTCTTCTTCAGCTTCTTCTCAGTCTCTTGCGCCTGGGCCCGCGCACAGGCCAGCTCGACCACGAGCCTTTTGCTCTCGCCCGCGTCAGCGCCGTTTGATTCACGCGGCGGGGCAGGCACGGGGACTGAAGCCTCGAAGCGGCGGGCGAGCATCATTGCAACCCGCCACAATATGAACGAAGCGGAGATGGAGACTGCCGATGCGAGCACGGACCAGGCCGTTGCGCTTACATAAAGGCAGTAAAGCACAGGCGCGAGCACCGCGAATGCGAGCGCCACGGCAAGGGGGATTGTGAGTTTGCGCATGGACATCCTGTCTTTCAGGGCTCAGGATGCGGGATTCCAAAGATGAAGGGGAAATTTGGCGAAGTTTCCGGGTGAGTAACTTACTGTTTATGATATTTACCATTTTTCTGATATCCAAATCAAGCGAAAACCTCCTGCGGAGTGAATGAAGCTCCTTTCGATTATAATCAAATGAAGCATCAAGAACCCTTTAAGCAGTGCAAAAAACTTTAAATAGCCTGTTTTTTGTGCTAAAAGAAGATGACAAACGGTAAAGAGGAACAGAGGATGTTCAAAAAGCTTAAAGCCGGCTTTGAGAGCCTGAAGGCCGGCCTTGCAAGGACCCATAACTCGATCATGGGGAGCGTGGAGGCCGCGTTCACGGGCAAATCCAGGGAGGACATACTGGAGGCGCTCGAAGAGTCCCTCATCCTTTCCGACGTGGGTGTCAAGGCCGCGAGCGAGATAGTCGACAAGCTCAGGGAAGAGCTCGCGGGCAAGGACGAAGAGCGGCTCAAGGAGCTCCTCAAGGATTACATATACGATATTCTGAAGAAGGTCGAGAGGCCGCTTGAGGTCACCTCAAGCCCCTTTGTCATAATGGTGCTCGGCGTAAACGGCGTCGGCAAGACGACCACGATAGGCAAGCTCGCGGCGAGATATTCGCAATCAGGCAAATCGGTCATACTCGCCGCCGGAGACACCTTCAGGGCGGCGGCTATAGAGCAGCTCGAAGGCTGGGGCCAGCGCGCCGGCTGCCCTGTAATAAGACAGTCCCAGGGCGGAGACCCCGGCGCGGTTGTATATGACGCGATGAAGGCCGCCATCACCAGGCACTCGGATATCATCATCCTCGATACCGCGGGCAGGCTGCATACCAAAGTGAATTTGATGGAAGAGCTCAAGAAGGTGAAGAAGGTCGCTGGAAGGGAGCTTCCCGGCGCGCCGCATGAGAACCTCCTTGTGCTCGACGCATCGACGGGCCAGAACGCAATTAACCAGGCAAGGCTCTTCAACGAGGCCGTGGGAGTCACCGGCATCGCGCTCACCAAGCTCGACGGCACCGCTAAGGGCGGCATAATAGTGGCCATAGCCAGGGAGCTCGGCATACCCATCAGGTATATCGGCGTGGGCGAGACGGTAGAAGACCTCAAAGAGTTCGACGCCAGGGAGTTCGTAGAGGCGCTCAT
>MGPL01000078.1:0-3191 GCA_001797415.1 Deltaproteobacteria bacterium GWA2_55_10
TTCGAAGGGACGATACCAGAGGGCAGCTACGGGGCCGGTAAGGTGGAGATCTGGGACGCCGGCACCTTTATCGACGAGGAATGGGACAAAGACAAGATTACCGTGAGGTTCAACGGGAGGAGGCTCTCCGGGAGGTATTCCATTATTCGCTTCATGGAGAAGAGTTGGCTTGTTATCAAGCTAAAGGAAAGTGAGTGAGATGTCAGGCGGGTTCAATTTTCCAAATTGAACCCTGAATTCGTAATCCCGTTCACGAATATTCGGGTTCAGGTTGCAAACCTGAACCCGCAAAGAAACAAAATGACTTACAAAAGCTCCTTTCCCTTCACCACAAACTCCAACGCCGCAACCGCTGCCCTGACCGCGCTCTCTGTGCCGGTCTTCAGGGCCTGAGGAGTTATCTTCCCTGTGCTGCCCCTGTTAACGACGCCGGTTATGCAGGCGCCCTTGAGCCCCAATGCCGATGTAACCGTAAGCAAGGTCGATGACTCCATCTCGTAATTCAAGACGTTCAAGGCCCGCCATTCTTCCGTTGCCCCCCTGAACCTCCTTAGCTTGTATTTCATGAACGAATCGGTCCTCTCCTCTCCCGGGTAGAAGGTGTCGGACGAGGCGGTTATGCCCAGGTGATAGTTGACGCCGGCCTTTCTTGCGCCCTTTGCAAGGGCGGCGACAAGGGAGAAATCTGCTACGGCAGGGTATTCGATAGGGGCGTAGTGGGTCGAGGCTCCGTCGAGGCGGACAGAGCCTGTCGTGATGACGCAGTCGCCGTTCTTGATGCGTTCCTGAATGGCCCCGGTCGTGCCGACCCTTATGAAGGTCTTCACGCCGAGCTGCGCAAGCTCGTCGATAGCTATCGAGGTCGACGGGCCGCCGATGCCTGTCGAGGTCACGAGCACCTTTTTGCCCATGACCTCCGTGATGCAGGTGGTGAACTCCCTCTTTGACGCGAGCAGCGAGAAGGCAGAGCCATAGGCCCCGGATATTGCCTCCGCTATTAACGGCGACCTTTCGGGGTCGCCGGGCAGGAGGGCGATCGCGGCGCCCTTGAGGTCTCTCCTGTCAAGGTCAAGATGATAGGCCTTTGCCACGCGCCTATCCCTTCCTGAGATATATGCTTATGGTACTGTCCTCTTCGGTTAAGCCGAGAAGCGTGTTCCCGGTCGCCTCTGCCCAGATGGGAAGGTCCTTTTTCGATACGGGGTCGTCGGTGAGCACAAGGAGGACCTGGCCCGAGCCCATCGCTTCAAGCGCAAGCGCGGTCTTTACGGACGGCATGGGGCAGGAGAGTCCCCTGGCGTCGAGTGTCTTGTCAGCAGTTATTTTTTCCACTGTAACCTCTTGGATAAAAAGATTTATATCCGATTTGTGACGCCCCTTTGTCTGTAGAGGTGATTCCATGTCCGTTCCCTGTCCAATATTCATAATATCCCAGAGAAAGCCCCTGTTCAAGCGGGTTTTGACCGCCAGGCCGAAAGTCCCCGGGAGAGCGCGCTAAACTGGGGATTGTAAAAATAACTCAGATGTGCTATATAAGCCCTTTCAGCTACGATCTTTCCCTCGGGTATATGCAGCCATGAACGTTGTCGCGCGCACCCTCCAGAACCAGAGCTCCAGGAGCTCGGACCATGGACTTACACTCCTTCTGGAGAAGGTGTATGCCGAGAAGGGCTGGGACTTCCGCAACTATAAAAGGACCACCCTCTCCCGCAGGGTCTCCAAGCTCCTCAATGCCGGCAAGGCTTCTTCCTACGGCGAATATTTCGACCTGCTTGACCGGGACCCTTCCGAATATTACAGGCTTTTCTCGGCCGTCACCATCAAGGTAAGCGAGTTTTTCAGAGAGCCCGAGGTCTTCGAGTCCCTTTCGCACATAATAAGAACAGAGCTCTCCGGGTCTCCGATAAAGGCCTGGTGCTGCGGCTGCGCCTACGGCGAGGAGGCATATTCTCTCGGCATCCTCTTCTCGGAAGTGATGCCGGCCCACATCTTCGCGGGCTCCCGCATTTTCTCGACCGACATAGACTGCGAAGCCCTTGAGCAGGCCAGGAGGGCCGCCTACAGGGAAGAGGCTCTCTCGAACGTCCCGGATGGCCTCAGGAATAAGCACTTCGTCCAGGCCGACGGGCTTTTCAAGGTCGGCATGAACCTCCGTTCGCTCATCAGGTTCGGCACGCTGGACATCATCCAGAGCCCTTCGATAAAAGGGGTCAGCATACTTTTTTGCAGAAACCTCTTCATATACTTCAATAAGGCGCTTCAGGAAAGCGTATTCCAGAAGCTGGACTACGCGCTGAAACCCGGCGGCATGCTCGTCATGGGCAAGGCCGAGGTGCTGCCCAGCAGCTACGCTCACAAATACGCGGCAATAGGCCGGGGACTCAACATATACAGGAAATTATGAAATCTCTCCTCAGATATTTTTCCGGAAAGCCGATGGGCTTCAAGCTCACGGTGATATTCCTCTCGGTCGTGCTCCTGCCCATGTCGCTCCTGGCCTATATTTCATACAAGGTGGTCGATTCAAGGCTCATCGAGCACGCCAGAGAGCAGGTCTCGACCGGCATGAAGGCGGCATGGACCGAGTACTATATAAGGGGCGAGCAGATGCGCTACGGCATGCTCCAGGCCGCCTCCATGGAAGAAATAAAGCGCTCCGTTGCCGGCAGGAATACGGACTATCTGAGGCGTATGATGTCCGCCTGGAAGCAGATGAGGCCCTATGTCGACCTCTGGGTTATAACTGATCTGGACGGCAAGGTCATCGCCAGGGCCAACAGCCCCTTAAGCGGCGACAGGGTACTCCTGAACGGCCTTGTCGCAAAGGCCATCGAGACCAGGGAGCCGCAGGTGGCGACCGAGGTGCTCGATGAGAGCCTGGTAAAGCTCGAAGGCAACGCCCTGTTCGAGAAGATATTCCCGTTGAAGGAAAAGACCGGCCCGGAGGCCGCGGGTATCATCGCGCTCACCGTGGTCACGCCTGTCTTTAGCGAGAAGGGCTCTCCTGTAGGCGCAATAATAACGGCTGATGTCATAAACAACGACAGCTTCGTGCCGGACATGGTCTCCTACAAGCTGCCGGGGTTCTTTACGACGGTCTCATCCGGAGGCGTCAGGGTCTCCACGAACATAACCGACGCGAGCGGCAGGAATGCCAGGGGCTCCCGCCTCCAGCCGCCCATCGAGACCCA
>MGPL01000078.1:3233-6221 GCA_001797415.1 Deltaproteobacteria bacterium GWA2_55_10
CGGGCTCACGCTCATCTCCGCCTTCGAGCCTATAAGGGACTCGAAGGGGCTCATCATAGGCTCTCTCGACGTCGGCATCTCGAAGGAGAGGATGTGGGCTATCCAGAGGGAAAACCAGCAGGTTATCGCGGTAGTGACCATCATAGCCGTAAGCCTCTCTCTTCTGGCGGCGCTTATTTCCACCTACAGGATAACCAAGCCCATCAAAGAGCTTAAGGACAAGCTCTCGGCTTTCGGAAGCGGCGAACACGGCGCGAGGATAAACCTGCCCGAAGAGGGCGGGGACGAGATATCCGTGCTGGCCAGGTCGTTCAACAGGATGGCCGATGAGGTAGGCGGCAGGAACGCGGATAGGGCCAGATACCTCGAGGAAATAGAGGCGAAGAACAGCGAAACCACCGAGCTCAACGAGCAGCTCCGGATAATGAACGAGGAGCTTGAGGTCGCCTACGAGGAGACCCAGAGCCAGACCGAGGAGCTGCATGCCATAAACGAGGAACTGAAGCTCCTGAACGAGGACCTCGACAGGAAGAACTCCGAGCTTCAGAAGGCAAACAGGATAATCATGCAGGAAGAGGAGGAGCTCAAGCAGGCGAGGAACAAGCTCCGGCTCATTTACGACAGCATAAGGGATTTCATACTGCTGGTAGGCGAGGACTACAGGATAATAGAGGCCAACAGGTCGTTCCTGGACGCCAACGGCCTCTCGGAGTCGGCCGCCGCGGGCAGGAACATATACGCGGCATTCGGGATCGAGCCGCCGTTAAGGAACTGTCCCATAAGAAGGTCGATAGAGACATCGGCGCCTACTGAGATCGAGTTCACCACTCCGGACGGAAAGGTGTTCGTCTGGCAGTCCTACCCCATACTCGAAAACGATTCTTCGGGAAAGAGGAGCGCGGTCGTTTACGTCCATGACATCACCGAAAAACGGCTGTTTACCCAGAAGCTCATACAGGCAGACAAACTCTCCTCGCTTGGCGAGCTTGTCTCCGGCGTCGCGCACGAGCTCAATAACCCCCTTACCGGCATAATGTGCTTCTCCGAGCTCCTCATGGAGGACGGCCTCGGAGAGAGCGCGGTCTCCAAGCTCCGCAAGATAAACGACGCCTCGCACAGGTGCAAAAAGATAATAGAGAACCTCCTCACGTTCGCGAGGTGGAAGAGGCCTGAGAAGAAGTACGGCGACGTGAACCGGATAATCCGGGACAGCGTCGATTTCAGGTCCTACCAGCTCAAGATCGACAACGTGCAGGTCTTGCTCGACCTGGACTCGGCGCTGCCCTGGACCATGATGGATTCCAGCCAGATCCAGCAGGTCCTCCTGAACCTCGTAAACAACGCGAGCGACGCCATCAAAGAGGGCGGCTCCGCCGGCAGGATCAGGATATCGAGCAGGCTCTCCGCCGGAAAGGTCATCATCTCGATAGAGGACACGGGCAAAGGCATTTCCGAGGATATAGTGAACAGGATATTCGACCCGTTCTTTACGACCAAGGAGGTCGGCAAGGGGACGGGCCTCGGGCTGTCCATCTCTTACGGCATCGTGCATGAGCACGGAGGCAATATCTACGCTTCGAGCAGGCCGAATTACGGCACGACTTTCTTTGTCGAGCTGCCGGTAGTCGGCGACCTCGAAATTTCCGAATCGCAGGGGACAGAGCCCTCTGCCAGGCTCAAGGTCGAAGGCAAAAGGGCGCTCGTCCTCGACGACGAGGCCATAGTGCTCGATCTTCTCACCGACTCGCTCATGGCCTTCGGCTTTGCGGTAGACAGGTGCACCTGTGCGGAGGACGCCCTCAAGAAGGTCGCGGCCTCCGATTACGACCTCATAATCAGCGATATCAAGATGCCGGGGCTCGGGGGCAAGGGTTTCTACAAAGAGGTCCAGGCCATAAAGCCCTCGGCGCTCGGGAGGGTCATATTCATATCCGGCGACAGCATAAGCCCGGATACGCAATGCTTCCTTTCGGAGATAGGCACTCCCTCGCTTAAAAAACCGTTCACGATAGACGAGCTCAGCGTCATGGTCTCAAAGGTCGTCTTTTGACCCTGCCGGAGCCGGGATTATAATCTGTTCATGCCTTTTGAACGGGATATTCGCGCCGTTACGGATAAATTAAGAAGATTTTGGCATTTAGCAGCTTGCTGAAAAACTCCGATTTTCTGTTAAATCGCGACATTTAATCGTGCAATTCCCCGTAGCTTGACACGGTGTTGCCTTATAAACCCTCCCCCTTTACGGGGGAGGGCAGGGTGGGGGTGAAAATACTTTCACCCTCCCCTTAGTCCCCTCCCGTCAAGGGAGGGGAAGGGTTTGGGGAAATACCCCGCAGCTTGCTGCGGGGCTGTTCATTACATCTTGAAGGGACGCACCAGGGATGACAGCCAGAGCCAGCATCAGGACGCCCATGCCCATCCTCCTTGTGGACGATGAGCCGCAGATATTGAAGAGCTACAGCATCATGCTTCGGAGCGCCGGGTTCAAGCACATCGCCACCATGGACGACAGCAGGGAGGTGCTGCCTTTTCTCGATAAGCAGGAGGCCGCGGCCGTCATACTCGACCTGTCCATGCCCAGCCTTCCCGGCGCCAGGCTCCTTCAGTCCATTACCGAAAGCCATCAGGTCCCGGTCATAATAATGACCGCTGTGAACGAGCTGGAGACGGCGGTCGAGTGCATGAAGTCCGGCGCCTTCGATTACCTTGTGAAGCCTGTCGAGCGGGAGAGGTTCGAGGCAAGCGTAAAAAGGGCAGTAGAGTTCAATACCCTGAGGCTCGAGGTACTCCATCTCAAGAACCAGCTCCTCATGGGAGATACCGAGAACGACGAGGCGTTCTCGTCCATAGTCACCATGAACAAGAAGATGAGGGCCATCTTCCAGTACGTCGAGGTCATCGCGGCGACCCAGCAGCCGGTGCTCATAACCGGGGAGACCGGGGTGGGCAAGGAGCTCTTTGCCCGCGCGGTCCACGACATAAGCGGCA
>MGPL01000078.1:6227-10360 GCA_001797415.1 Deltaproteobacteria bacterium GWA2_55_10
GCGAGTTCGTTGCCGTGAACGTGGCGGGCCTTGACGACACCATGTTCTCCGATACCCTCTTCGGCCACAAAAAAGGCGCGTACACCGGGGCGGACGAGGGGAGGGAGGGCCTTATTGCCAGGGCCGCCGGAGGGACCCTCTTCCTCGACGAGATAGGCGATACCAATGAGTCATCCCAGGTCAAGCTCCTTCGTCTCCTGCAGGAGCAGAAGTACTACCCCCTGGGCTCGGACGTGCCGAAGAAAAGCGACGTCAGGATAGTCGTGGCCACGAACCAGGACCTTCAGAAGCTCATATCCGAGGCCAGGTTCAGAAAGGACCTCTATTACAGGCTCCGCGCGCACCAGGTACATATACCTGCGTTGAGGGATAGGCCCGACGACATACCGCTCCTGTTGGACCATTTCCTCGAGGACGCGGCCGCATCCATGAGCAAGAAAAAGCCCACGCCCCCGCAGGAGCTCATTACGCTCATGAAGACCTACCACTTCCCCGGTAACATAAGGGAGATGGAGGCGATGGTATATGACGCGGTCGCCAGGCACAAGGGAGGCATGCTCTCGATGGAGAGCTTCAAGGATATCATCGGGCAGGAGCGGGCCTCCGCTGCCGCGAAGGCAGGGGAAGAGACAAAGCCCTTCACCGCGGGAGAGCATTTCCCGACCCTCAAGGAAACGGAGAACGCGCTTATAGCAAAGGCCCTCGAGATGGCAAACGGAAACCAGGGCATAGCCGCGAACCTGCTGGGGATAACCCGCCAGGCGCTCAACAAAAGGCTAACGAGAAAGGAGAACCTGAAAAAGGCCTGAGACATTTTTTGCGCCTGCGATTTTTTTTGCAGATGCCAATAACGCTTTGTCCCTCATACGAATTTCCGCTTCGACCGCCAAAAGGTTTGAACAACCGTCGCACCTTCTGATCTACCCCCGTATCAACCCTTCTCACGATTTCCAGTTCAATACCTGATAAAAATCAGTTTGCGTTTTTTGGCACGCTTCCTGCACAAGTCTCAGGTTACTGTTAAGCGGCAATGCTAAGTACACGAAGCGTCCTTTCCAAGGAGTCCCATTCGGATACCTGCAAAGGAAATTCCCTTTCGGAAGCCGGCTTACAAATCTGAAGCTCATAGGGCCTGAGTCGTATGTACTTGATGGACTTTAAAAAACATCCAGGGGATACAGCCATGTTCAGTCCTTCGGGGAAGGTCCTGGTAGTCGATGACGATGAGGGCATAAGGAACCTCTGCAGCGAGGTGCTCGAGAGCGCGGGCTATCGCGTCGAGACCGCCAGCAACGGGATCGACGGCCTCAACAAGGTCAAGCGTTTCGACTATGACCTCGTTGTCTCGGACGTGAACATGCCGGAGCTCGACGGCATGGCGTTTTTCGACAGCGCCTCTTCGATATGCCCCGGCCTGAGCGACAGGTTCCTCCTTATGAGCGGATATCTCACTGAAGAGGCCGAAGAGGCTATCACAGGGCGCGGCTTGAGCTTCCTGCCGAAGCCCTTCAGGATAACGGAGTTCATAGGCGCCGTCGAAAGGATTATGTCCAAGCCGCTCGAAGGCGTGCTCGGGCGCCCCGTTGGCATGAGGAACGAGGGCAGGATAGAGGTCGCGCTCCCGTGCGAGATAGACTCGCGCTCCGGAACTTTCCGGGCGGGCCTTCTGGACCTCTCGCCGCACGGAGTCAAGGCCGTCTACGGGGACGACCCGCTTAAAGAGGGCGAGAGCGTATGGGTCAGGCTCGACGCGGGATTCGTCATCGAGAGAAAGGCCAGGGTAGTCTGGTCCATGCACAAGGACGGGAAAGCCGTCTCGGGGCTCAGCTTCGATACCCCCATGCCGGCGTCGTCGATCATCAATATGCATGCATCGAACCAGGCTCACGAAGACAAGGCGTGCTCGAACGAGCGCTGACGAACGAATCAACAGCTTGGAATTCAGTGTTCATCAAGGAGGGGGCTTATGATCAGAGACAAGAAAAAGAAGTTCACGGGTTTCGGCGGGGAAGGGGAGAAGAAGGCATTCGTGCCTTTGAAGAAGCTCGAGGGCTCATCCGAAGGCGCGGCCAGATGGCCGCTGCCCTTTCGCAAGAAGAACAAGACCGGGGAGGAGCTGCCGCTTGCCGCAAAGGGCGAGGCCCAGGTCGATCGCACGGTTATCGAGCCTGAAGCGTTGAAGCCCGCCGGAAGGAGGCGCGGCAGGAAAGAGGACAGGGAAAAGGAGACGACCGCGACCGATTCCGTAAAGGTCTACTTCAGCGGCATAAAGAAGTTCTCGCTCCTCACTTCAGACGAGGAGAAGACGCTGGCGAGGAAGATAGCCAGGGGCGATAATGAAGCGAGAAGGATGATGATAGAGGCCAACTTGCGCCTCGTCGTGAACATAGCGAAGAGGTACCTCAACAGGGGCCTTCCCCTGCAGGACCTCATAGAAGAGGGCAACATCGGCCTCATCAAATCGGTTGAGCGTTTCAAGGCCACCAAGGGCTGCAAATTCTCGACCTACGCCACGTACTGGATAAAGCAGGCAATAGAACGCGCCATCGCCAATCAGTCCTCCATTGTGAGGCTTCCGATACACGTTACCGCGGACATCTCCAAGCTCACCAGGGCGAACAGGGAGCTTACGCGCACATTGAAGAGGGAGCCCAGCCTGGGCGAGCTCTCCGAGAAGACCGGCCTCTCGGGCAGGTACGTAAAGAAGCTCAACACCATAAGCAAGAAGAGCTACTCGCTCGAGGCGAGCTTCCCGGACGACAGCGACCAGTCGCTCCTCGACAGGCTCGAGGACGACAGGATCCCTACCCCGATGGAGATAATAGACGAGTCTAGGAGGACCAACAGGATAAACAACTGGCTCGGCATGCTCGAAGACAACGAGAGGACGATACTGAAGCTCAGGTTCGGCCTTGAAGAGGACGAGCCGCAGACCCTCGAGGCCATAGGCAAGACATTCGGCGTGACGAGGGAGCGCGTAAGGCAGATAGAGGTAAAGGCCCTGGACAAGCTCAAGAAGATAATAAAGCTCTCCGACATCGTCTCCTTTGACGCGATCTGATCTCCGGCCCGTTGATGAGCGGGAGAGGGCGCATCACGCCCTCTCCCGTATATGCATTTCAGGCGCTCCGGGTAAATTCGGACAGGGAGATATCCATATATGATTAAAGTGCTGCTCGCTTTCAGCAACCTTCTTTTTGCCGAAGGGATAAGGAAGCTGCTGGAAGGGTCGGAAGACATAAATGTCATAGAGGTCCTGAAGCCGGGGGCAGACCCGTCGGAGGCGATAGAACGCCTGAGGCCTGACTGCGTGCTCGTCGACTTCACCACGCTCTTCAACGTATTCGGCGAACCGGCGGCCCAGGCCAACAAATTCATCCTCATAGACACGAGCTGCGGCGAGGACAATATAATCTCGGCTGTCCTTACAAAGGGCCTGAAGGGCGTGCTCGTAGCCAATTCCACCCCGCTCCTCCTGAAAAAAGCCGTTCGCGCTGTCGCCGGAGGGGAGATCTGGCTCGATAAGATAGATATCAAGAACCTCCTCATGGGGCTGCACGCGCTCAAGAAGTCTACCCGTCCCGCCCTATCCGAGAGGGAACGGGAGGTGGTAAACCTGGTCGGACAGGGATACAGGAACAGGGAGATAGCGGACAAGCTCTGCATAAGCGAACCCACCGTCAAGACCCATCTCCAGCGCATATTCCACAAGCTCGACATCCAGAACAGGCCGCAGCTCATCACCTTCGCAATAAGGAACCAGACCGACAGCCAGGGGACCTGAGGCTGGTAAAGCGGCAGTCTGGCCGGGTTTCCTGTCCGGTTGAGACCAATCCAGCTTTGGTTGACAGCAACACCCGCCGTATTATAAACTGTTTGGTAATCCGGATTTCACGATTTTTTAAGAAGCTCGGCCAAGGCGTCCACGGAGGAGGGCCTTTTGGGCAATGATACGGTCACTGTCTACATAGAGATACCCAAGGGATGCAGGAACAAGTACGAGTATGACCCGGTAAAGAAGGTCATCAGGTTCGACCGGATGCTCTTCTCGGCCGTGCATTACCCCAGCGATTACGGCTTCATACCCGAGACGCTCGGCAGAGACGGGGACGCGCTCGACGCCCTTGTACTCG
>MGPL01000079.1:0-700 GCA_001797415.1 Deltaproteobacteria bacterium GWA2_55_10
TAGGCGACCTCATAATGGACCACTTCATCTGGGGCAAGGTGAGGAGGATATCCCCCGAGGCCCCGGTGCCGGTCGTCGAGGTCACCTCTGAATCCATCATGCTCGGCGGCAGCGCCAACGTGGTGAACAATATCCACAGCCTGGGCGGCAAGTCATTTGTAACAGGGGTGATAGGCAACGACGCCGACGGCCGCAAGCTCACCGCCGTACTCAAGGAAAAGGGCATACCCACCGAGGGCCTCATAGCGGACCACAAGAGGCCTACGACCGTAAAGACCCGTATAATAGCCCACAATCAGCAGGTCGTAAGGTTCGACCGCGAAAAGCGGGACAAGATAGACCCCGAGGCCACCTCAAAGGTAATAAAGTACATCAAGCGCGCGGTAAAGGGCGCGGATATCGTCATCGTATCTGACTACGCGAAGGGCCTCATCACGCAGTACCTCATGGATGAGATGAACTCGCTTTGCCTGACGCTGGGCAAGCCCGTCGCGGTCGACCCAAAGGTCGAACACTTCGACTATTACAAGAGGGTCACGATAGTGACTCCCAACAACCTTGAGGCGTCCCAGGCGTCGGGCGTGGAGATAGACAGCGAAGAGGCGCTCCACAGGGCCGGCGAGGTGCTCTTTGGCAGGCTCGGCTGCCAGGCCCTCCTTGTCACAAGGGGAGAGCAGGGGATGAGCCTCTTTGAGCCGAA
>MGPL01000079.1:728-8087 GCA_001797415.1 Deltaproteobacteria bacterium GWA2_55_10
GCAGGCGTGGTCGTCGGCAAGATAGGCACAGCTACGGTAACGCCGGAAGAGCTCTATAACGCGGTCATGGCCGGGCTCAAGGTCAGGCTGCCGCAATAGTTTCAGCGGGCAATTGGGATGGTATCTTGAGAGAACCTTTTTATAAAAAGGTTCTCTCAAACTCTCTCCAAAAATTTTCAGTTCTTCCTGTCCGGCCCCCCTGAGAACTTATGGGGGACCGGACGGGAACTAAAAGTCTTTGAAGGGGGTCTGGGGGAAACTTTCTACAGAAAGTTTCCCCCAGAATGCCTTCCAGTTGTCTGCCAAACCACTGAGGAAGTGACTACATGGCAAGGTCCATGACAGGCTGGGGCAAGGGGGATTTCACCATTGGCGGGGACGTTTACGCGATAGAGGTCAAGACGCTCAACCACAGGTTCATCGATATCTCGATGCGCGCTCCCGAGAGGTTCTCGTCCATGGAGACGAGGATAAGAGACGAGATAAAGAAGCGCTTTTCAAGGGGCTCTTTTTCCGTGCATATAAACGCGGTCTCATCAGAGACCCCTCCCTTGAAGCTCAATGTGCCGATGGCGCGGCTTTACTTGGAAGCCGCCAAAGAGATCAAGGCAGAGCTTGGCGTAAAGGGCGAGATGGACCTCGGGACCATGCTGAGGCAGAAGGACATCTTTACATTTGAAAGAAAAGGCTCTGTAGCCGACGAGGATTGGGGGGCGGTAAGGGCCGGGTTGGATGCGGCCCTCGGCCAGGTGGAAGAGTGGAGGGCAAAAGAGGGCGAGGCGCTTATTGCAGACCTCCTTTCAAGGATGACGACGCTCGAAGGCCTGCTTTTCACCGTAGAAGTAAGGATACCTAAGATGGTCGAGGGCTACAGGGACAAGCTCAAGGCCGAGATGGAGAAGATACTCGCCGGAAAGGTCGAGGAATCGAGGATACTCCTCGAGGCCGCCCTCTTTGCCGAGAAGACCGACACTGCGGAAGAGGCGACGCGCTTGAAGAGCCATCTCGAGCTGTTCAGGACGCTGCTGGCTTCTACCGGCCCGGCCGGGAAGAAGCTCGATTTCCTCTGCCAGGAGCTTGGCAGGGAGATAAACACCATAGGCTCGAAGGCCAACGACATAAAGATAACCCAGACCGTCATCGACATGAAGGGCGAGGTGGAAAAGATAAGGGAGCAGGTACAGAACGTAGAATGAGCGGCATAGCCTATATAGTCTCAGCGCCCTCGGGCGCGGGCAAGACGACCCTTTGCAAGATGGCGGCTAAAGAGTTCCCTGATATCAGGAACTCGGTATCGTATACAACGAGGAAGCAGCGGCCCGGAGAGGTAAACGGGGTCGATTACTGGTTCGTGGACGACGCTGTCTTCGACGGGATGGTCTCAAGGGGCGAGTTCCTCGAGTACGCGGACGTCTACGGAAAGAAGTACGGGACATCGAAAAAGGACCTCGACGCCATGCTGGAGAAGGGCATGAGCGTAATACTCGAGATAGATGTGCAGGGCGCGGCCAATGTGCGAAAAAGGATGGAAGGTGGCGTATTCATCTTCATTCTCCCGCCGTCGCTCAAGGCCGCCGAGGATAGGCTCACTGGCAGGGGCAAGGATACGCCCGGGGAGATAAAGAGGAGGCTTGGCATAGCTGCCGAGGAGATAAGAAAAGCCCCTGAGTACGACTATATCGTGGTCAACGACGACCTCGATAAGGCCTTTGAGACCTTCTCGTCGATAATAAGGGCTGAGAAGGCCAGGTCAGCGAGGGTAAAGGGCGCTCTGAAGGGGTTTTTCGGCGGTCTTATAGGGTAGATTCACGGGCAGTTGACATACTGGACCCGAATAAAGTATACTAATAGTCTTGTTCCGTATCTAAAGGAGGTCAGCATATATGGCAAGGATAACCGTAGAGGATTGCCTGAAGGAAGTTCCGAGCAGGTTCATGCTGGTCCATCTCGCGTCCCAGAGGGCGCGGGACCTTATAAAGGGCGCGCCTTCCACGGTCAAGACCGACAACAAGGCCGTAGTGACTGCCTTGAGGGAGATCGCAGCGGGCAAGGTCAGGATGGTGCCCAGGTCCAAGAAGAAAGAGCTTCACGACTGAACATTTTAGAATTGAAAAGGGGGGACGGCTTGGCCGTCCCCCCTTTTTTTGTCTAAGGAAACCTCTGGTTAATTCATTATTCATCATTGCGAGCGTGTGAGCCGAAGCCGCGAGCGGAGCGTGGCGGTAAGCAATCTCGTCTTTAGGTAATCAAGCTCACCTTGAGATTGCTTCGTCGCTAAAGCTCCTCGCAATGACAGCAGAAACGAGAATCGATCAGAGAGCACCACTACTCTTCGCGCCCGCTGGATAGAGCCTCCGCATACAGACCGTCAGGCCGAAGGCTACGCCAAAGGCAATCATCAAACCCGTAAAGAAAAAACCCCATGTCTCCGGCCTTATTACGCCGAGGGCTATTATAAGTACCAGTACCGGCAAATCGAGAAAATGCGTAAAGGCAGGCAGGGACCTGCCCCTTTCCCTTTTGAGCTTCTCTTCAGACTGACCCGATACCAGCCTTTCGAAAGCAATCCTTTTGAGCCGCATGAAATAAATACGGGTTATCGTATTCCCTTCGATGAACTCCAGGGCAAAGAGGAGAATCATGCCTGCGAGCCAGGGTATGTCGAGGAATCCCCAGCCTCCGTAAAAAACAGTCGTCATCCACGCGCCTGAGACAAGCAGAAGCAGGGCGCCGGGGACGACGATGCCGTTATAGAACAGGGCTATGTTGCGCGTAGCCTCCGCAAAGAGGGCCGGGTCGTCCACCTGCCTTGACCGCAGGTCTGATAACCAGACGCCTATAAGGCCGCCGCCAATGAGGACGGTGCCGATGACGTGAGCGAATTTCAGGATGCTGTAGGTCATAGGGGATCTCGATCAGCCTAATCCTGCTTCAGGATATCATGCCCCGGAAGCCTCCACCCGCTTACAAGCCTCTCGTCTATCCGCGGTACGGCTGACAGGAGCTTTTTCGTATAGTCGTTCTTCGGGTTTGAGAATATCTCGGCAGTGGGCGCCCTCTCGACTATCTTTCCGGCGTACATGACGGCTACCTCGTCGGCTATATACTCCACCACGCTGAGGTCATGTGTTATGAAGAGGAAGGAGAGGCCGAAGTCCCTCTGGATTGATTTCAGCAGGTTCAATATCTGCGCCTGGACGGACACGTCGAGTGCCGATACAGCCTCGTCGCAGACTATGAACTCCGGGTCGACCGCGAGCGCCCTGGCTATGCCTATCCTCTGGCGCTGCCCGCCGGAGAACTCGTGCGGGTAGCGCGCCATCATCTCCGGAGAGAGGCCCACGCGCTCCATTACGGAGGCGACCTTCTCGATGCGCTCTTCCCTTTTCATGCCCGGCCTTACTGCCTTGAGCCCTTCCTCTATGGTCTCCCTCACCGTAAGTCTGGGGTTCAAGGACGAGTACGGGTCCTGGAAGATTATCTGAAGGAGAGACCGGTGACTTTTAAGCTCCCGTTCCTTGAGACTTGAAAGGTCCCTGCCTTTGAATACAATCTCTCCCGCCGTCGGCCTTATGAGCTGGAGGATCGATTTGCCTGCCGTGGTCTTTCCGCAGCCCGACTCGCCGACAAGCGCGAGCGTAGAGCCCTTCTTCACGTCTATGTCTATGCCGTCGACCGCCTTCACAAAGCCGACTGTCCTCTTGAGCACGCCTTTCTTTATCGGATACCAGGTCTTGAGGCCCTTCACCTCAAGCAGCGCCTCTCTTTCAGCCGGAGGCACTGTTAATGGCGGCAAAATATCAGGTTCCTGCCTCAAAGGCCTTGAATGGGGCTGGCTCATGAAGGCCGCGTCATAGAGGTGGCAGGCTGCCTGATGGCCCGGCGCCCATTCCGTAAGGGGCGGTTCGATCATGGCGCAGCCCTCCATCTCCCTCGGACATCTGCCCGCAAAGTGGCAGCCCTTGGGGTATGATGTCGCAGGAGGCACTGTCCCGGCAATGGTGTCGAGGGCCTTGCCCCTCTTTTCGTGGCCGGGTATCGACCGAAGGAGCTTTACGGTGTATGGGTGCATGGGGTTCCTGAAGAGCGCCTTGCCGGGTGCGACCTCCACGAGCTTGCCCGCGTACATGACCCCGACGACATCCGCGTTCTGATAGACCAGGGCCATGTTGTGGGTTATAAGGAGGATCGCCGTGCCTGTCTGGGCCTTCATCTCGCGGATGAGCTTCAGTATCTCTTCCTGTATAGTCACATCGAGGGCCGTTGTCGGCTCGTCGGCAATGAGGAGGTCCGGCTTGCAGGCAAGGGCCATCGCTATCATCACCCTCTGGCGCTGGCCTCCTGAGAGGCGGTGCGGATACTCGTTGAAGAGGCGCTCAGGGTCAGGCAGCTGGACCTTATCGAGCATCTCTATTGCCGCCCTCTTCGCCTCTGTCCTGCTCTTGTCCTGGTGAAGGACTATCGCCTCCATGACCTGGTCGCCGATGGTGAATACCGGGTTCAGAGAGGTCATGGGCTCCTGGAATATCATCGATATCTTGTTGCCCCGTATCTCCCTCTTTTTTCTCTCATCAAGTGGCACTATATCAGTGCCGTTCAAGATGACCTCGCCGCCCGCGATATATCCCGCAGGCTCAGGCACGAGCTGGATTATGGAGAGGGCGGTAATAGATTTGCCGGAGCCGGATTCGCCGACCAGGGCAAAGGTCCCCCCCTTGGGTATCTCGAAGGATACGCCGTCAACGGCCTTCGCGAGGCCGCTGGAGGTCTTGAAGTAGGTCTTGAGATTGTTGACCTTTAGTATAGGTGTCACATAATTCCTTAGAGGCCTGTTTAAACTACATTCTTTAATCGTGAAATTCCCCGTAGCTCTGCTACGGGAGGGTTACCTTATAACCTCCCCGTTGACGGGGGAGGGCAGGGTGGGGGTGAAAATATTTTTCACCCTCCCCTCAGTCCCCTCCCGTCAAGGGAGGGGAAGATTTAAGAAGATACCCCGCAGCTTGATGCGGGGTGGTTCAGTGCCAGCCCTTGCCGGTCCTTAATCTAGGATCGAGCGCGTCTCTTACCGCATCCCCGAATATGTTAGCGGGCAGCACCAGGCTGAACATGAAGACGAACGCGGCAAAGAGGTTCCACCAGACAATCGGGTCCCTTGAAAGCTCCAGGCGCGCGGTGTTTATCATGTTGCCCCAGCTGCCCATCTGCGGGCCGACGCCGATGCCTATGTAGCTCAGTATCGCCTCGGCAAGCACGAGGCCGCTGAACTGGAGCACGAAGGTTATGAGCACGAGGTGCATGACATTTGGCACTATGTGCCTTGCTATTATGCCCGGCTTTGATACGCCGAATGCGCGCGAGGCCTGCACGTACTCGAGCTCCCTGAGTTTTAAGGTCTCGCCCCTGATGAGCCTGCACAGGTCTGTCCACGATGTTATGCCGAGTATCAACGCCAGCCAGAAGAGCCTCTCGTTCAAGACAAAGAAGCTCAAACTTATCTGCGATTGCGAAATAAGGCCGCCCTGGTAACCGGAAGTCCCGAAGAGGAGCATGAACGCTACTATGAGCAGCACGCCGGGAATCGATGCGAGGGTCGTATAGATGTACTGCACGATGTCATCGATGAGACCGCCGTAATAGCCAGCTATGACGCCGAAGAATATCGCGAACGGGACCATTATAAGGGTCGTGCCGGCGCCGATGACAATGGCGGTCCTCACGCCCTTGATGGCCGAGAAAAGGACGTCATTTCCCACCTTGTCGGTGCCGAGCCAGTGCGCGCCGGGGTGCTTCATGGCCGGGTAATCGCGTACCGCCTCGCCGTTCGGAAGCTCTACGGATTCTTTGGTGAATAGATACCTGGCAAACGGGGCCGAATAGCTCTTTTCGGTATTTGTGCGCAAGTCTGATAACGCCCTGTCAAGGAGGCTCAGGGCCTGCGGGCTGTAGATTGCCTCTCCCTTTTCCGTAAGGGCATGCCTTCCGCTGTCGTCAAAGACCCTGTCCCTGTAGCGTACGCTGTCCAGGAGCGCTATCGAGAAATAGACGAAGAGCACGGCCATGCAGACGAGCGCGAGCCTGTTCGTCCTTATCCCGGCCCATGCCCGCGCGGCAATGCCTTCTCCCATCACCGAGAAAGCGAAATAGACTATCGCCGCGGCGAGGAAGTAAACTATCAGGTCTGTCGCGAGTATTACGGGCATATTCTGGTCTTAATTGCTCTGCTTTATTTCCTCTCCCCTTGGGGAGAGGAGTAAGGTGAGGGGGGCTTTAATTCGTGTCCCCCTCATCCCAACCTTCTCCCAAAAGGGGAGAAGGGGAGATGCTGAATCATTCCAGAATCATTCGAACCTTACCCTCGGGTCCACAAGGGTATAGCTTATGTCTGTGAGAATGAGCCCTATGATGTAGAGTATCGAACCGAGATATACCATTGAGCGCACTATGGCGAAGTCCTGCGACTGTATGGCGTCTATGGTGAAGTTGCCGAGCCCCGGTATCGCGAAGAAGGTCTCCATTATGAGGCTCCCGTAAAAGAGGAACGGTATGGAGACGACCACGTTCGTAAGTACCGGTATCATGGCGTTCTTCAAGGCGTGCTTGAATAGCACCCGTCCCTCCGTGAGGCCCTTTGCCCGCGCGGTCCTTATGTGGTCCTTGTTTATCTCTTCGAGGAATACCGTCCGGTAGAACCTTACGCCGACCCCGATAGAGGCTATGATGCCGATTATGACCGGCAGAACGAGGAACTTGGCCGCGTGGAGGCCCGTGTCGTAGCCTGATATGGGAAAGAGCCGCAATATCTTGCCCAGGATATACTGCCCGCCGATGATGTAGAAGAGGGTGGATACGGACATGAGGACGACGGCCAGCACCACTCCCCATATATCGATGTAGGTCGCCCGGTAGTAGGCGAGCATCATGGCCAGAAACAGGTTTATGACAAGCCCTGCCGTGAACATCGGGAGGCTGATGGCGAGGCTCGGCCACATGCGCGTCTTTATCTCCCGGCCGATGTCGATGTTGTTCCTGTCAGACCTGCCGAAGTCAAACCAGAGCAGAGGCACGGACTTCTGGAAGAAGATAGTCTCGGTTACCCGCTTTACGCCTTCCTCTTCCGTGTTCACGAAGCTCGGCAGGTTATAGCCGTGGTCCCTCTTCCAGTTCTCGATGGCCGCGGGCGTGACGTTCTTCTCGCCGAGAATCTTCCTTGCCATGTCGTCCGGCTTGTTGACATAGAAAAAGAGCAGCGCCGTTAGGACATTCACGCCTATGATTATAGGAATGGCATAGAGTATGCGTCGAATTATGTATGAAAGCATATATTTTTCAGTGTGCGGCGCGAGAGTTTATTTCCTC
>MGPL01000079.1:8133-8530 GCA_001797415.1 Deltaproteobacteria bacterium GWA2_55_10
ACCATGGGCTTTGTTAATCCTTTTTCCTCAGCCCGCGCTTGCGCCTCATGGTGATTATGGCCGGGAGCGATGATATGGCGAGTATTGCTATGGCAATAATGATCGGCCATACATTGGGCCTGTTCCACTCATCCCTCCTGGCCTGCCTCTCCGAGGAGTCTATCTTTATGTACTTCATCGTGTTGTTCGCCATCGGGTTTGGCTTTACGTTCTCGACCCAGCCGTGCTGGAGAGAGAAGGCCACGGGGTGAAAGCCCCATACCCAGGGCGCGTCAGAGCGCGCAATGCCGGTCATCTCGTCTATTACCTTCTGGCGCTCAGGCCCGTTGTCCATGTTCTCCATCTGCTTGAAGAGCCTGTCGAACTCGGGGTTCGAGTAGTTGGCCGCGTTCTCTCC
>MGPL01000079.1:8581-9638 GCA_001797415.1 Deltaproteobacteria bacterium GWA2_55_10
CGGGTCAGGGTAGTCCGCGTTCCATCCCCATGAGAAGAACTGGAAGTTCCCTCCGAACATCTTTTCCTGGAAGCGGTTGTAGTCGGTCGTCCTGTTCTCGAGCTGTATGCCGAGGAGGGCGAATTTTTTAATGTACCAGTTTATCATGGCCGTCGAGTCGGCGCCCGTCCAGGGGTTGTCGAAGGTGATGACAAGGGGCCTGCCGTTCCTGTCCCTGCCGCCCGGATACCCGGCCTCGGCCAGAAGCCTTTTCGCCTCCTGGATGGTCTTCCTTACGGGCCGCCTCCTTGCCTCGTCCCAGTCATAGACGTATGGGTTTATGCCCTCTCTGCCTTCTTTATATCCGAAGATGTCCGGCGGCAGCGCGGACATCGCCGCCATGCCCCTGCCGTTATTGAATATCTCGATGTACTCTTCGTAATCGAGCGCAATGGAGATCGCCTGACGGAGCTTCTGCTTCTCCGGCGAGTAGCCCCCGACGACATCGTCGAGCATGTTGAAGCCGGCGTAGTAGGTCGACGGCCTCACCGATGTCAGGAGCCTCATGCCGCGCTCGCTCATCTCTTCCGTGAGCCCGGGCTTGCCCGTGGTCGACATGGATACGGCCTGGTCAAAGCTGTCGGAGGTAATCCCTGAGTTGTCATAGTAGCCCTGAAGGAATTTGTTCCAGCGCGGGATGGCCTCCTTCTCGAGCTTGAAGACAATTTTTTCTATGAACGGGAGCTTCTGGCCCGCGTACCTCAAGAGGCCTGCCTTCCCATCGGCATCCTCGCCCTCCTCGGGATAGGGCTCGAAATGAAAGTTATTGTTTTTGGCGAGCGCTATCTCCATGTTGGGATTGAAGGTCTCCATTATGTACGGGCCGGTGCCCACAGGATACCTGTCGAGGGTGATATTCCTCCGGGCGAGCGCGCCCTGCTTGTAGAACTCCGCGGCCTCCCTGGGCATCGGAGAGAAGAACGGCATGGCCAGCCAGTAGACGAACTGCGGGTACTTGGTCTTGAGTATTATCCTGAATGTGTGGCTGTCGACCTTCTCGACTCCGGGGAGCGGGTGC
>MGPL01000080.1:0-2148 GCA_001797415.1 Deltaproteobacteria bacterium GWA2_55_10
CGGCGGCATGGTCACAACGAACGACCCTAAGCTCGCGGAAAGATTGAAGATGCTCCGCGTCCACGGCAGCAGGGTGAGGTATTACCACGACGAGGTAGGCGTAAACAGCCGCCTCGATGAGTTGCAGGCCGCGATTCTTCGTGTAAAATTGAAGTACCTCGATTCATGGGCAGACGGAAGGGAAAGGAACGCGAAGAGGTACGATACGCTCTTCCACAAGGCCGGGATAAAGGGCGTCCTGAGCATCCCTTATATACCGGAGGGCAACGTATCGGTCTACAACCAGTACGTCATCAGGGCCAGGAAGAGGGACGAGCTCAGGGCCCATCTTGCGGCCGCAGGCGTAGGCTCAGAGGTCTATTACCCGCTGCCGCTCCACATGCAGAAGTGCTTCAAGGGGCTGGGGTACAGGCGCGGCGCGTTCCCGGTTTCAGAGACGGCGGCAAAGGAAGTGCTCGCGCTGCCGATTTATCCGGAGCTTACTCCAGCGCAGCTCAAATTCGTAGTAGAGACTATCGCCGGGTTCTACGGCAAGCCCTGAGCCGGATTCTCAGCTGCACCGGGGCCTCAGCCCCGAGTCCAGTATGCTCCGGCAGGGAAGCAAGCACAGGAGGGATTCCTTGAAAAGGATACTCGTTACAGGCGGCGCCGGTTTCATCGGCTCGCATCTTTGCGAAAGGCTTCTCAAGGAAGGCAGCGAGGTCATCTGCCTCGATAACTTCTTCACGGGCAGGAAAGAAAACATCGCCCACCTCCTGGATAATCCCAACTTCGAGATAATAAGGCACGATGTCATAGAGCCCGTTCTCCTTGAGGTCGACCAGATATACAACCTGGCCTGCCCTGCATCCCCGGTCCATTACCAGTACAACCCGGTCAAGACGATAAAGACGAACATAATGGGCACCCTCAACATGCTCGGCCTCGCCAAGAGGGTGCGGGCGAGGATACTCCAGGCATCCACCTCAGAAGTCTACGGAGACCCCAAGGTGCATCCTCAGACAGAGAGCTACTGGGGCAACGCCAACCCCATAGGGCTGCGCGCCTGCTATGACGAGGGCAAGAGGTGCGCCGAGTCGCTCATGTTCGCCTACCACAGGCAGAACGGGGTGGACATAAGGGTGGTGAGGATATTCAACACATACGGCCCCAGGATGCTCGAGAACGACGGCAGGGTGGTGAGCAACTTCATAGTCCAGGCCCTGAGGAACCAGGATATTACCGTCTACGGAGAAGGCTCCCAGACGCGTTCTTTCTGCTATATAGACGACATGGTCGACGGCTTCATAAAGATGATGAACCACGACGACCTCGTGGGCCCCGTTAATCTGGGCAACCCCGGCGAGTTCACGGTACTGGAGCTTGCAAACATGGTCAAGAGGCTCACATCGAGCAGCTCGAAGATAGTCTACAAGCCCCTGCCGCAGGACGACCCTGTGCAGAGGCGGCCCGACATATCGCTGGCCAAGGAAACGCTCGGCTGGAGGCCGCTCATAGGCCTTGAGGAAGGGCTTCTGCGTTCTATAGAGTACTTTAGCTCAAGGATAAACAGCTCTCCGGGTCTTACAACCATATAGGCACATGGCTATTATAAGGGCCTTTTAAGGGCCTTTCCGCACCGCGTCACCCATCCTTTTAAGTCTTATTCACATCGCCTCGAATCAGCAGAATAACATTTTTAGCCGACCGGTCTGACTCTGATTCCGCATCTGCCGTAAGGAAAGGCGGTGTGTGTTGCGCAGGGCTCCTGATAAGGTGTTCGTCTTCAGCGGCAGCGCAGACGGCAAGACCCTCCTGATGGACAGGGTGCGGCCGCAAGGCCCGGCCTTTGTCGACCTGCTCGACACGGGACTGGCGAGCTATGATTTAAGCTCTCCCCGGCCGGTAGAGTACGGTCAAGCAGGCAGGGCCGTTTATATCAACGGCAAAAGGTACTGCCTGTAATGTTTTTATCCTCTCCCCGGGGGGAGAGGATAGAGGTGAGGGGGTTTTACATCCCCCTCATCCCAGCCTTCTCCCCGGAGGGGAGAAGGGGAAAAGCGTCTTGCTTCGAAACCCCTGGCCTGGCAACGGCAGTTCATTGTCATTAAGGCCGCGGGTTACAGTTCATGGCTCCCGCTTGACAGCATGCGTTTGGGTGATAGACTT
>MGPL01000080.1:2306-5949 GCA_001797415.1 Deltaproteobacteria bacterium GWA2_55_10
TTCCGGCTTTGGCATCGCCTCGGCCGCCGTCATCATGCCTTTCGGCGCGGTCATCATCGCCGGAGTGATGCTCTTCACGGGCATCGGGGCGCTCTCTCTCAAGGTCACCAGGTAATGACCTTCCGCCAGGTCTCTGTCTGGCCGGGCTTATCGAGCAGTATAAGCGGAAAAAAGTTCTATTCAGAAGATGAACTGCGTGAACTTGAGGCACAGTTGAATTCGAATGGGCTCAAGGCCGACGACGGGCAATCCGTGTGAAAAGGATGTCAGCTGTTGACCGTAACTGTCTAAATTGTAAAGATTTTTCGATTATATCGATTCCCGGTCGTCACCTGCTCTCTTCCTCGGCATATCTTGACTTTATCAGCTTATCCATGTAAAAATCCCCTTATCGAAGTAGAGGGCCCCAAGGCCCATACCACATATCTCCAAGGAGGATATCATGGCGACAACGCTTGACCCCATTGCAGAGTTTAGGGAAGACCATCGCAAGGTGCGCGACGGCATACTTGCGATATCAGAGGCATTGACCAAGAAGGACATCGCAAAGGCCCGCGAGATACTGGGCGTATTGAACGAGCTTACCGGCCCGCACTTCAGGTACGAGGAAGAGAACCTCTACCCGGCCCTGAGGAAGTACCTCGGAGAGTACGTGGACCAGCTCTACAAGGAGCACGACAACGTAATCGAGACCGCCAAGGTCTGCGTCTCGCTCCTCGCGAAGGACTCGCTCACTGACAAGGAATCGCAGGACGCGACCAACGCGGCCATGCAGATGCTGATACATGTGAGCAACTGCGACGGCCTCGCCATCCTTTCCGAGAGGTTCACGGCAAAAGAGATGGACGCGCTCTCCACCAGCTTCGCAACTTCCAGGAAGGCGGGCGTGCCACTACTTGACTGGGCAGATACCATAAGGAAGAACAAGTAAGATGGGAGAGACGCGTCCTTACAGGTATTGCATATTCATGCATTCAGGCTCGTATGACAGGGTCTTTCAGGCCATGTCGATAACCAATGTCGTGCTGGCGACCGGCGGCGAGGTGCATCTCTTTTTCAGCTACGGCGCGCTGAGAAGGCTTGTAAAGGGGCATACTGACGATGTCGTGATAGAGGGCGAGCCGGCGTTCTTCAAAGACGAGATAGAGAAGAACCTGAAGCGCGGCACTCTCGACCCCATAAGCGAGATGATATCCATTGCCAAGCGATTCGGCAGGCTCAATATCTACGCCTGCACGGGCTCGATGGCCACGCTCAACATAGCGCGCGACGAGCTCATCGACGCGGTGGACAAGAGCATGGGCCTTGTCGGGTTCCTGCAGCTCGTAAAGGATGCCGATAAGGTGCTCTACATCTGACGCTCAAAGTTTGAACGCTCATGAATAAGGCCCTCTTTCGAGGGCCTTATTATTATGTGGGTTATTTTCGCGGCTTGCCGCTAAAATCCTTATTTCCTCTCCCCAGGGGGAGAGGACTGAGGTGAGGGGGGGATTTTCATGTCTTCCCCTCATCCCAACCTTCTCCCCGGAGGGGAGAAGGAGGAAAGATGGCGGCCGGTTCGAACCAGCGGCTTGCCGGGGGAGACTGCAGCCTTGCTCAAGACCAAGTCCGTATACGACCAGCCTGATGACTCGGACGGCGTCCGCGTGCTTGTGACGCGCTACTGGCCCAGAGGGGTGAAGAAGGAGAAGGCGGCCTACTGGCTCAAAGACCTCGGCCCGACACCCGCGCTCATAAAGGACTGGAAGGCAGGGAAGATCAGCTGGGGCGATTTCAAGGAGAGGTACGAGGCCGAGTGGAGGGAAGGGGACAAGGACAGGCTTCTTGAAGAGCTTGAAGGCATTGTTAAAAAGGCAGGAAAGAATAATGTGACCCTCCTGTGCACATGCAGGGAAGAGGCTGAGTGCCACAGGGGAATATTGAGGGAAAAGCTGACAGGCTGCTGAAAAAGTCCATCTGCTTTGTTGTCGTCGTCGCGGCAGAAGCGACGTACGTGATGAGTACGACTCGTTCCTCGCTCCCCGATTTAACCGGGGCCTCGCATATGGAGCTTTTTGAGCAGCCTAGATGACAAAATTTGATTTTTCAGCAAGCTGCTGAAAAATCCTGAAATTCTGCCCCAAAGGATCCCCGCGCTGCTCCAACTCCATTGCAATCCAATGCGACTTCATTTATCATGCTGGATACCCCGGATCGCGAAGTAAAGCCCGGAATTCCAGCATGAAAAAGACAACGCCAATATCAGACCCCAAAGCCGGTATCTTGGTACCGTTATTGTTTTTCATCCTGCTCCTGTCCGGCTGCGCCGCCCCGTATACGATCGGCCTGCAGAAGCTTCAGGAAAAGGACCCCTGCTGCGAGGCAATATCAGAGCTCGGCTTCGACAAGCTCCATCTCAGCCAGTCAATAGGCTTTGAGGTGGGCGAGCTCTCAAGGGCGTACAACTTCGAGACGGGAAAGAGCTTCTTCGCGGCTTACGAGCTGCCTTATTATGTAAATACATACAGCATCATGATAAGGAGCTTCATGATAGGCGACCAGATAGACAAGGCCTATATCTTCTTCCCCCATGTGATCACGCTTGATAAGGATTACAGGGTCGTAAGGACATTCGGAAAGGAAAGCTTCAAGCTCAAGAAGACGCTCATGGGCGAGAGCTGGGGCCTCAAGTACAAGCTCGAAGGCAGGATTGAATTTGAAGAGAGCGACATGAGTGAGAAGTATATCATTGTCATGACGACTGAAGAGATGCTCCTGATGAAGTCTTCCATCGAGACCATGAAGCTCGTCCCGCTCGTTATGCCGGGCCTTGTCACGGCAATGCCGTTCGGGAGAAAAGAAACAATAGTCCCGCATGCGCCCGTGGGGAGGCTGCGCCTGACGGTAACAAGTTCTTCCGCCCGGAAAGGGCCGTTAAAAGAACCTTTGAAAGAGGTGAAATGAAGAAGGCCCCGGACAATATGTCCGGGGCCTTCTTTTATTCCCTCATCGAGATAAGGTGGATTTGATTTTCTTCTCTTAACTCTTTTTCAAGCGGCTTTCTTGCCGCCCTCTTCCAGTTCGACTTTGACCTTCCTCGGAAGGGCCTCTGCCTTTGCGGGCATCGTTATCTCGATTACGCCGTTCTTGTAGCTCGCATGGACCTTCGCGGTGTCCACGCCCTCGGGCAGCGTAATAGACCTCTCGAATGTGCCGAGAGTGGTCTCGTGAAATAGATAACCTTCTTTCTTCTCTTCAACGTCGGACTTCCTCTCGCCCTTGACGGTAAGGACGTTGCCTGTCACGGAGATATCGACGTTCCTGGGGTCCACGCCCGGGATATCTGCGCGTACCACAAGCTGGTTCTCCCTCATGAAGGTGTCTATCGAAGGATACCACTCGCTCCTCAACTCCCTCCTGAAAAGGCCGGTAGGCAGCAATCCGAATACCCTCCTGAACATGTCGTCCATCTCTTTCTGAACCGTTGACAACTCCCTCATGGGCTCCCATTTCCTCAGGTCTGCCATAAGCTCACCTCCTGAACCGTATCCACCTTATCTCTAAACAGTCTCTATCCTAAATATAGTCCCATTGAGAAAAAGTGTCAAGTCCAGGGGTGTCGAAAAACCGTAGTAAAATCAAAGGGTTGGCTTGAAGCGGGTGG
>MGPL01000080.1:5958-7531 GCA_001797415.1 Deltaproteobacteria bacterium GWA2_55_10
CTGTTTTTGCGATTATTTTCGCTGGTTTGGGTGATGAGAGAGAGACCCTGTTCTTGCCGGCAAGCTTTGAGGCGTACATGGCAGTGTCAGCCTCTTTTATGAGGGCGTCCCTGACTTCATTAAGGCCCCGGGCCTCTCTTGATGAAGAGAGAGCTGTCACGCCTATGGAGCCTGTAATTATGCCCTTTATCCTCAATGCTTTCTCTCCGCCGGGGTGCCTCTTTTTAAGGAATACGAATTCCTGGATAGTCTTTCTCAGGTCTTCGGCAAAGGCAAAAGCCTCGTCCGGGCCTGAACCGGGCAGGATTAAGACGAACTCGTCCCCGCCGTACCTGGCGGCCGTTGCCTTGGGGCTCTGGAGTTTGGCTGCAAGCACCACCCCCAGCTCGGCAAGCACCCTGCTGCCGGCGAGGTGCCCGTAGGTGTCGTTCACCTCCTTGAACCTGTCCAGGTCGAGGAAGAGAAGGGAGAGGTCCTTTTTCGAGCGAAGGGCCTTCTGGACATCGGTCGTGAGCCTGTCGTAGAAATACCTGTCGTTATGCAGGCCCGTGAGGTTGTCCCTGATGGAGAGCTCGCCGAACTTCTTTGCGTCAAGGGAGTTCTGGATCAGCGTGGACGTATATTCCGCGAATATCTTGAGGAGAGTAAGATCGTTCCTGCCGTAATCGGCCCCGTTGAGCCGGTTCAAGAGCTCTATGACGCCGATCGTCGCGCCCCTTATGACAATGGGCGCGCAGATGATGGACTTGGTCTGGAAGTTGGTCTTCTGGTCTATCTTCGAGTAGAAATTGCGGTCGTTTATTACTTTTCTGCTGATGTAGGGCTTGCCTGTGGTGTAGGTGCTGCCCGCTATGCCTATGTTCGAGGGGATAGTGGTGCATGTGATGGCGGCCGAGCCCTTGCCGAAGCAGGCTACGAAATAGAGGTTCCCGGCCTTCTGGCTGTTCGGGTTGAGCGTGGGGTCGTCAAGGAGTATCGAGCCTGACTCGGAGGGCACGAACCTGTTGGCCCACCTCAGTATCTCCCCGAGCATGCCGCCAAGGTCGACGTCCTCGGGCCTGTACTCGTCCCGCCTCTTCCGTTCGAGTATCTTATCGAGGATACCCTTCTCAGCTATATTTATCTGCATGATCGAGGCTCAGCGCACTCCGGCCGTAGCGGGTAAGTAAGTACACAGACTATATACAACAGGAGCGCTGTCCTGACAAGCGCTTTATTTTTCAGGCCCTGTGACTTATGTTACTGAGAGGTAAGACGCGAATAGCGCTCCGAAGGGGCGCTATTCGATGAAGCTCACGTCCATTATGTGGGTAGAGCAGGATATACAGGGGTCGTATGCCCGCACAAGGGTCTCCACGCCCTTGGCTATCTCCGCCTTTGGCTTATGGAGGACCGACGGGACATAGGCACGGAGGTCGTCCTCGATCGAGCGAAGGTTCTGCCCGGTGGGTATTATGCACTCGGCGTTCTTTATGAGCCCGTCCTTGCCTATCTCGTACTCGTGATAGAGCGTTCCGCGCGGCGCTTCAACTATTCCGACGCCCCTGCCGTGGCCCTTCGGCTTTGCGAGCGG
>MGPL01000080.1:7578-13557 GCA_001797415.1 Deltaproteobacteria bacterium GWA2_55_10
TGTTGAGCCTGGCGAGCGCCCCGACCATGAAGGTGCCCTTTGAGCTGTGCGCGTGCTTTGCGCTCGAGTGCTCGACGACATACTCCTTGACCTCTTCGGTGTAACTCTTGGAGTCTATCTCTTTTCCAGTGCTCGACACAGGCTCCCCGGCATAGAAGGCGTACTCGCCTCTTGCCTTGAGGGAAACGAACTCCCTTTCAAGCGAGAACTCAGGGAACGGGTTGTTTATAAGGAACTCGAGCGTGGCCTCAAGGCCCGCGAACGTGGACTGAAGCTCCTTTTTGAGCCTTTTGAGGTCCTCTGCCTTTGGAGTGAAGACCACTCCGCCGGGGAAGAGCGAAATGGGGTGTATATGCCTACCGCCGACGATTTCGCATATCTCGTTGGCAAGCCTCTTGAGCTCAAGCCCGGTCTTCGCTATATCCGGGTGCGAGCTCAAAAGGGGCACGATGGAGCCTGCGCCCACAAGGTCCGGGACCACGAGGAAGAATACGTGGAGTATGTGGCTCTGGAGCATCTCGCCGTCAAAGGCAAGCTTACGGAGCAGGGTCGCCTGCCTGGATATCTTTATGTCCATGGCGTCCTCTATGGCCCGGAGAGACGCCGAAGTGTGGCTCACGGCGCAAATGCCGCAGATGCGGGCCATGATGTGCTGTGCCTCGTCGTAGCGCCTGCCTCTTAGCATCATCTCGAAGAAGCGGGGGGACTCGATTATCTCGAGCTTGAGAGTCTTTATCTTTCCCTTCTTTATATCGATGACGATGTTGCCGTGGCCTTCGACCCTGGTTATTTCGTGAACTTTTATGTTGAGGTCTCTTCTCATTGTTTCCCTTTAATCGTGAAATTCCACGTAGCTTTGCTACGGGGGTAACCTTATTACCTCCCTCTTGACGGGGGAGGGCAGGGTGGGGGTGAAAATATTTTTCACCCTCCCCTCAGTCCCCTCCCGTCAAGGGAGGGGAAGAATTTAAGAAGATTCCCCGCAGCTTGCTGCGGGGAGGTTCATTTAGAATTCTTTAAATTCCAGTTGCCGTACAGCGCGAACTTGTTCACGACCGATTCGACCGTGAGGCCGTACCTCTTGAGCGTCTCCTCGTGCGAATCGGTGTTCGGGTTGTCAACCGGCCCCCTGCAGCCCCAGCACCATGTCCCGTAGGTCACGCAGATGGCGTCGCAGCCGGCCCTCGATACAGGCCCCATGCAGGATAGACCCTTCTCGAATACGCAGATGTTCCCGGCCATCTTGCAGTCTACGCAAACCGGGTGATTTACCACCTCGGGCTTCTTGCCCATGAGGAGCGCGGTGAGGAACGAGAGGAACTCCTTTTTGGATATCGGGCAGCCGTGGATATAGTAGTCGACTTCGACGACCGCGTCTATCGGCCTTGCCGGTATGGTGTCGATGAGCTCATAGCTCTTGGCCGCCTTCTTGCCGTAGACCTTCTCCTTGACCTCTTCCATCGGGTAGCGGTTCTTGAGGCAGTTGAGCCCGCCCGTCGAAGAGCACGCGCCGAGCGCGACTACTATCTTGGCCTGCTTCCTAATCTTCCTGAGCTTCCTTATCTCGTCCTTTCTCGATATGGAGCCCTCGACAAAGGCTATGTCGTAATCGTCCGACTTCTCTGTCATCGCTTCCCTGAAATTCACGATCTTCACGTGGTTCAATATGTCAGGCAGCTCGCGCTCGCAGCTCAATACCATTAGCTGGCAGCCTTCACAGCAGGTGAATGAAAAGAAAGCGACCTTTGGTTTTTCCTGTGCTTCCATGAATGCCTTCCCTTTGTAAGTGCTTGAGATTTCTATAGAATAATATCACAAAAGAATTTTTTTGTAAACCTCAGGAGGGCATTTTTATCAAGTTTTTTAAAGGTATACAGGATTTCTTGATGCCATGAAATTGCTGGACAAGGGTGCGTTTACGGGCTTAAATTAGTTTTTCCTTGGATTTGCGGGGGTACTATGGATGCGTTAAAAAAAGAGGTCTCGTTTGTCATAGGCACAGCCGGGCACATAGACCACGGAAAGACCTCTCTCGTGAAGGCGCTCACGGGCATGGACACCGACAGGCTCAAAGAAGAGAAGAGGAGGGGTGTGTCCATTGACCTTGGTTTCGCCTGGATGGACCTGGGCGAAGGCGCTGGCAGGGCGGCGCTGGTAGACGTTCCCGGCCACGAGAGATTCATAAGGAACATGCTCGCGGGCACGACGGGCATAGACTTTGTCCTTTTCGCGGTTGCCGCCGACGACGGGGTAATGCCCCAGACAAGGGAGCACCTCGATATAGTCCGCCTGCTCGGGGTCAGGCAAGGCGTCTTTGCCGTGACCAAGTCAGACCTTGTCGGCCCGGAGAGGCTCTCTGAGGTGAGGGAAGAGATAGCAGGACTTGTGAAGGACACTGCCCTGGAGGGCGCGCCCATCCTCCCCGTATCGAGCCTTACCGGAAAGGGCATGAACGAGCTGAAGGCGAGCCTGAAGGAGAGCTGTCTCAAGTCAGGCAGGGTACAAGAAGACGGCTTTTTCAGGCTCCCCATAGACCGATCCTTTACGGTAAAGGGCTTTGGCGCTGTGGTGACAGGCACAGTGGCTTCTGGCAGCGTTAAAAAAGGCGATGAACTCTTGTGCTATCCGGGCGGCCAGAGGGTCAAGGCCAGGGGCATACAGAGCCTTTTTATGGCTAAAGAGGCCGTGTCAGCAGGGCAGAGGGCTGCACTGAACCTGAGCGGCATTAGCCACCTTGATCTCAAGAGAGGGGACCTCATTGTCTCGACGGAGCTTGAGCCCTTTATCGAGGTAGCGCGGAAGAAGACTCACTTTGTCGACTGCGCATTCGAGTTCCTGCCTGCCGCGCCAGGAGAGAAGCCCCGCAAGATACGGAACAGGGCAGCCTTGAAGGTGCACCACCTTACGGGCGAGGCGCTTGGGGTCGTACATCTCTTAGGAGAAGCAGAAGGTAGGAGGGCCTTTGGCAGGCTGTGCCTTAAAACGCCGCTCCTCATGATGAGAGGCGACAGGTTCATCCTGCGCGACCCGGCGATGAACGCCACGATCGGCGGGGGCGAGGTCCTCATCCACCATATATCAAGGGAGCTCATGCCGAGGGCCGGAAAGGCGTTTTGTGGTTACGGTGAGAAGCCGGGTGATATCGTCTTTAAGCTTCTTTCCGCAAGTGGGCTTGGCTGCTCGCGATTTTCACTTGGGCTGATGCTCAATTCGCCTCAGTCCACCCTTGCGGATGAGCTTGCCAGGGACGCGAGGTTTGCCGGTTTTGGCGAGTTTATTGTTGCCCGTGAACGGCTCTCTCTGGCAAAGGAAAAGGCCGTAGAGCTCCTGGGTGAGTTCCACAGGGCAAACCCCATGGAAGAGGGCGCAAAGGATGATATCCTCTTTCAGGGCCTGAGAAAGTTCGCTTCAGGGGTACAGGCCGGAAAGGCCGATGACCTCCTGCGGATTATAATAGAAGAGTTCGCGAAGGACGGGGCCATACGCAAGAGCGCAGGAGTATGGGCTCTGCCGGGCCACAGGGCTGCCTCAGGCAAGGCAGAATCAAAGGTAGAGTCTGCCTTGCTGGAAATTTTTTCAGCCTTCTTTCAGCCCGACCTCGATGCCCTTGGAAGGCTCCCTTTCAAGAAGGCTGAGGTCGATAAGGTTCTCGCCTATCTTCAGCGGAGCGGCTCTATTATAAAGCTCAAGGAAGGCAGCTTCATCTCGGCAGAGGCCATGAAGAGCGCAAGGGAGAGGCTGATCGGGCACCTCAAGGCAAAGGGCGGCATAAAGGCTTCCGAGTTCAGGGACCTTATCGGTACTGGCAGGAAGTTCGCCATAGAGATACTCGAATACTTCGATAAGGAGAGGCTCACCATAAGGGGCAGGGACGACTTAAGGAAGTTGAGATGAAGAACCCCTTGAAGGTATGTTCCTTAACTCCTCTCCCCTCCGGGGAGAGGCAGGGTGAGGGGAAATAACGTGTTCAAAGCCCCCTCACCTTCATCCTCTCCCCAAAGGGGAAGGAAATAACCGCAGATGATGAAGAAAGTAAAAAATATAATAATTTGGTTGAGCATAGGGTTCACGGCAGCCATGCTCAGCGTGATGTTCACGCCCCTGGCGAACATGATGGCAAGGCCGCTGGTCGTAGATGAGACTCCGCTTCAGAAGACCGATGTCATAGCCGTGCTCGGAGGCGGCGCGTACCCCAACGGCGTACTCGGGGGCGCGTCGAATGAGCGGCTCTTGAGGGGACTCATCCTATACAGGCAGGGCTACGGGAAAACGGTTATCTTCACCGGCGGCTCGGTAAATAGCATGAGGGACAAGCTCGGCCATACTGTCTTGGGCAGCCGCGCGGAAATGACGGTCATAGGCGAATCGGTTCTCATGAGGCAGGCGGCCCTGGGACTTGGAATGTCCGAGGCAGATACTGTCTTTGATGACAGGTCTCTCAATACATACGAAAATCTGGTGTTCGTAAGGGCATACATGGAGGAGAAGGGGCTTGAGAGCGTTACGATAGTGACCTCTCCGACTCACATGAGACGAGCGGAGCTGATTGCAAAGAAGCTCGGCCTCAAATTCCAGAGCGCGCCTGTGGCGGATTATACTGAGTACAGGAGAGGCGCAATCGACAGGCTCTCGCTTTTCAGAGAGACGCTTTGGGAATATTTGGCTCTTGTGCTGTATAAGATTTACGGGTACATTTAGCTATCAGGCTGCTGAAAAAGTCCATCTGCTTTGTTGGCCTCAAAGCTCGTCATTGCGACGACATGAAGAGTACGCCTCATTCCTCGCTCCCCGATTTAACCGGGGCCTCGCATATGGAGCTTTTTGAGCAGCCTGAATAAAAGTCAATATCGGGAGGCACATTGAACCAGGGCCGCAAGATAAAGCTCACGGACTGGGCAAGCTGCGCGGGTTGAGCGGCCAAAATAGGCCAGGATGCCCTGATGCAGGTCCTGCATCAGCTGCCAGTCATAAAAGACCCCAGTCTGCTCGTAGGCGTCGAGACCGCCGATGACGCGGGGGTCTATAAAATTTCAGACGAGCTCGCGATCATATCCACGCTGGACTTCTTTCCGCCGATCGTGGACGACCCGTTCACCTTCGGCCAGATCGCTGCTGCGAACGCCTTGAGCGACATCTACGCAATGGGCGGGACGCCGAGGCTCGCGATGAACATCGTCTGCTTCCCGAAGGCGCTGCCCCTTGAAGTATTGAACGAGATAATGAGGGGGAGCATGGCCCAGATCGCCGAGGCGGGCGCGCTGCTCGTTGGCGGCCATTCGGTCGAGGACTCAGAGGTAAAGTACGGCCTCGCGGTCACGGGTTTCGCGCACCCTGCGAAGATAACCGCGAACAGCACTGCAAAGGTGGGGGACGTGCTCATCCTTACGAAGCCGGCCGGCGTGGGCGTCATCACGAGCGCCCTCAAGGCAGGCAGGATAAGCGAGAAAGACGCTGAGCCTGCGATAGAGAGCATGAAGACGCTCAACAGGGGGGCCTCCATTGCCATGATGGAGGTAGGCGTAAACGCCTGCACTGACGTCACGGGATACGGCGTGCTCGGCCACGCGATGGAGATGTCCAAGGGCTCCGGCGTGAATATAGTCATAAAGGCGTCCCAGGTGAACACCTTCCCCGGCGCTCTTGAATTGATAAGGAAGCGTTCGAACAGGCCCAGGACATTGAAGTCCAACATGGAATTCGTGATGAAGGATGTCGCCGCAACGGGCATACCTGAAGAGCTCCTGATGCTCCTCTTCGACCCGCAGACATCGGGCGGCCTCCTTATTTCAGTAGCGGAGGAGAGGGCAGAGATGCTCTTATCCATGCTCAGGGATTGCTTTGTCAGCCCCTCTGTCGTGGGCAGGGTAGTCGGGCAGGAGGCGGGCTGGAGGATAAGGGTAGAGTAACTATCAGGATGTTGAAAAAGTCCGTCCTGGACTTTTTCAACCACGACTTGGCCGAAGTGAATTCGTCCAAGTC
>MGPL01000080.1:13708-13850 GCA_001797415.1 Deltaproteobacteria bacterium GWA2_55_10
AGGCTCGTTTCCGTTGCCGTGGACCAGTATCACGGAGCCAACGCCCGGCTCTTCGCCCTTTGCAAGCCAGGCGTTCGCGCCTATAGGGATGAGCGACAATGATTTGAGCCTTTCAAGGTGCGCCCTGTCTGCCACAAGGCCG
>MGPL01000080.1:13915-14223 GCA_001797415.1 Deltaproteobacteria bacterium GWA2_55_10
CTCTTTCTCAAAATCGACGCCTGGCTTCAAGAGGAAGTTCTCCTCTATCGGCTTCTGGAAGTCATACGGGTGCGACCAGCTGTGGTTCACCCAGGTCACCTTGAGCCTCTTCTCTTTTATCTTCCCAAGCACCCAGTCCATATCATGTTTGTGCTCGTCCATCCAGAGGCCGCTTACGGCGATCGCGATTGGCACAGGCCTGTCCTTGAAGGCAGGCAGCTTCATCGCGGCCTCGAAGAGCTCCGTATCCAGGGGCTTGTGAGAGGGGCAGAGGTCCACGGTCAGGAAGAGGCCCTTGGTGGAATTCC
>MGPL01000080.1:14313-14440 GCA_001797415.1 Deltaproteobacteria bacterium GWA2_55_10
CGGCAGGTTTGGCAAGCTCTTTATCTTTTATCATCGAAGTGCCAAACGAGTACGGGTCGACTGAAAGGTATGCGGTCTTTCCAGCCTCGACGTTTTTGCGTATCGCAATTTTAAGGTGTCCGGCCTT
>MGPL01000081.1 GCA_001797415.1 Deltaproteobacteria bacterium GWA2_55_10
ATATCCGGATTATCTATCATTACGTGCTGGCCGTCAAAACCCGCCACCATGCCCGAGAAGATGTTCCTTACGCCCATGAACCTCGCGACGTTCCTGGTCCTGGGCCTGTAGAATACGTCTTCCTGCGTGCCTACCTGCTCTATGAAGCCGTTATTTATGACAGCCACCCTCTTGCCAAGCATGAAGGCCTCTTCGAGGTCATGGGTGACGAGGACCGTGGTGATGGGGTACATGCGGTGGATGTTCAGCAGGTCTGCCCTGAGCTTCTCCCTTACCTGGTAATCCAGCGCAGAGAAGGGCTCGTCGAGGAGGAGCACCCGGGGCTCTGCGGCAAGGGTCCTGGCAAGCGCAGTCCTCTGCTTCTGCCCCCCTGAAAGCTCGTCAGGGTATCTCTCCTCAAGGCCCGTGAGCCTCATGAGAGAGACCAGCTCGGCGACCTTCTCCTTAATAAAATCCTTTGTGCGCCCCTCTATGCCGTAAGCGATGTTCCCTGCAACGGTCATGTGCGGGAAAAGCGCGTAGTCCTGAAAAAGATAGCCTACCTTCCTCTGGCGCATTGGCAGGTCTATGCCGGAAGCCGCGTCAAATAGCGTCTCGCTGCCTGCGGCTACTCTCCCGCTGTCGGGCTTCACTATTCCGGAGACCATCTTCAGTATCATGGTCTTTCCCGCGCCTGATGGGCCGAAGAGGACGAGGAGCTCCTCGTCGAGCTCGAGATCTACGTCTATCGAGAAGCCTTCGAGCTTCTTTTTCAGCGAGAGCTGGAGCATCGTTTAAAACCTCACCCGGCTGAACCTGCCCGCCACGTAAAGGACGGAGAAGGAGAAAAGGGTTATTATGCCGACAAGTGTATTAGCGGTTGCGTAGTCGCCCGACTGCACGGCGTCGTATATGGCTATGGGCAGGGTCTGGGTCAAGCCGGGGATGTTGCCCGCTATCATCAGTGTCGCCCCGAACTCCCCTGTTGCCCGGGCAAATGCCATAACAGCGCCAGCGAGCAGGCCCCTCCACGCAAGGGGGAGCGTAACCGTGCGTATGACCTCGAACTCAGTCTTTCCAAGGAGCCTTGCCGCGTTCTCAATGTCCGCGCCGACGCCCTCAAATGCCGCGCGCGCGGGCTTCACGAAAAGGGGTAGCGAGGAGATGAACGCGGCCACGACCGCGCCCTTCCAGGTGAAGACCACCTCTATCCCGAGCGTCTCTTCAAGGAAGTTTCCGACAGGGCCTGATGAGCCGAATGCGACAAGGAGGTAATAGCCAAGCACTGTCGGCGGGATGACAAGCGGCTGCATTATGAGGGCGTCAAGGAGGCCCTTGCCCCAGAACGCCCTCTTAGCCATTACCCAGGCAAGGACGAGTCCGACTGTAATGGTACAGGCCGTCGCTATGAGCGAAACCTTTACCGTTATATATAGGGGAAAGAGGTCCATATTATTCAGGAAGCGTGAAGCCGTATTTTTCCATTACGGGAGTGCCCTTTGGCCCGTTGACGTACTTTATGAAATCACGGGCAATGCGCTCTTCTTTGGATGTCGCCACCACAGCGGCTGCCTGGTCAATGGGCCTGTGAAGCTCAGCCGGGATGACGCTGTAATCTATCTCAGGCACGTTCGCAACCGACAGGGCGATTATTCCGGCAGGCGCGTTGCCCGCCTGTATGTACTGGAGGGCCTGCCTGATGTTCTCGCCGTAGACAAGCCTGGATTTCATCTGCTCCCACACCCCGGCGGACTTTAATGCCTCCATCGCGGCAATGCCGTAGGGCGCATGGTCAGGGTTGGCAATGGCTATCCTGAAAGAGCCGCCGGAAAGGTCACGAAGTCCCTTGAGCGAAACCCCTGACCCTTTTCTCGTCGCCAGCACTATCCTGCCCCTGGCGTATATCTCGACCGTATCTTTCAATACGAGCCCTTTAGCGGCGAGCCTGTCAACATAGCCTTTGTCCGCCGAGAAGAATATATCGAAAGGCGCGCCGTGCTCAATCTGCTTGGCTAACATTCCCGTGGAGCCCATGGAGAGCACGACCTTATAGCCGGTCTCCTTTTCGAACTCCGCGGCAATCTCCTTCAAAGCGAAGGCAAGGTCGGCAGCGCCCGCGACCGTAATATGCTTCTTATCTCCGGCAAGGGAGGGTACCGTGGAGAAGAGAAGCGGCAATACGGCCGCTGCCAGAAAAAAGAGTATCGATATGGATGTAAGGGATATCCTCTGCATAGTCTTAAAGTTTGCTAAAAAATCCCACTTTTGTTCAGGCTTCAAATAAGCTCCATATGCCAGGCCCCGGTTAAATCGGGGAGCGAGGAACGAGTCGTACTCTTCATGTACGTCGCTTCTGCCGCTTTGAGGCCAACGACGCAGATGGACTTATTTCATGCCTGCTCAGGGCAAAAAAAAACCAACTCCTTGGAAAGGGTTGGTCGCCTAATCTCCTTTCCAAGGGGGAGGCTCAGCCGTTTCCAGCAGAGCCCTATCGGCCAGCCCGCCTTAGCTTAAAAAAGCCTTAGGCAGGGTGGCTCGGAGATCGTAAGTTAAGTTTTAACGGGCCCCAGGCCCGAAAAGCAGGACAAGGTTATCACGAAAAAAGCGGGCGAGTCAAGAAAGGCTATATTGCCGCGTTTACCGAGGGTATCAGGAAGCCGAAGGTAACTCCCCTGTCCTCGCCTCCATGGACCCAAACGCTCCCCCCGTGCGCCTCGACGAACTTCTTCACTATGCTCAGGCCCAGGCCCGCGCCTCCGGTCTTGACGCCGTCCTCTGTCTGGTAGAAGGCGTCGAATATCCTCTCGGCCTCCTCCACCGAGATGCCCTTGCCGTCGTCCGATACCGTAAACTTCAAGCCGTCCTGAGAGTGAACGGCATTTATGCTCACGTCCTGAGTGGCGTGCTTGAAGGCGTTGCTTAGAAGGTTATAAATGACCCTCTTGAGCTTGTCGGCGTCAGCTGCCACCTCGATGTCCGCCAGCGCGGATTCAGTGTACTCTTCGCCGTTGAAGAGCAGCTTCTTGCCGGAACCCTCGAAGGGCAGGGCAGCCTCACGTATGGCGTCGGAGAGCCTTACCAGTTCCTTCCGGAGCACGAGGCTTCCGCTCTCGGCCCTGCTGAAATCCAGTATGTCAGAGGTCATGGAGCCTATCTTCAGGGCGCATGTGGAGATTATGTTGAGCTTCTTTTTTGCGTTCTCAGGGACGTCCGGGTACATGAGCGCAAGCTCGGCATTGACAGAAATCGAGGTAAGCGGCCCCCTTATGTCGTGCACGATGTGGTCTATGTACATTTTTCTGAGCTTATCGAGCTCCTTCTGCCTGGTCATGTTGAAGGCGATACCGAGGAAATTCCTTATCTCGCCCTTGCGGTCCTTGATGGCGTTTATCGAAAGGAGGACCGGCACCTCCCTGCCGTCGCGGGTGAGGTTTATAATCTCGCCCCTCCAGTATCCTATTGAGGGATCGAGGATGTCGCCCCACATCTTCTCATAGAGCGCCTTTGTCGAATGGGACGACTTGAGCACCCTCGGGTTCCTGCCGAGGACCTCATGCCTCTCGTAGCCGTAAGTCTCAAGGAAGGCCTGGTTCACGTCTATTATGGAGCCGTCTTTGTCCGTTATGGCGACAGAGTCGTTAGAGAACTTGAAGATGCGCCTGAACTCGTCGGTGAAGAAGGCCGGCATGCCGGTCTTCCTGCTCGACAGTGTCAGCATGTACGAATAGAGCTCTCCGGTGCGGTCACGGAGGAGGTGTAGCGCGAGGTAGAACTCGGCTATGGAGCCGTCCTCGCAGAGGAGCCCTGTTTTCCTGCCAGAGAAGGCGGTATCATTTTCATTCTCTTCCAGCATTGACCTGAACGCCGGTTCCAGGCCCGGCGGGGCCAGGGATGAGAACTCTTTTCCTATGACCTCTTCGGCATCGTAGCCGAGCAGGTCCTCGAGACTGTGGCTGAACCTTATTATCCGCCCCTGCTTATCTAAGCTGAGGCTCCCTTCCTTTGACATGGAACATTACCCGCCTTACCAAGATTAGTGTGATGCCTGCGACAGACTTCCGAGTATTCCAGCCAGACCGTTTATCTCTCCTGGGAGGAAACGCACCCCGACCCGCCTTTTGCCGCTGCCTTCCGAGACCCAGACGACATGGGCGTCGAAGAAAAGGGCGCTCGCTCCATCGGGCTTGATCCCTATTGTAAGGCTCTCGCCAGAGCCGATCTCTTTATCAGTGCTGAACATGAGCCCGCCGCTGCTTATGTTCTCGCTCTTTGCGTCGCAAAAACATCTCTCTCCGGTCTTACGGAATTCCAGCGGAAAGGCGGAATCGTATCTCTGGTCGGACCTTCCGTTATTGATGTGCGCGGCGCCGAGCTTGTTGAGCGTGACCAATGCCAGCGGACTGGGCCTGGACTTTCCTCTCTCCCACCTGTTCACGGTAGAGAAGCTCACCCCAAGCTCCCTTGCCAATTTTTCCTGAGACCACGACAGAGTTGTTCTAAGCCGTTTTATTTCATCAGGCCCCATACCCCACCCCCGCTAATTTGAAAGCCCACCCACTTGCTATAGCAGACCATATAGAATATTATTCCGCCAAAAAAAAATCAAGCAGAGTTAGTGCCTGATTTTATACTTTTTTAAAAGTGAATTAAAAACAGCTACTTACAAATTAAATCGAGGAAGGATTTTCCATTTGCGGGTATTTGAATGCCGAGGGCATGGGATATCGTGGCGCCGAGGTCGGAAAAGCTCTTTCGAGTGCCGAGGTTGACCCCCGGCCTTATCCCTTTGCCATAGACCAGGATGGGCACATGCTCCCTTGAGTGGTCGGTGGACGGCGTAGTGGGGTCGCAGCCGTGGTCGCCTGTTATAAAGAGGATATCGCGCTCTTTGAGCCTGCCGATCACCTCGGGTATGCGGGTATCTATACTCGCGAGAGCATTTGCGTACCCTGGCGCGTCGTTCCTGTGACCGTAAAGCGTGTCTAAATCGACGAGGTTGGTGAAGATGAGGCCGCCCGAACACCTGTCCATCGCTTCGAGGGTCTTATTTATCCCCTCTGCGTCGCCCGATGTATGCACCTCTTCCGTAATGCCCCTGTGGACGAATATGTCGCCTATCTTGCCCACGCCTATTACATCCAGCCCTGCTGCCTTGACGTCTTCGAGTACGGTCCGGCCAGGCGGAGGCGCCGCGTAGTCCTTTCTCGCGGCAACCCTCTGGAAGCTGCCGGGCTTGCCTGTAAACGGCCTGGCTATGACCCTGCCGATGTTATAGCTATCCGCCAGGCGCCTTGTCTTCTCGCAGACCCTGTAAAGCTCTTGCAGGGGGATTATCCCGTCATGGGCCGCTATCTGGAAGACGCTGTCCGCGGACGTATAAACGATGAGCTTGCGGGTCTTCAAGTGCTCTTCGCCGAGACGCTCTATTATCTCGGTGCCAGAGGCTGTCTTGCCCCAGAGCCAGCCCCAGCCTGTCTCCCTGGTGAACCTCTCCATGACCTCCGGCGGGAAGCCTTCAGGGAATACAGGAAATGGCTTCTCAAGCACTATGCCGGCCATCTCCCAGTGGCCTGTAGCCGTATCCTTGCCGGGAGAGGCCTCAGACAAACGGCCGAATGAGCCTATGGGCGCGGCCGCCTTCTCTATGGCGTCCACGCCGGCTATATGCCCCAGCCCGAGCGAGGACAGGTTCGGCACCTTGAGGCCGCCGACCGCGCGCGAAAGGTTGTCCAGCGTGTGGCTTCCGGCGTCTCCGTACTTTTCCGCGTCAGGCATCTCTCCCGCGCCGAGCCCGTCGAAGACAATGACTATCGCCCTCGCAAAACGCATCTACGCTCGAACGCCCCCTTCAAGGTGGTAGCCCCTGGGCGTGACCATCCTTCCGAGGGCGAGGAATGTAGATGAATTTCCGACAACGAGGATCGTAAGCATGTCTATCCTGTCGGACAGGGCCGGCACATTATCGAGGGTCGTCAATATCGCCTCCTCGTCTTCCCTGGAGGCGTTCCGCACGATGCCCACAGGGGTAGTGCCTTTCCTGTGCTGTCCTATGATGGAAAGCGCCTTACCCAGGCCCTCGACCCTCTTCGAGCTCTTTGGGTTATAGAGGATGATGACGAAATCGGCCTTTGCAGCGGCCTCTATCCTCTCCTCTATAACAGGCCAGTCCGTAAGCAGGTCTGAGAGCGAAATTGACGCGAAGTCATGCATGAGGGGCGCGCCCAGGATAGACGCGGCGGCGACGAACGCAGGCACGCCGGGGATGACATCGACCTTCAAATCATCATCGCCTGAAGCGGCCAGGAGCTCGAATACGAGGCCTGCCATGCCGTATATTCCCGCGTCACCTGAAGATACAACGGCAACGGCCTTTCCAGCCTTTGCGAACTCGACTGCCTTTGCGCACCTTTCGACTTCGTGCGTCATGCCTGTCGCGAAGACCTCCTTGCCCTCTATGAGCGGCTTTACAAGGCCGACATAGCGGGTATATCCGACGACGCAGTCAGCCTTCCGGAGAGTCTCCCTGGCCTTTACTGTAAGGTGATCGAGCCCGCCCGGGCCTATGCCTATGACGTAAATGGCGCCTTTGCCAGCGCCACTGTCACCTGAGGGCTTTTTATCTTTTTCAGACATAATCTATCCGCTCCTGAGGCAAGGAGGGCAGCCGGCTCCGCGACCCCTCCTGAGCCTGTTATCTTCTCCACGAACCTTGAAGGCGGCGTAGCGCATTTCATTTTGTTAAGACTTGCAGCGCCGTAAAACTTTATCTCAAGCCCAAGGTCTCCCGCGAGTTTAACGAGCCCTTCTTCGTCTTTCTTTATATCTATGGTGGCAAGGCACTTCAATGAGCCGGGGGACAGGGACGCAATCCTCATGGCCCGTACAAGCGCCTTTTTTATCTCCTCTTTCGAAACGCCCCTCCTGCAGCCTATGCCCGCGACGACCTCTTTGGGCCTCATTATGAGCGTCCTCGAAAAAATTCCCAGCGGCGGCTTTTCAGCGCCGCTCGTTATTAAAACAATTGCCTCGCCATCCTTCAGACTTTTCGGCAGGTTTTTTCTGAAGACAAACGCCCTGCAATCGACCCGCGCCTTCAGGCTTTTTAGCCTTGCGCCGTTTTCGTCAATAATATAGACCCTGCGGCCTTCGAGTATTGCCGCATTCACGGCCTTTATCTTTTTCGGGTCTTCTATATAGAGGCCGAATTCTTTTGAGATGTCTTCGACGCACGGCAGGCCCCAGATATCTGTAGCTGTCGTGATGACCGGCTGGCTGCCGAGCGCGGTCGCTATCTCTTTCGAGAGAGAATTTGCCCCTCCCATGTGGCCTGATAGGAGGCTTATGCTGAACCGGCCCTTTTCATCCACGACTACGACTGCGGGATCGAGGTTTTTTGCCTTTATAAGAGGCGCTATGGCCCTTACGGCAATGCCCGCCGCTGAAATAAAGACAAGGGCAAGGGATGACTTGAATGCATCTGCCGCAGCCCGCTTTATACCGACCGATTTAATTTCATCAGGAGATACGAGCGATACCCCCCTGAAGGCCTTCTCTATCCTCCTGGCTGCCTTCAGGCCTCTCGCCGTTACCGCAAGGACGGCTATCCCCTTCTTTTCAGCGCGCCTAATCAAAGAGCCCTTACGACCTCGTCCAACCTGGACACCATGACATTGAAGAGCCTCTCGCCCTTCTCTTTAGTGGCCTTGCCCGGGTTTCCCCAGACCGCGCCCGGCCAGTACTTGAGCTTGTCCTTTACCACGAGCGGCCTCGGGAATGAAGGGTACTCCTCCTTTGACCTGCCGTTCACGAGCCTCGGCGCGAGGTGCAGCATCAATGACGTTTCCATCTCACCGGCGTGAGAATCGTTCTCTGTCTCGGCGAGATCCCTGGCCTCTTTGCCGATGACGTCGTATATGGTGAACGCGGCCATCCTGAGCCCGTCAAGAGTTGCCACAAGCTCCTCCGCGGCCTCCTTCATGGCAGAGACGTGCAGCCCTCCGCCGTGGCCCGAGACGAGTATTATCTTCCGGATCCCGTGAGAATGGGCGTTCCTGACGATATCGGATATGATCGCCCTTAAAGTTGAAGTAGAGATGCCTATGGTGCCGGGGTGCTGCGCCGTCGAGGTGCACACGCCGTACTGGATGGGAGGGGCCATAAGCAAGTCCTTCCTGCCCTCGACGAGCTTCTTTACGACCTCCCGCATTATGAGCGTATCGGTATTGAGCGGCAGGTGAGTGCCGTGGGCCTCCACCGTGCCGAATGGCACGATAAGCACGGCCCTCCTGGATAACCTTTTGAATTCAGTCATGGTGACTTCGCCCAGAAGCATTATGGTTCACCCCCTCTTTGAGTTCAGAAAAAGATAGAGCAGAACGCCTATGGCAGCGCCTGTAGAGTTCGCGAGCCCGTCCAGCAGTTCCGCGGACCTGGTGGCTGTCAGGCTCTGAAGAAATTCGATTATGCCGCCGTATGCCGAGGCTGAAATGAACGCGACGGCCGCTGCCGCGAGGCCCGTTGCAGCGCCCGAGATCGAAACAGCGCGCATCAGGAGGAACGCCAGGCCCAGGTAGGCCAGTCCGTGGTAGAGCTTGTCCCAGTTGCCGGAGACCCCCTTGGGCGAAGGCTCGAGCGAAAGCGCCAATATCAACGCGGCATATAGCGCGAGCGGCGCCCAGCCCCACAGGGCCTTCTTCATTTCCTGTACCCGTGCTTGAAGCCGGGGTCGTAGAGCCTAGATCGCTCAACCGGGCCGTCGCCTATGGCCCTGCCCACTATTATCATTGCCTGCCTCGTTATACCGGCATCCCTGACCTTTGCCGCTATGTCGGCAAGCGTGCCCTTCACGACCATCTCGTCTTCCCATGATGCCCTGTATACTACGGCAACTGGCACCTCAGGCGCATATCCTTTCGAGAGCTCGCTTACGACCTCGTCCATCATCGCCACGCTCAGGAATATGCAGATGGTCGCGCCGTGGGCTGCAAGCGCGGAAAGCCTCTCAGACTCAGGCACAGGGGTCCTGCCTTCGAGCCTGGTGAATATGACGGTCTGCGTCACGCCGGGGAGCGTCAATTCTCTCTTGAGCGCGGCGGCAGAGGCAAAGGCAGAAGAGACGCCCGGCACTATGCCGTACGGTATGCCCTCCTTTTCAAGGGCCTCTGCCTGCTCTCTTAACGCGCCGTAGAGCGACGGGTCGCCTGTATGGAGCCTCACAACCTTCTTGCCGCTCTTAGCCGCCTCTATCATTATCGAGACTATCTCGGCGAGGCTCATGGATGCGCTGTTGTAGACCTCCGGGCTATTCCCGCAAAAATCAAGGACGCGCTCCCTCACGAGCGAACCCGCGTAGACCACGACTTCAGCCTCTTTCAGGAGCTTCATTCCCTTTACGGTTATGAGCTCCGGGTCTCCGGGGCCTGAGCCGACAAAGAAGACCGTGGCCGGACATTTCATTTCCTCAGACATTCTTTCTCACTATGAGCATTGAAAAATAATCGGGCTTTTTGCCCCGTAATTCTTCTAAATTCGTTACGACCTCTTCCTGAGGCCAGCCGGCCCTTGACACGAAAAAAGAGCCCTTTGAAAGGCCTGCATCGGCTATGAGGTCGATGAGCTTGTCAATTGCCCTGTTCACCTTGAGTATCACGACCGTGTCGGCATAGGAAAGGGCCTCTTTGACCCTGTCAAGGTCGTAGGCGGCAGGTATAATTATAACCTTTGAGTCTGTTTCCGCAAGGGCGGCAGGGATGAGGGAGGCCGCGGCAGAAAAAGAGGTGATGCCAGGCACTGCCCTTATCTCCGTGTCCGGCGAAAGCTCCTTTACAAAGGGCATGAGATAACTGAATGTCGAGTAGAGGAGCGGGTCTCCGAGCGTAATGAAGGCAACATCCTGCCCCCGGCAAAGTCTCTCTGCAATAAGAGCGGCAGCCTGCCTCCTCGATGCGTCGAGGGCTGCAGAATCCTTTGTCATCGGAAACGAGAGCTCGAGTGTTTCCTTGCCGTCAAGCGGCATAGCCCTGTTTACGATGGCAAGGGCCTGGCTCTCTGCCCCGCCCTCTGATTTCGGTATGGCGAGCACGGCGGCGGAGCTTATGACCCTTATGGCCTTGAGCGTTATGAGCTCCGGGTCTCCGGGGCCTACCCCGACTCCGTAGAATATGCCGGGCCTTGTCATCTCTTCCCCTTTATTATGAAGACGGGATTATGGGCCGAGAGCATGTTCAATTCCCCGGCTGACCTTGCCTTTGAAACGCTCGCGAGGACAAGCTCCCGGGTCCATCCCTTTTTGAAAAACTCGAACGCGGCAGAGGCCGTCTCCATTGTGATGGCGTTTACAACTACCCTGCCGCCCGGCTTCAGGGCCTTTCCAACTGCGCCGAGTATCTCCCTGATGCCATTTCCGCCTCCGCCGACGAATACCGCGTCAGGCCTGGGCAGTCCCTTTAGTGCTGCCGGGGCATTACCCTCTACTATCTTCAGTTCAGCAGAGCCGAACCTCTTTTTGTTCTCCTTTATGTCCCTTACCCTCTTTCTATCCTTCTCGACGGCAAATACGGCATTGCCTGTAATACGGCCCGCCTCTATGGCGACTGAGCCCGAGCACGCGCCAATGTCCCAGACGACATCGCCCTTCTTCAATTCAAGCTTTGCAAGAGAGATGACCCTGAACTCTTCCTTGGTTATCATCCCGTTCGAGTGCGCGAACAGCGCGTCAGGTATGCCTGGCGCGCTCTGAGCGGCATTCACGTCATCCTCGCGGATAAGTATGAGGACGTTGAGAGGACCAAACGACTTTCGTTTTGCGATTTTCTCAAGAGTGCCTTCGATTACCTTTTCATCAGCGCCCAGCGACTCGCAGACATAGGCCTTGAAGCCATTGACGCCCCTTTCAAGAAGCTCGGAGCAAATCCTCGCCGGCGTGTTCTCCTTGTCGGTAAAGACGGCGAGCTTCCGGTTCGATCTTGCCTCATCGCTTAATCTGGAGAAATCAGCTTCCCTGCCGTGCACGCTCAGTATCTTTACATCGTTAAGGTCTTCCTTGATGAGGGCAAAGGCCTCCTGTATGGCGCTTACGTTCGGTATGATCTCTACCCTCTTCTTCCCGAACCTTTTAAGGATAAAAGAGCCTATGCCAAAGAGCAGCGGGTCTCCTGTTGCCAGTATCGCGACCGGCTTCCTGCTTTTTTTGATATGCCTATCTATTGCCCTGGCAGCGTCGAGGATGCCGCCGAGCGCAATCCTTTCGGCCCTTGCGTCGGCGAACTCGTCAAGGTGCCTCTTGCCGCCGACAAGGAGGCCCGCGTTATGAATAATATCGAGCGGCCTGCCCAGGAGGCTTGCCCTGCCCTGTATGCCTATTCCGATTACGTATATCATCTCTTATGCTATTGCCGCTATCTCGCCGCCGTAGCCGACGAGGATGGCCCTCAATTCCTTTTTCCCCGATAATTTTTGTGAATTCATCTTTACGAGCCTGCATACCTCTTTTATGACGGCTTCAAGCCTGTTATCCTTCAATATGAAAAATACCTCGCGCGCGGTGTTTGCCGCCGCGGCACTGTCAGAAATCTTCTTTGGCGCGCCCGCCTTTTTGCACAGCTCCGAGAGAAACCCGAGCTCGACGGATGAATCGCTGCAGTGCGTCTCGAAGTGTCCTGATGCGAGCTTCGTGAACTTTCCAAACTGGCCGGCGACGACCACCTTTTTTATAATATTCTTTTTGGCCGCGTCCTTCAGGGCAAAGCCCATGTGGTCGCCTGTGAGCACATAAGCGGCCTCGGGCAGCTTGAGGAGTTTCTCTACAGCTTTTTCGCTCGACCTGCCGGTAGAGAATACCACCTCGTCAAGCCCCGCGGCAACGGCAACATCGACGGCGCAGCTTATGGAATGCGTATACGCCGCCAATGACATGGGCTCGACGATGCCGGTCGTGCCGAGGATCGATATGCCTTCCAGAATCCCGAGCCTCGGGTTCATGGTCCTGGCGGCAAGCTCCCTGCCCCTGGGCACTGAAATGGTCACCTGAAAAGACGCCCTGCTCGAATATCTTTTTGCCGCTTCGAGCACGGCCCTTCTTATCATCAGAAGCGGCACGGGGTTTATCGCGGGTCTGCCCGGAGGGACCTTAAGGCCGGGCTTGGTGACGATGCCCACCCCTTCGCCGCCCCTTATCCTGACAGACGGCCTCAATCGGTTCTCGCCTGTTATCCCGACCTCTGCGATGAATTCGGCCCCGTTTGTCACGTCCGGGTCGTCTCCGGCGTCCTTGATAATAATCGCGCTCGCGCTCCGTCCCGATACCTTGATCGATTTCACCGGGATATCGAGTCTTCCGCCTCGCGGCAAAGAGACCTCGACGGATACCGGCCGCTTTCCGCTCAGAAGCGAAAGCGCCGCTGCCTTTGCCCCGGCAGCGGCACAGGTGCCGGTAGTAAAGCCTCTGCGAAGCTCCTTAGGCATTTCCTTCAGCTCTTGCCTCGCCTCTTTTAAGAAGCGCCCCGAGTATCGCGCCGAGAGCGAGCGCAAGGAGGAAACCCTGCATCGTCTCAGGGGTGACGAGGTGATACCTTTCAGGCTCCATCATGGAGAGCATATCCCCGGCGAGCCTCAAGACTATCCAGACCGAGGCTGAAACGAACACCGCCTTGTAGAGCGTCCTCCTGAACGGCAGGAACCTTCCGGCAACGGCCAGTATGCCGCTGGTGACGATGCCGAATACGACGCCCCCGAAGGTAAACGAGAGCAGGTTGTGGGTAAAACTGCCCTCGAAAGGGAATATCCCGCTCATGTAATTCGACAGATAACAGAGCCATCCCCAGAGCGCCCCGGCTATCGCGCCCGCGAAGAGGTTATCCTTCAATGTATTCATTTTTTTCCTCCTAATGGCAGGGCATGCCGATTACGTGCCTGAAGTCATGCAACGCGTCATGCACGCCGGGCGCTATTGACTCCATGCCGAAAGCGATTACCATCATCGTGAAGGCGAGCGCGACCAACACTATTGCGGGTACGAGCGACCCGATACCGCTACTTGCAACTGTTCTTTCCATAGTCTTCCTCCTTTTTTTTTAAAACGTTTAATTAGCAGATTACTGAAAACCTCCGACCACGCTAAGGCTGCTCAAAAAGCTCCATATGTGAGGCCTCGGTTAAATCGGGGAGCGAGGAGCGAGTCGTACTCTTCTTGTACGTCGCAGCGACTCGCTTTGAAGACAACAAAGCAGATGGACTTTTTCAGCAGCCTTTAAAAGTAAGCCTGGAGCCTTACGCCGTATATTAAAAGGCTGCCAGCCTCCTTGTCGCCGCCGGGGTTTATCACATACTGTATGTCCGGCGTGACATGAATGCCCTCGTCTATAGAGGCGTGCGAGACCGCATAGCTGTAATAGAGCTCGAAGTAATGCTCTGTCCCGGGGTCTGCAGCCGTGTTGTTCCTCAGGTACTCCTTGTAAGTGTCGCCCATGAAGGTGGCCCCGTAGCCGAAGCCCAAGTGGTCGTTGGGCCTGCCGCAGGGCTCAGCCGAGAGGTTTACACCGGCGCCCAGGAACCTGTCGAACTGGGCGACGCTCTCCCTCTGAAGGCCTGCCCTGAACCAGACGCCCATGATGTCGCTTACGGGCTGGTCAACGCTCACGCCTATGCCGCTGTTCTGAGCCTTTACAAGCCCGGTATCCGCCGGGTTGGCGAGGTTGGCCATATCAGCGTCGGTCCTCCTGTGCCTGTACCAGTAATAGACCCTGTAGTTGCCCTCTTTGCCGCCGGGAGAGAGCTTGAGGTCTACCTCTGCCATCAGGAACGGGTTATCGAAGGTATCGATGTAATCGCCGTCGCCCTCAAACGCGCCGACGCTCACGCCTATCCTGTCGCTGGCAGCCCAGGCAAGGCTCACGCCGGGGCTGTAGAAATCCGCCGAGCCGCCCCACTCGACAGTAGGGTTGTTGACGAATATATTTGCCATTAACTGCGCCCGCTCGTCGTTGGCATACTCGTTTGCGTCGAAGTAGCCTGTAAGGTCGAGCTGGCCGATAACGAGGGTGAGCGCGTCAGTGATGCTGTGCTCGTAGTATGCCTGCGTTATCTGCACCCTCGATTCGTTGAATGACTCGATGTCGGCGTTATAGCCGGTCGCGTTCCCGTTCGGAGAGAGGAAGAAGGCAGGCAGGTTCTGTATTCCGGCCCCCCTCTGGAAATCGAAGACGATTACGGCCCTGCCCTTGTCTCCTATGGGCGACTCTACGGCCAGGTCGGCTGAAATCGCAGACGCGCCGTTTTGCCCGTCAACGTCCTTTGAATCGCTCACGCCGTGGCCGGTTAGCGTTATGCCGCCGCTTACGGTGAGGCCGTAGATGCTGTGCACGGGATGGACCTTCCTGTGGCTCGGCTCTTCCGAGACCACCTTGCTGTCGAGCTTCTTTTCAAGCTCCTCGACGCGCCTCTTGAGATCCTCCACTTCGGCGTCGGCAGCCCAAAGAGATTGTGAAAAGATGAATATGAACGAAAACGCAGCCAGCAGGACTACCCTCGACATCTGACTCCTCCCCCGGTTAATGGTTCCCTAACAGGATGTTGAAAAAGTCCGTCCTGGACTTTTTCAAACACGACTTGGCCGAAGTGAATTCGTCCAAGTCTTACAAATTGCTCGACTGTTCAAGTCTCACAATTTGGCAATCCATCCATGGATTGCCTTAGCAGGGTTTTTTCAACACCCTGCTAATCCTATTCATGCTCGTCGTGAGTCGAGTACGGGCCGTGGCTGTGCCTGTGAATTATATGGCCGTGCCTGTGCGCGTGCTCGTGTATTATATTGGCCGCAAGCAGCAGGTCCTTGTCCTTGAGGACCTGTTCCGTGGGACCGTCCGCAACGAGTGAGTGCGCTTCGTCAAGCACCATGACCCTTTCGCAAAGGTCCCCGGCAAGGCTCAAGTCGTGCGTCGCGAGTATTATCGTCTTCTTCAGCTCTTTAAGCCTCTCGAGCAGCTCGAAAAGCCAGACCTGCGCCCTCGGGTCAAGGCCGTTCGTGGGCTCGTCGAGCAGAAGGACATCCGGGTTTATCGCAAGCACAGATGCTATGGCGACCTTTTTCTTCTCCCCGCTGCTCAAGGTATATGGCGGCCTCTTTGTGATGGCCTCTATGTCGAGCATCTTCAAGAGCTCCTCTGCCCTTTTGACAGCCTCTGCCTCTTTGAGCCCGAGTTGCAGCGGGCCGAACATAAGCTCCTCCAATACAGTCGGGCAGAAGAGCTGCACGTCCGGCTCCGGGAATACGAAGCTGACCCGTTCCCTGAAGCTCTTGAGAAAACTGCCCTGGAGCCGCTCCTCTGTGATGCGCTCGCCCAAGAAGCTTACGCTCCCTGAGGCCGGGTACATAAGGCCGTCCATTATCTTGAGGAGCGTTGATTTGCCGCTCCCGTTGGCGCCGAGTATGGCGATGCTTTCACCGGCGCTGACAGTGAAGCTCACGTCCTTGAGCGCTGTGTTGGAGCCGTACGCGAAGCAGAGCGCCTCGACCGTAAACAGGCTGAACTGCTCTTCCATTGCAGGCCTCATGTCCCGAACGACATGAAAAGGACGAAGCTCGTAAAACCTATCCAGAGATAGTCCCTTCCGGAAAACGCGGCCGCATTTGATGCGCTCACTATCCTGCCGGAGAAGCCCCTCGATATCATGGCCATGTTGACCTCCTCGGCCATTTGGAAAGACCTTTTCAATATCAGGGCGGCCCGTGAGGCGAACCACCTCTGCGACTCCCTCAACGCGGCCCTCTGGACGGTCCTCGACTTCCTCGCCAATGCCGCATCCTGGGCTGTCTTGATCAATATGAAAACATACCTGAACGTAAAGAAGAGCGCGGTCACGAAAAAGCCGGGGATTATCCTGCCGAGTCCCCTGAAGAAATCGGCCTGCCTTGTTGTAAGGGCAAGAAGGGAAGCCAGCGTGACCATCGTGGTTACCCGTAGAATAAAGAACCCAGCCGTCATGAGCCCCTCGCCCGTTATCGCGAGCCCGAACGCGCCCGCAAGCTCTCTCCCCGGCGTGACCACGTTGAGCGAGACCGGAAGGGCGAGGACGAATGTAAAAGCCGCCGCAGGCAGCACCCTCTTTGCCAGAGGTGCCAAGCCAATTCCAGTCTTTATGGACATGGCAACGGCAAAAAGCAGCACGCCTGAGAGGAAGAGGGCGTTGCCCGCAATGGCGGAAGCCGCTACAAGCAGGAAAAAGCCTGCGAGCTTTGCCCTGGGCTCGAGCCTCTGCAGCGCTCCGTCCCTTGACGCGTACTCCTCTGTCGAGAAGGCCTTTATCACCGCCGCGGAAAAGCCGGCGATGCTCTTCTCGATAAAGCCCGAAGGCCTGAGAGTCCCGCCGGAGCGCGTCTGGTCTCTCGAATCTTTAAACCATTCAGGGAGCTTTATCTCTTCCACAGCCTGCCCCAGATATATACCAATGCCACGACGAGTGCGCTCCCCAGGAGCGCCGAAAATATATAGATGAGTCCCCCGAACGGCCCGCTTGCCCCCGGGAGGCTGTAATCAGGAAGAAGGCCCTTCCAGCCGCCTCCGTACTTCTCTATCCCCGCCGGGACATAGCCCAGCAGACGAAAGAGCTCTTCGCTCGACCATTCGCCCCAGGGCTCTCCAGTCGCAAAGAGCCCTAAAGGTGTGAGCACCGCAAGCAACACAAGGACTACCCACAACGGCTTCAATGAGCCACCCTCGTGCAAGAGTCCTTTGTCCATCCTGTGCGCGTACGAGACTATAAGCGCTGTCCCGGCTGCTTCGATCGGGCCAAAGAACAGGAGGTGCGGCAGGACCATTGCCGGAACCGAGATGCTCAGTGGGTAAGGCGCGTAGAGCGCCCTTCCGTCAGGCCCGTGCGCAATTATCGGCTGAATGCCCAGTTCCACCGCCGCGGCCAGCGCCGTCAGGTTTATAGCCACATACCCCGCTACCGCGGCGGCGAAGACCCTCCTGGCAGGTCCTGCGTCACCCACGGCAAGCACCCGGTATATGTAATATCCGGGCAGGCACATCAGAAATGCCATGTTAAAGCTGTTGGCCCCGAGAGTCGTAAGGCCGCCGTCCCCGAAAAAGAAGGCCTGCAGGCTGAGAGTCAGGCTCAGGGCAACAATGGCTGCCCACGGGCCAAGCGCTATTGCCACCACCGCACCCCCTATCATGTGGCCCGTAGAGCCGCCGGGGATGGGGATGTTGAACATCATTATGACAAAGGTGAACGCTGCGCCAAGGGCCAGCAAAGGCAGCTGTTTTAACCTGAGCTCCCTCTCAGCCCTCTTTGAAGCGTAATACCAGACAGGGGCCATTACGGCGTAGAAGACCACGCATGTAGCCGGGCTCAGGTATCCGTCAGGTATGTGCATCCAGGCTCCTTACCGGCAACGATACCTTATCATATACCGGCCGGCTATTTCGCCCCGACCGCGCTTGAAGCCACAATCGCAAGCGCGTTGACTATGGCTACCGCGACAGTGCTGCCGCCTTTCCTGCCCCTGGTAAGGATATACGGAAGGCCGCTCTTCTCGAGCTCTTCCTTGGCCTCTACCGCGCCCACGAAACCGACAGGCACGCCTATCACAAGGGCAGGCCTGGGCCCGCCTTCCCTTACTATCTTTATCAATTCCATGAGGGCCGTCGGCGCGTTGCCTATGGCCAGGACAGCGCCGTCCATGTACCCGGCGGCCTTTCTCATGGACGCTGCCGTCTTTGTCATATTGCCGGAGAGCGCTGCCTCGGCAACATCCCTGTCAGCCGAGAAGCAGAGCACCTTTGCGCCGAAAGGCGCGAGCCTCGCCCTCGCGATCCCAGCCTCGATCATCTTTACGTCCGTGATTATATCCCTGCCAGACCTTACCGCCGCAATGCCGGATTCAATCGCGCCGGGACTGAAAGCGAGGATATCCTTGTATTCAAAATCAGCGGTCGAATGTATGACCCTCTTTATTATGGGAAGCTCGACCGGGTCCAGGGCCGCCTCGTCAAGCTCTGTGCCGATTATCCTGAAGCTCTCCTTTTCTATCGGGTGCTGGCAAGGGACTCCCTCTTTTTTTTCAGCCGGCATGGCCCCGCTTATGCGCTCTATCGTGATATCGACCAGTTTGTCATGGAAGCCCAGGTTGTCGGTTACTCTTACTTGAAGCCCGGCGTGCCTTTTTTTCGCCTCCTCTATCTCTGCCGGGAGGTCCTTTGTGACATGAAGGCCCGCGTAGAGGAAATATGGCATGACAAGTATGTCCCTGAAGCCCTTTGATACGAGTATGTCAGCCGCTGCCTGGAAATCCGGCATCTCCATCTGAAGAAAGGCGCTCTGGACGCATCCGTAACCGCCCCTCTCCTGCAGGGCCTTTGCCACCATTCTCAACGTCTCGTTGGCCTCCGGCGCCTTGCTCCCGTGGCCCAACAGCATAACCGCTTTTTTCCCGGCTATTGACATAATCGTCCCTCTCTTGATTCTGTACGGACAAAATAAAAAAGCCCTCTCTTCAAAAAAGAAGGAGGGCTGAAAAAGCAAAGAAAATGCCGCGCCCCTCACCTTCTTTACCATCGAAGAACCCGTGAGGCATATCCAGGCAGGTCTCCTGACTCGCGGTCTTCTCTGCCTACTCCCCGCGCCTTCCCGGCCTTTTAAGGCCAGTGGCTTCTCGCGGGTTTCGTTACCGCTTACAGTGGCGGGTCCGTTCCCGATTCTCCGCTTAACGCGGACCACGGGATTCCCTTTTTAGCCCCTTGGGGCTACCCAGATATGTCTAAAATCAGTTTTCAGAATAATTGCATTTTGAGGCCCTCTTGTCAACCCCCTACTTTCTTTTTTAAAAAAAGAAAACAGGCAAGGAAAAAACAATTGTGCCTTCTTAAGCGGGTCGCCGGTTCAATCTTGCAGATTGAACCGAAAATTTTTTCAGCCATTAAAAATAAACAAGGTTCAGGGTGCAACCCTGAACCTGCCGCGAAAACAATTATTATTCACCACCCATAAATCATACTCTCTTTACCGGCATCCCGGGCTTTACGGACGGCCTCTCAAGCTCGAGGAGTATCTTGCCTTTCCTGAATATCCTGACTATTCCGGTAGAGCCGGATATCGTTATGGCGGCTGCTTCTGTGACATCGGTTATCCCGGCGGCGGACATGTGCCTGCACCCGAGGCCTGGCATAAGCCCCTCTTCCTCGAGCGCCGCGTCAAGGTGGATCCCCGCGGCCATTACGACCCCGTCCTCTCTTATGATGAACGCGCCGTCGAGGAGCGAAAACTCCTTTATCGTCTCGTGCACTGCCTCGTCGAGGATATTCCTCGAGTCTTCGGGATAGCCCTTGAACGGGTTCATTATAAGCGGCCTCGAGAGCTTCATCACCTTGTCGTTATCGCCTATTACAAAGGTGGTGCCGACGGTGCGCCCCTCCCTGCCTTCGCTGGCGAGCTCGAGCGCGATATTAAGGACAGCTTCGAGCACCTCTGGCTTGACCTTTTTGAAAAGGTCCATCGAGATGCCCATTGCCGTGAAGACCTCCGCCTCTTTCTTCAGGTCTATTATCATCAGGCTGTCAAGTATGCCGTGCACAGGCAGGCCGGTCACGCATACGACCTTGTCAGAGCTCTTTATTATGCCCTCCGCCACGCCCATTATAAGGGAGAGCTTCACCTGGCCAATGCGTGTGAGCCTCACGACCGGAAGCTTGAGGATAGCCTTCACTTCCTTCCTCAGCGGCTCAAGCGTTTTCAACGTCTCTTCGCTCTGGGTGATGAGGACGAACCTCTTCTTGTCCCTGGACCTCCTCCAGAAGCCCCTGTCCTCGATGGCATCGACGAAGAAAAATAGCGCGCCCGCCCTGTGGTCCTTGAGCGCGGCAACCGCGCCAGCCATCATCTTTTTATTCAGCATGAGCGCGTTCATCGTCATCACCGCCGCTCTTTAACGGTGCGCGCCTGCGTCTGAGCGAATATGCCACGGAGCATATTCACCTCCTTCATCATGAGTCCTGTCCTGCCGAAGAGCCTCCTGAAGCTCCTCATTATGGCCTCGAGCAGATACTCTCCGCCCTTGTCGCCGTAGCCGAGGCCCTTCAACATCTCCTCCAGGTGGGCGTACATCTTCTCGACCTCTTCCTTCGGAGCCGCCTTGATAGTGGGCTTTTTCGGCATCTGGGCGCTGAAAAGATGATAGCAGATAATCATGACCGCATGGGAGAGGTTGATCGACGGGTACTCATCAGATGTGGGTATCTCGACGAGCATGTCGCAGACCGGTATCTCCTCGTTCAGCAGGCCCCTGTCCTCCCGGCCGAAGAGTATTCCGACCCTGCTCTTGTGAGCGAGCCTCAATATGGCTGGCACGGCCTCGTCAAGCGATAGCACCGGGAACCTCTGCCTGCCTATCCTCCGGGTAGCGCCCACTATTATCGCGGGCTCGTTCAAATAGCTCGCAAGGTCAGGGAAGACCCTGGCGCTTGCGAGCACAGCGTCGGCCTTGCAGGCCATTGAGTATGATTCGTTGTTCTTGTAATCGCAGGGGTTTATGAGTACAAGGTCAGAAAAACCCGTGTTCTTCATGACCCTTGCCGTGCTGCCGACATTGCCTGAGCTCTGGGGCTCGACGAGCACGATGGAAATATTGGCGTTGGCCGGGGGCCTGGGAGCCTTTGGTTTGGGTTTGTTGCTTCTTCCCATTGGATAGACTTCTCCTGTCAGGTTTAGACAGAAAAGTATATCATTTACTTTCTTTTTCGAGAAAAAGAAAGTAAGGCGGTTCAGGCGCGTTTCGGCGGGCCATTGAGCTTGAAAATCTTGTTCAGGCTGCTCAAAAAAGTCCGGATGCGAGGCCCCGGTTAAATCGGGGAGCGAGGAATGAGGCGTATATTAAAGGCTACCTCTAAAAATTAGGAATTTTTTCTGAGGTCAAGGAAGGGCGGAAATAAAAAGCGCAGCATATGTTGTGGTATATGTGAGCATTTTTATTTTCGCCCTGACACAGAGATCAGGAAAAATAACAATTTTTAGCGGTAGCCTAAACTACGAGATCGATTTGCTGAACTGTTCCTGGGGTCATGTCTTCGGTGAGGAACAGGCCGGTCGATTGCACCTGGCCGGTCGTGGTGTTGAAGGAATCCCTTACCTCGAAGCTGGTATTGGTATAGGAGAGGCTTATTGCCCCGATATTGAACTCCTTAAGGGTCTTCAATACATCCTTGCCGTCCAGGTCCTTTGACCATACGAAAAGGTTGTTATAGGCCTGGTCAGCCTCGTCTATCCACTTGTTGTTGTCGTGGTCGAGATGCGCCAGCTCGCTGAAGCCGTTGCCGGTCCTGGGGCCGAAGAGCTCGTTTCCGTTATTTACCTTGCCATCGCCATTGAGGTCGATCGCGAGAAAGCCTGAGCCGTGGCCCGCAAACGGGATAAGCTCGTTTGTCCCGTCTGAATCAAGGTCGAACTCGAACTTCATGGAGGTAAGCTCGGCCGCGCTTCCGCTGTAGTTGATCACAAGCGGGTCTATGGCGTTGCCCGCCTTTACGCTGGTATTTGTCTCGGTGATGGACGCCCTCATCATGCTCAGGCTCAGGTCAAATGATATTTCGGCGCCGTCCTTTGTCCTTATCGTGCCTGACGCGCTGAAGGTCACCGCCTCGACGCTCGCCACAGTCTCGCTCGACTCATAGGTCATGCCCCATTCGGGTGCGGCTTCGGCCTGAGCGGTCTCTCCGGCATTTTTAAGGGCCTCGACATCGCCGGGCTTAACCGGCTCGATGCTCATGACCTTTATCTTCTTGCCGGTCAGGGCCTCTAACAGGAGCTTCTTTACGAAGGTCTCGTTGTCAATGCCCTCGGGCATCTCTATCGCGCGCCTCTCGCAGCCCCCTTCAACGAACCTCTTTTTCATGGACTCGAAGCGGGAGCGGGCCTCCTCCGATATCTCAAGGGTATCCGCGACAGGGCGGCGCATCGCATCTCTGTCGTTCTCCGAGGGCCTCGGCCCAAGCCAGGCCTTTAGCTCGCTCTTTTTGGCGCCGTGCTCGACATGCGAGCGCAGAGCGTTCATGCTTATGTTGGAATCGGCTATTACCATACTCTCTGTGTTTATTTCGGCGGATCCGGGCGGGGCTTTATGGATTTTTCTTGAAATAAAATTCAGGGGAGGCTGATAAAGCCTCCCCTGAACATCACTGCGGGCTTTGGGGGCGGGCTGTAAGGGCGGCTAAGTCCTGCGGAATATCTTTGGAAGGAACGTCATATCAGTCCTGTCAAGCCACATCCGAGTATTCTATATCCGTATCATCGGCCATCTGTCTCAATTTGCCCAGTGCCTTTGCCTCTATCTGCCTTACCCTCTCCCTGGTTATCCCGAATTCCCTTCCTACCGTCTCAAGCGTCTTGGGGTCCTGCCCGTCGAGACCGAAACGCTCCCTTATGACTACCTTCTCGTTCTCGTCCAGGCATTCGAGCCACTGCCTTACCTTCTCGGCCCTGTCCGCGCTGCCTATGGCCTCCATGGGCGGCGGGTAGCTCTCGTCCTCGAGCTTCTCGACCAGCGGCTGCTCCGTCTCTTCGTTTACGGCGGCCTCGAGCGAGTAGCTCTTCCTGTTTATGCCGTTGAGCTTCTTCACATACCTGCCTGAGAGGCCGGTCTTGCTGGATATCTCGCCGACGCTCGGCTCCCGCCCGAACTCCATCGTGAGGTCCCTTTCAGCCCTGGCGACCTTCGAAAGGTCGGTCGTAATATGAATAGGCAGCCTCACAGTATTTGCCTGGTTGGCTACGGCCCTGTCTATCGACTGTCTTATCCAGTAGGTCGCGTATGTCGAGAACTTGCAGCCTTTCGAGGACCTGAAGCGCTCGACCGACTTTATGAGGCCGATGTTCCCTTCCTCGATGAGGTCCTGCAGGGGCAGCCCCCTGTTCAGGTATCTTTTGGCTATGTTCACGACAAGACGCAGGTTGGCCTCTATCATCTGCCTCCTGGCCTCGGCGTCGCCTTTCGCTATCCTCCTTGCCAGGCGCTTCTCATCGTCTGCCGTGAGAAGCCGTATCCTCCTTATCGTCTTGAAGTACGCGTTTATCGTATCGGTGCCGGAGCTCCTTTCAGCGGAACCGTCTTCCCCTGTCCGTGAACCCCTGCCGAACCGTGCAAGTATTACATTGTCCCTTGACTCTTCCATGGGCCTCCCCCGTTGCAAGGCCGCCGGACTGCGCGCTATCGCTCCTTTTCAGAGGGCTTCCCCTCTTTTGAGAGAGAGGATGATCCGCATTCAGGACACTTCTTCGGTTTGCAGCGCGACTCCTTCGACCAGCCGCACTCTGCGCATCTCCAATCTGCCATTTTGCCGTCCCCCTTAGAAGTGCGACTGCGCGTAGTCCTCCAGACCGGACTGGCTGGGCTTCATGCCTTCCGCGCCCTGTTTCCAGTTAGCCGGGCAGACCTCGCCGTATTTTTCGTTGAACTGAACTGCGTCCAGGACCCTCAAGACCTCGTCCACGTTCCTTCCGAGCGGAAGGTCGTTTATCGTGATGTGGCGTATCTTGCCGAGCTTGTCGATTATAAACAAGCCGCGGAGCGCAATGCCGGGCTTCTCGACCAGCACCCCGTAGTCCCTGCTTATGGACTTGTCCAGGTCGGACACCAGCGGGTAATTGATCTCTCCGATGCCGCCCTTCTTCCTTGGCGTGTTCCTCCACGCTACGTGCGAAAACTGGCTGTCGACCGAGACGCCGAGGACCTGGGTGTTCCTCGCCTCGAACTCCTCTATCCTGTCGCTCATAGAGATGACTTCAGTGGGGCATACGAAGGTGAAATCAAGCGGGTAAAAGAAAAGGACTACATATTTGCCCCTGTAGTCCGAAAGCTTCACTTCCTTTATGGAACCGTCCTCCATAACGGTGGTCGCCTTGAAATCCGGAGCCTCGTTCTGTACTATTGCCGATGTTTCAGCCATTTTTCCTTTTCCTCCTTGTTAATTAATGTTTTTTGTACGGCACGCGTTGCACACGCCATAGAAATCTATATGATTCCCGGTCGTGGTGAACTGAGATGTCACCTCGTCAGGAAGATTGAGAGCCGCGGAGTAATCAACGAATACGTCGCCTATCCTGCCGCACCCCGTGCACATGATGTGGTGGTGCGGGGCCGGGTTCGGGTCAAAGTGCTTCCTTGCCGGGTCTATGGTTATCTCGAGGAGCTCGCCCTTGTCCCTGAGGACCTGGACCGTGTTATAGACGGTCGCGAAGGATACTGTCGGATACCTCTTCTTGATCTCGGTGTAGATATCCTCGGCCGTAGGGTGGCTCGTGTTCCCCTCGAGGAATTTAAGTATCGCGATCCTCTGCGGGGTGAGCTTGAAACCCTTGCCCCTGTATTTCCTGACTATCCTTTCCATCGATAGCTCCCATGTAAATGCGAATGATTACTAACTTAGAATAATTCTATTATAGAACATATTATAATATTGTCAAGTCCAGTTTTTTATACCCGCAATGTATTGATTTTTAAGAGTTTTTTTTCAAAACAGGCTTGTCAGAAAAGCGAAGAGGCAGAGAACTACTTCTGAAGAGAATCCCTGAAGAGCCCTTCAAGTAATCTGTTCGAGGGTATGCTCCAGACTATGAGGCCGAGGGATAAAGCGGCAAGCGCGAAGAAGTCTACATACAGCGCGGAGAGGAAGAAGAGGAAAAAACCGAAGATGAGCACTGCCTCGGCAAATGCCATTGAGATGACGGGCGTTATGAGGAGGTACCTTAAAAGCGCCTCGGCGTCAACAGCCCTGTTTCTCACCTTCTCAGGCGAATAGCGCGCCTTTGATATGAGCGCTGCGGCCGCAACAGATAATGCGCTCAGGCCGTAAAAAACAGCCCTCAGGATATTCTCGTTGAAATCAGGTATAAAACCCTGAAAATAGATGTAAAGAAACTTGACAAGGATAACTACGCCGGAGTACATCAGCACAAAAGCAGCGGCGAATACGGCAAGGAGCGTGACAGAGCGCCTTATGCCCTTTATTATCTCCTTCTCCATCCGTCTTCCCTGATTTCCGTCATGTAAGGCTTGAAAGCTCGCGTGGTAATCTTAAATGGCTGGCCGGGCAATGCTTTATGCGATAGAATCTTCACGCATAAGCTAAAACAAAAGCCGCGCCAAATCAAGGAGGTTTTTCAGATGCTCTTTCTCCTTATGCATATCGTCCATCTTCTGGCGGTCATAGTCTGGATAGGCGGCCTCGTCTTCGTCACAGGCATAGTCCTTCCAATGGCCATCAAGACGCCTGACCCGCTGCAAAAGGTCCTGACCTTCCAACGCATAGAGCACAGGTTCGCCCCGCTCGCAAAGGTCTATAACATAATCACAGGCATAACCGGATTCGTAATGGTCTGGCAGATGGGCTGGTATGAGCTCTACTTCACCAGAGAAGGCTGGGCGCTCACCTTCATGACAGCCATCTGGCTCTTCTGGTTCGTCATGCTCGTAGGCCTCGAACCCATCGTAATAAAAAAGATGCTCGACAAGATGGCCAGGGACGGCGCCAAGATGGACATAGACGGGATATTCCGCAAGGTAAAGACCCTCCACTGGTTCATGGTCGCGATATCTCTCGCCGCGGCAGCCGCCGGCGCGCTTGTGGCGCATGGATAATATTGGGAGAAACTTTCTGTAGAAAGTTTCTCCCAAACCCCCTTCAAAGACTTTTAGTTCCTGTCCGGCCCCCTGAAAAGCAAAGGGGGTCAGACAGGAAGACCAAAAACTCTTTAAAGAAGTCCGAGAACCTTATACAAAAGCCTCCTCAAATATTATTCCAATCGCTCACAGCCTGTACCCGATCCCCTCTATCTCAAGGAGCTTCTTCTTTATCTCAATGCCGCAGGAGAAGCCGCCGGGCCTTCCTCCTGAGGCAAGCACCCTGTGGCAGGGGATTATAAGGGGGACAGGGTTTCTTCCGCACGCGCCGCCGACAGCCCTGGCAGCGCCGGGTTTGCCGATAGAGCCGGCTATCTCGCCGTAGGACTTGACGGAACCCCATTTTATTTTTTGCAACGCCCGCCAGACGGCAAGGTCGAATTCGCTCCCCTTGAGGCTCAAAGATACCTTGAACTCCACGGGCTTTCCCCTGAAGTACTCATCGAAGCTCCTGAAGAGAGCACAGAACTCAGACGGCCTCTCGACAGGAGATGAGAGCCTTGAGATAAAATCCTTCTCCCTCTCTGCAAGGCCAACGGCTTTTATGCCTCCATCATCAGAGGCGACGAGTACAAGGCCGATCGGCGAATCATATTTTGCCCAGCATGTCTTTTCCATGCCTTGATGATAAAACGGATGCAATATTCGATTCAATATTAAAGATGCTCTTTTGACTTGGCTATGCTCATCTGTTAGAGTAGTTCAAATAAGTCAAAGACTTTCATCAGGAGAACAATTGAGCTACCCGACCGCGTTCATATTCTGGTTCGTGATGGTGATAATGGCCATAGCAAACGGCGTGTTCGCCGAGAAGCTCCTCATACCCAGGATAGGCGACTACGCCAGCCACCTGTACAAGTCCGCGTTCATAATAATCGTCATCTTCATCGGGGCGCACATCTATATCACGAGGTTCGCGGGACCCCCGCTCTTTTCAACGGCATTGACGACAGGGCTCCTGTGGCTCTCGTGCAGCATCATATTCGAGTTCTTCTTCGGCCATTATGTCTTCGGCTTCAGCTGGGAGAGGCTATTCGCCGACTACAGGATATGGGAGGGCCGGCTCTGGTCGCTCGTGCTCGCATCCGAGGTCGCGGCCCCTCTCTTCTTTGCGTGGCTCGCAAAGGCGTAGCCCCGAACAGACTAATATTAAAACCCCGATTTCCTCAGGCTGCTCAAAAAGCTCCATATGCAAGGCCCCGGTTAAATCGGGGAGCAAGGAATGAGGCGTACTTCTTTGGTACGCCGCTTCTGCCGCGACGATGACAACGCAGCAGATGGACTTATTTCATGCCTGCATCAGAATGCACTATGGCGAACATACTCACGATAAACAGCGGCTCATCAAGCATAAAGCTCTCCGTATACGGGGCCGGTGAACGCCTTCTCATCAAGGGCCTGCTCGAACGAATAGGCCTGCCCGAAGGCGCGTTCTCGGCATGGGACTCAGAAGGCGCCCTCATAAGGAACGGCCGTCTCAGCTTCCCTGACCATGCAGCCGCTCTCAGCGAGCTTACAGGCTGGCTCAGGAACAGCCCCGTTGGGAACGGCATCTGTGCCGTAGGCCACAGGGTCGTCCACGGCGGCAGGATAACTGCCCCGCAGAAGATAGACGCGGCGATGATGGATTCGCTGCGCGCGTTGAAGCCCTTTGCAGCCGAGCACCTGCCGCACGAGATAAAGGCAATAGAGGCATTGGAAAGCTCTCTTCCCGGCGTGGCGCAGGTCGCCTGCTTCGATACGTCATTTCACACGAACATGCCGGAGGTGGCCCGCACCTTCGCCATTCCCGAAGAGTTCAGGCGAGCTGGTGTCGTACGCTACGGCTTTCACGGCCTCTCCTACGAATACATAATGGAAGAGCTTGGCAAGACAGACCCTGAGAGGGCAAAGGGCCGCGTAGTGATAGCGCACCTCGGGAACGGCTCTTCGATGTGCGCCGTACTGAATGGAATGAGCATCGAGACGACAATGGGCTTCACGCCGCTGGGAGGGCTTGTGATGAGCACCCGCACGGGCGACCTCGACCCCGGCATAATCGTCTACATGCTCAAGACTAAAAAATACGGTGCAGACGAGCTCAACGAGGTCCTGAACCGCGCCTCGGGCCTCAAGGCCATATCCGGCATAAGTTCTGACATGGCGGACCTGCTGAGAGAAGAGAACAGATCAGCGAAAGCAGCCCTGGCTATAAATGTATACTGCTATCAGGCGAGGAAGTTCCTGGGGGCTTTGGCTGGCGCGCTCGGAGGGATCGATACCCTCGTCTTTACAGCCGGGATCGGCGAGAACTCACCTCAGGTGCGCGAAAGGATACTCGAAGGCATGGGGTTCATGGGGCTTGAGGTAGACAGCGAAAAGAACCTGTTGGGCGGCCCCGTCATTTCGAAAGGGCCTGTTGCAATACGCGTGATGAAGACGAACGAGGAGCTTATGATAGCGCGGCATACAGCCCGTTTGCTTTAGTCGCTTATCGGGTGCTCCGGGTTTTCATCCCTGTTCTGGGCATAAGCGGTGTCGCGGCCCATGGAGAGCTTTGCCATCACCTCGCCCTTTACAGCGGCAAAGGCCTGCCTCTCTTTTTTGGAGATGGCCCTGTCGGCGACGGATTTGATGCTCAGCGGGTTCACAAGCCTGTTATTGACCCTTACCTCGTAATGCAGGTGCGGGCCTGAGCAGAGTCCGGTGCAGCCCACATATCCGACTATGTCGCCCTGGTCGACCTTCGCGCCGCTCCGGATGCCCTTCCTTATCTTTGAGAGGTGGCCGTAGCGTGTTATATAGCCGCTGTTATGCCTTATCTCGACGAGGTTCCCGTAGCCGCCGTGCCTTCCGGCTATCCTCACTATCCCGCTTCCGGCAGCCTCTATGGGCGTGCCTACGGGCGCCGCATAATCAACCCCGTGGTGCGCCCTGTACTTCTTCAATATGGGATGAAAACGGCTCTTGCTGAAATGGCTCGATATCCTTCTGAACCTCAGGGGGCTCTTTAGCAAAGAACGCCTCAGCGATTTGCCTTCGGCATTGTAGTAACCTGACCCGCTCTTGCCTTCGTAATAGATGGCGGTGTACTTTTTGCCGCCGTTTACCATCTCGGCGCCCTTTATCCTGCCGGTCTTTACTGGCACACCCTCGACATAGAGCGCCTCCGCAAGGATATTGAAGCTGTCGCCCTTCTGGATGTCAGAGGCGAAGTCGATGTCCCAGGCGAATATATCCGTCAGCGCGACTACCGACTGCGCGTCCGCCCCTGCCTTGATCGCGTCCTCGTAGAACGAGTTCTCTATGGTGCCGGAGATGACGGTCTCCCTCGTCTCGTTGGGCAGCTCGTCTTTTCTCGCGGTTATTTCGCCTTCCGGGGTCTTTTCTATAACCAGGTATTCGTAGGGGCTGAACTTGTACTCTATCTTTTTAAGGCTGCCTTCGAGCGTGGATACGCTCATGACAGAATCCTTCCTGAGTTGCCTGAGGTCGTAGACCGGACGGGCCTTCGCGGCTATTTCCTGTATCTCGGTGCCGGAGACGCTGAGGCCTGACATGATGCTGTAGAAGGTCTGATTTCCGGCGAGCTTGAAATCCTGCTTGAGTATCTGCGGGCCCTGGGGGACTTCCTCTTCGGGTTGGGTCTGCTGCCCTGTCTGGAGCGATGCTTCGGGGCTTACGATGAAAAGGAATGAAAGGAGAAAAGAGAGGCCTGCGAGAGCTATTATTATTGCTGTCCTGAGCGGGAATTTCTTTTCTTCTCTGTTTGAGAATTCAGTCAATAGTCCATCCCCTCAAAGTTTGCACACATATTAGTAAAATAAAGCAGCCTGTGTCAAGCCTTTGTTGTTTTTTTCGCGCTTGAATTTCATCTCTTGCCAAAAAAAAACGCAAATTGTAAGATACGGGCATGAATGACCGTCTGAAGTTTACCGAAGGATTGCCCAAGAAGGCGAAGATACTCATTGCCGACGACGACAGGTTCTATATAAGGATATTCTCGGACCTCATAGCGGACCTCGGCTTTGAATGCATACCAGCGGCAAACGGGCTCGAAGCGCTGGAGAAGGCGCGCACGCACTGCCCGGACGTCCTCATAATAGACGTCGTGATGCCGGGCATGGACGGCTTTGAGGTCACCAGAAGGCTCAAGGAAGACCCCGCCACGATGTACCTGCCTGTCGTCATCGTAACCTCCCTTGCAGACAGGGACTCCAAGATAAAAGGACTGCAGAGCGGCGCCGACGAGCTGCTTTCAAAGCCCGTGGACGAGACGGAGTTCAGGGTGCGGCTCAGGAACCTCCTCAAGGTAAAGAAGTACGAGGACTTCCTGGTCGAGCACGGCAGGAGGCTCGCCAACGAGGTTGAGGACAAGTCCGTTCAGCTCGAGCGTGCCTTCACGAAGATAAGGAAGGGCTATGCGGAGACCGTTTACAGGCTTACGCTCGCGGCCGAGCAGAGGGACAAGGAGACCGGGAGCCATATAAAGAGGATAAGCCTCTACTCGCAGCTCCTCGCGAGGTACCTGCGCCTGCCCGAGCAGGCTGTGGAGGCCATATTCTTCGCAAGTCCCATGCACGACGTTGGCAAGATAGGCATCCCGGACTCGATACTCCTGAAGCCGGGCTCTCTCACCGATGCCGAGTTCGAGATAATGAGGACGCACACCACCATAGGGGCCGAAATTCTCAAGGACTCGGATTCGGAGATACTCGATACCGCCAGGGAGATAGCGCTCACGCACCACGAGAGGTGGGACGGCGAGGGCTACCCCAGGGGGCTCAAGGGAGAAGAGATACCTCTCTCGGGCAGGATAGTCAATGTCGTGGATATCTACGACGCCATAAGGAGCCCGCGCCCGTACAAGGAAGGGCTCGATCACGAGACCGCCTGCAAGATAATCCTCGGGCACCCCGAAAGGTTTGACCCCGTCATACTCAAGGCCTTCGTGGACTGCGCAGAGGAGTTCAGGAGGCTTTACGACGAGAACAACGAATTAGAGGCTTGCTGTAAAAGCCCGGCTTGAAAACCAATAGCGAGCGCATTCCCCGCAGAAAAGCTGCGGGGTCAAGCGAGCGAATAGAAATGATATATTCCTCAGGTTTCGAAGCTCCCCGCGGCAAGCCGCGGGGAGCTTCGATTTTCTGCCGAGACGAAGACAATAAAGCATATTTTATTCAGGCTGCTCAAAAAACTCCAGATGCGAGGCCCCGGTTAAACCGGGGAGCGAGGAACGAGTCGTACTCTTCATGTACGTCGCAGTGACGAGCTTTGAGGCCAACAAAGCAGATGTTTTTTTTCAGCAGCCTGCTTAAAAGAGCCGGCCTGTTATTATATAGTCCGCGTCTTCCGGCCCGACCTTCTCGATATCCATGCTCTCCGAGTCCGGCATCAGTACCACGCTTTTGTAAGCTGAGAGCCTCTCCACCTGCGCCGGGATGCCCCTCTTCCATGAATGCCCGCCGCCTGCCAGCACGACCATCTTCTTGCCAGGGTTCTTCTCCATGTACTCTATCGCGTTATGGGCCATGCCGTTGTCCCAGACCATCTGCGCTTCGCAGAAGCTCTGGAATGTCATGCCCTTGACCTCGTGGCCGCCGAACGCCTCCTTGATGAACTTCTCGTAGACCTTATCCACGCTGCACTCTATGCCCGGCGGAAGCTCGGCAAGCTGCTCGGGAGTGAGGGACTCGAAGCCCTTCGTGAGGACCTGGTACATTATCTTCCTCGATATGTTGAGGCCTACAAGCGGCACCTTGTTCTCCCTCGCGAAGATGAATATGTCCTCGTACTGGCCCCAGGGCACGGTCCAGTTCTTCTTAAAGGCAGCCTTGAACTCCTTCTCGTCGATCTCGCCCGCGACCCAGCGGTCCAGGACCTCCTGGTTGTCGCTCAGGAACATCTCGACGCCTATGACGACGTCCGTGCCGGACCCCTTGAGCCCCTTTATGAGCTCGAGCTGTGCCTTGTGGTGCAGCTTCCTGGTGTGCACCTCTCCCACGAAGACAAAGTCGGCCTCTTTTATCTCTTCGAGCAGTTCAGGGGCCTTGACCTCGGTCTTGTCAGCGGCCCTTATTATGACGGGCTCGCGGCACCCGGCCAGGGACAGGAGCAATACGGCAAATAACAGCGTTATCCCGAATGCTTCTCTCACCGGGCCTTTTTTCATGGTCAGGTCCTCTCTTCCATCGGGATGTAAGGCTGAGACCTCAAGCCCGTGTACTTCTGCTCGGGGCGGTAGATGCGGTTTGATTTGAGCTGCTCCATCCAGTGCGAGAGCCAGCCCGCGACCCTGCCCATCGCGAATATGGGCGTGAAAAGCTCCGTAGGTATGCCGATGCTCCGGAATATGATGCCGGAGTAGAAGTCTATGTTGGGGTGCAGCCGCTTGCCGGAGAGCTTCTCCTTCACCACCGCCTCTATCTCGCGGGATATCTCGACCGTCTTTTTGTCGATCCCGTCGTGGACGGCAAGCAGGCTGATGAAGCGCTTCAAGTACTCGCCCCTGGGGTCGGTGGTCCTGTAGACCCTGTGCCCGATGCCCATTATCCTCTCCTTCTTCTCCAGCTTGCCCTCTATATAGGGGCGCACGTTCTCCTTCGAGCCTATCTCCTCTATCATACGGACGACCTCTTCGTTGGCCCCTCCGTGGAGCGGGCCTGAGAGGGTGCCTATGGCAGAGGAGACAATGGTGTACGGGTCCGCGAGCGTGGAGCCCACGACCCGGGCGCTGAAGGTAGACGCGTTCATGGTATGGTCGGCGTGGAGGATGAGCATGACGTCGAGTATCCTCTCGATCAGCTCCGAAGGCTCTTTTTCGAAGAGCATGTAGTAAAAGTTTGCCGCGAAGGAGAGGTCGTTCCTCGGCTGTATTGGAGCGTCGCCGTGCCTGAGCCTGTGGACAGTCGCCACTATCGTGGGCAGCTTTGCAATGAGGCGCACCGCGGACCAGTAGCGCGCTTCAGGGTCCAGCGTGTCCCTCGCGGGATAGTACATGCCCATTGCCGATGTCACGGCCTGCAGGTAATGCATGGGGTGGCCGTTCTCGGGCAGGTACTCCATCATCCTCAATATCTTGAGCTTGAGCCTTGTATGATAGGTGATGTCGTCCCTGAACTTCATCAGTTCGTCTTTTTTCGGAAGCCGTCCAAATAGAAGAAGCCAGGACGTCTCAATGAAACTGCTCTTCTCGGCGAGCGTCTCGACCGGTATGCCCCTGTACTCGAGGATTCCCTTGTCGCCGTCAATGTAGCTTATGGCAGACTCGGCGGCGGGTATGCCTTCGAGGCCCGGGATCACTTCCATCGGTATCTTCTCTTCCACGCGCAGTCCTGTCCAAAAATGATCTTTTTCAGGCAGCTCAAAAAGCTCCATATGCGAGGCCCCGGTTAAATCGGGGAGCGAGGAACGAGTCGTACTCTTTTTGCACGTCGCTTCTGACTCGCTTTGAGGCCAACAAAGCAGATGGCTTTTTCGGCAGCCTGTTCGAATATTATATCAGGCTGAACGGCTTGTACATAAAAAAAGCCCCCATCCTGCGGATGAGGGCTTTTGCGTGTTACTTCGCTCTTGTTATCAGAGCGCGGCCGGATTGACGTTCTCGGCCTTGAGGCCCTTGGGGCCCTTGGTGATCTCGAAGTCAACCCGCTGCCCCTCCTTGAGGGTCCTGAAGCCGGAACCCTGAATGGAAGAGTAATGGACGAAGACATCTTCGCCGGAGTCCTGCTCGATGAAGCCGAACCCTTTGGACTCGTTAAACCACTTGACCTTTCCTGAAGGCATAGCGAAAAACCTCCTTTCTTTTAAGTTAATAAGTAATAGGGGTTTTCCGCACTTCAGGTCCTTTGTGTAAATTACCTCGCGCTTCCAAACCCGTCTACTATCTTACTTAATGAGTAAGTCTAATTGAGGGTCTGTATGTTGTCAAGGCAGCGCGGACGGATTTTTTCGCTTCAGGATTTCTTTTTTTGTCTTGCGATCAGGAACTCCCTGAACAGGAAAAGGGCCTTTGCCCTGTGGCTGATTTTATCCTTTTCTCCGGGGCCGAGTTCCGCCACGGTCACGCCCTTTTCCGGTACTATGAAGACCGGGTCATATCCGAAGCCGCCTTCTCCCTCAGGGCTCTCGGCGATGACGCCCTCGAACGAGCCTTCGAAAATCTCGTCGATGCCTTCCAGCTCGGCGTACGCGAGGGCGCACCTGAACCGGCCGCCCCTTTCATGAAGGGGCACGCCTTTGAGCTCCCTTAAAAGAAGCTCGTAGTTCTCCCTGTCGGTAGCATTCTCTCCCGCGTATCTCGCGGAGCGCACGCCAGGCCTGCCCTCGAGCGCGTCTACCTCAAGCCCCGAATCATCGGCAAGGGCCGGAAGGCCCGTAACTTCGGCGACGGCGCGCGCCTTGGCGCGCGCGTTCTCCCTGAACGTCTCCCCTGTCTCGGGCGGGAGGACAATCGCCGGGTACTCTTCAAGGGTAACAATTTCTATCGGGAGGCCCTTCAGGATATCCGCTATCTCACGGGCCTTTCCCCTGTTCTTTGTCGCTATCACCATTTTCATTGGAAGACCCGGAAGGCGTATTGGAGGATTTTATCTGTGGGCGATCTTCAGCGTTTTTTTCTGAAAGACAGAAAGCTCTTCTATGCCTTTTGACGCAAGGTCAAGGAGCGCGCTCATATCCTTTCTCGTGAACGGCTCCTGCTCTGCCGTCCCCTGCACCTCGATGAACCTGCCCTTGCCCGTCATGATGACGTTCATGTCAACGTCGGCCGAAGAGTCCTCCTCGTAGTTGAGGTCCAGCACAGGCTCTCCGCCGACGATGCCGACGCTTACGGCGGCTACCGAATCGAATAGGGGAATGGCGTCTATGACGCCCTTTTTCCTGAGTTCGTTCAGCGTGTCGTATACGGCGACATACGCGCCCGTTATCGACGCGGTCCTGGTGCCTCCGTCAGCCTGTATTACGTCGCAGTCTATATATACCGTCCTCTCGCCCAATGCCTTCATGTCCGCCACGGCGCGGATGCTCCTGCCGATGAGCCTCTGTATCTCGTGGGTCCTGCCGCCGAGCTTGCCGGAGACAGCCTCCCGCATTATCCTCTTCTTTGACGACCTGGGCAGCATCGCGTACTCCGCCGTGAGCCAGCCCTTTCCCGTGCCGGCGAGAAAAGGCGGCACCCTTTCTTCCACGGTCGCCGCGCAGATGACCTTCGTATCGCCCATCTCTATAAGGACAGAGCCTTCGGCGAACTTGAGGTACTCCCTCGTTATCTTGACCGGCCGGAGCTCGTCCGTCTTTCTGCCGTCAGTCCTCTTGTGCCTTGCCGCTGATCTCAATATACCCTCTCTTCCTCGTGACTATATCCCTGAAGTTCAGTATGCCGTCCGCTATGGCCTCGGCGATCCTGGTCTGGTCCTTTGAAGAAGTAAGCAGCCGCTCTTCACCCGGGTTAGTGATGAATCCTACCTCCACGAGGACCGCGGGCATCGTGGCCCCCACGAGCACGGTAAAGTGGGCCTGCTTCACGCCCCTGCTCTCCCTGCCGGCGGACCCGAGCATGCTCGCGTGGACTACTTCCGCAAGCTTCGAGCTCTCGTGATGCGACATGGTATTCGCGAGGTCGAGGAGGATATCCTTGAGGTCGCCTCCCTCTGCCTTCGCGATATCCTTCAGCCCCGCCGCGTTCGAGCTGTTCTCGAACGCGGCGACCCTCCTCGCGTCCTCGTCTGTCGCTTCGAAGTTCAGGAAGAAGGTCTCTATGCCTTTTGCCTCCCTGCTCTGGGCCGCGTTCGCGTGGATGCTTATAAAGAGGTCCGCGTTCATCCTGTTCGCGAACGCGGTGCGCTCCTCCAGCGGTATGAATACGTCGGCTGTCCTCGTGAGGAGCACCCGGACCTCGATGCGCTCTTTCAATACCTCGGCGAGCTTCAAGGCCAATTTGAGCGTAACGTCCTTTTCCTGTGTGCCTGAAGGCCCCTTTGCGCCGGTGTCGTCACCGCCGTGGCCCGGGTCTATGACTATGACGTTTATTCCGTCTTCGGCCGCAGGAGAGGCCTTGAGCGAACAAGCGCCCTGGACTGGACAGAGGAGCAGCAGACAGGATATTATAAGGGCGGCCAGGTACTTTCCCATAACCAGCTTATTTTAGATTCAAAGCAAGCCTAAGTCAATCCCCCTGATTTGACTGGCATTGGATACCTGATATCATTTATTTACAGCTTTTTTACACCTGAATTCTTTTTCGGAGCGAGCGTGGCAGTCTTATGGATCGAGTTCATAATCGTTGCGGCGGTGATAGTCGTAAGCGGGACCCAGATTTCAAAGTACGGGGACGTCATAGCCGAAAAGACCGGCATGGGGAGGGCATGGACAGGGCTCATCATGCTCGCGAGCATAACCTCGCTGCCGGAGTTCGTCACAGGCATAAGCGCCGTCACCGTCGCTGACGTGCCTGACATAGCCGTAGGCGATATCCTGGGCGCCTGCATACTCAACCTTCTCATACTGGCCCTTCTCGACCCCATGGACAAGGGCAGTCCCATATTCGTTAAAGTAGGCCGCTCTCATGTCCTGTCGGCGGGTTTCGGGATCATACTCCTGGGCATAGTTGCGGCGTCAATCGTATTGAAGCCTTTTGTACCTTCCTTTTTCCATATCGGCGCGTATACGCCAGTGATCATATTCATTTACCTCGTGGGCATAAGGGTCGTCTATTCGTATGAAAAGAAGTACCTGAGCACTGTCGCGGAAGAGACCGTGGCGAAGCTCATGTACACGCACATTTCGGGAAAAAAGGCGGCTGTCATGTACTCCCTGAACGCCCTGGTGATCATCATCGCGGCGTCTGCCCTGCCCTTCATAGCAAGAAGCCTCTCCAGGCAGACCGGGTTGGGCGAGGACTTCATGGGGACGGTGTTCGTGGCGTTCACGACGACGCTTCCGGAGATGGTCGTCTCATTTTCAGCCATAAGGATAGGCGCGGCTGACCTGGCATTGGGCAACCTCCTGGGGAGCAACATGTTCAACGTGGCTCTCCTTGCCGTTGACGATGTCTTTTTCCTGGAGGGGCCGCTCCTCCTCAAGGTATCGGCTTCCCACGCGGTGACAGGGATAATGGCCATACTCATGACCGCTATCGTGCTTGTGAGCATAACCTACAGGCCTGAAAGAAAGGCCACGAGGTTCGGCTGGGATTCCATATCCATGATAGTCCTGGCGGTCCTCAATATATATCTCCTTTATCTCCTCAAGGACCAGTGATGAAGACCATAATCTTCACCGACCTTGACGGCACGCTCCTTGATTCGCGCTACTCCTTTGCGCCGGCTGCCCAGGCCTTGAAGAGGATAAAGGCCGAAGGCATACCGCTCGTGCTTGCCACGAGCAAATCGAGGCCCGAGACGGAGCTTATAAGGGAGATGCTCTCAAACGCCGACCCGTTCATAACGGAAAACGGCGGGGGCATATACATCCCTGCCTCGTATTTCCCTTTCCCGATAAAGGGAGAGGAGAAAAACGGCTACAGGGTAATAACGCTCGGCGCCGGTTACGAGGATCTCCGCCGGGCCCTTGCCGGGATAAGGGAGAAAAGCGGCAGGGACCTGTCGGGTTTCGGGGATATGACCGACGAAGAGGTGGCAGGCCTCACGGGGCTCACCCCGGCTGAGGCCGCTCTCGCAAAGATGAGGGAGTTCGACGAGCCCTTCATAATGAGGGACGGAAACCGGGAGGATGCCAGAAGGCTGGTGGAAGAGAGCGGCTATTCGTTCACGGCCGGCCGCTTCTTCCACATAACGGGGCAGAACGACAAGGGCAGGGCAGTCGAGATACTTACGACATTTTACAGGTCTGTCTACGGTAAGATAGCGACTGTCGGCGTCGGCAACTCTGAGAACGATATCCCGCTCCTCAGGAAAGTGGATTATCCCGTTCTGGTCATGAACGAGGACGGACGCTATGAAGAGGTGAACGGCGTACCCGGCCTCATCAAGGCCCACGGCATCGGGCCCGAGGGCTGGGACAGGGCTATCCCGGGCGTACTCGACACCATAAAGGCATCAGAGGGATATAAATGCTGACTGCGTAAACATACTGCGTTATTCAGGCTGCTCAAAAAGCTCCATATGCGAGGCCCCGGTTAAACCGGGGAGCGAGGAATGAGGCGTACTCTTTTTGTACGCCTCATTGACGAGCAAGACAACAAAGCAGATGGACTTTTTCAGCAGACTGCCAGGGGGCTTAAGATGCCTCGTTCAGATATATCGACGGAGCAGGCGGCCCGGGCAATACCAGGCCCTGAGCAGGCCGACATCATCGTCGGCATAGCCAGCTACAACAACGCGAGGACCATCGGCCACGTAGTCCGCGCGGTCGATGCCGGACTTGCCAAGTACTTCCCTTCCCAGAAGGCCATAATCGTAAATTCAGACGGCGGCTCCTCGGACAGCACGCCTGAGGCCGTTTTGGGCGCGAGCGTCGATCACAAGGCCATATTCCTCTCCCACAGGCTCACTACCGTCAACAGGATAACCTCGCCCTATCACGGCATACCGGGAAAGGGCAGCGCGTTCAAGGCCATTTTCGAGATGGCCGCGAGCCTGAATGCCAAGGCATGCTGCGTGGTCGACGCAGACCTCCGTTCCATAACGCCTGAGTGGATGGAGCTTCTGCTTTCGCCGGTCTACAAGGAGGCATTTGATTTCGTCGCGCCACTGTATACGCGCCACAAGTACGACGGCACCATCACGAATTCCATAATATACCCGCTCACGAGGGCCCTTTACGGCAGGAAGATCCGCCAGCCCATAGGCGGCGATTTCGGCTTCTCCGGCGAGATGGCGAGGTTCTATCTCCACCAGGACGTCTGGACATCGGACATAGCGCGCTTCGGCATTGATATATGGATGACCACGGAGGCGCTCGCGGGCAACTTCAAGGTCTGCCAGTCCTATCTGGGCGCGAAGATACACGACCCCAAGGACCCTGGCGCAGACCTTCGCGACATGTTCGTCCAGGTCGTGGGTTCCCTCATGTCCCTCACCGAGAAGCACAACGCCGAATGGAAGAAGACACACGACTCAAAAGAGGTGCCCACATTCGGATTCAAGTACTCCGTCGGGGTAGTGCCAATAAGGGTCAATACCGAAGGCATGCTCCGGAGCTTCAGGATAGGCGCGGAGAACCTCAAGGAGGTCTGGGCCGGTTTCATGGACAAGCCGGTCGTGGACTGGCTTGTGAAACTCAGCCATGAGGAAGCGGCCTCGTTCAGGTTCCCCAAAGAGACGTGGGTCGGGATAGTCTACGATTACATACTGGCCTATCACCACAAAAAGCTCCAGGCCGAGCATCTCTTGAAATCGCTCATACCGTTGTACCACGGCCGCACGGCCTCTTTTTTCCTTGAGACCATGGACATGGGCGACGACGAGGCCGAGCAGGTGGTAGAGGATGTCGCCGCCGAGTACGAAAACCAGAAAGGTTACCTCGCAGGCAACTGGTAAGGGGGGATAAATGGGAAATATAATAGACCGGCTTTCCGAGCGCCTTGGGACATTCGGGGAAAAACTCCTGGAATTCATCCCCGACCTGCTCGTCATAGTCATAATAATCATATCCGGCTTCATCGCTGCGTCGATATTACGGTTTCTGCTGATTAAAGCATTCAGCGCCGTCAGGTTCGACGACTGGAGCGACCAGATAGGTCTTACCACCGCCTTCAAAAAAGCCGGTATCACGAGCCCGCCGTCGAGCTTCCTCGGGTCGTTCGTCTACTGGTTCACGGTCGTGCTATTCTTTGTCGCGGGTTTCGCCACGCTTGGCTTCAGGGTCACGGACGCCCTCGTCTCGATATTCTTCGCTTTCCTTCCGCGCTTTTTCACGGCGCTCATCATCGTCCTCTTCGGATTTTTTGTTACGAAGAACCTTGCAAGGGGCGTACTCATAGCGGGCGTGACTGCCGGGATAGAGTACTCCAAGGCCCTGAGCGAACTCGTTCGCGTGCTGCTCTTTGTGCTTGTATTCGCAATGGCATTGGAAGAGCTTGCGATAGCGCCCAGGGTTGTGCTTGCCGCTTTCGGGATATTCTTCGGCGCGATCGGGATTGCCGCGGCAGTCGCGTTCGGGATCGCCGGAAGGGATTACGCAAAGCGGGTGATCGATTATCTTCTGTCGAAGCGCGAAGGCAACGACATAGACCAGCTCTGAATACCGCGCCCAAAGGTTGAAAGAAGACCGTCTTGATGTTACACTGCCTCAATACTGTCCGGAGGTATTGAGGAGCAGATGGAGCAGTTCTTCAAATTCGAAAAGAGCTATGACGGGAGCCTGTGGAAGACACTGGCCTTCTTCGGCCTGGAATTCCTGATAATCCTCGCGGTTCTCCTCGTTGCGCGCCGGTTGACGCTGAGGTGGTTCGAGCGGCTGGCCGAGCGCACTGACACCAGGGCCGACGACTTCGTAATAGACTCAATCCGGCACCCTTCCATATTCTGGGCAATAGCCGTAGCCCTCTATGTGACAATCGCCACGTCAGGGCTTCCGCCCGAGTATGTCAACTACGGCCTGCGCGCCCTTTACGTACTCATTACCATCTCCGTCACAATCGCGGCCGCGAACATCCTGTCAAAGCTCGTGCAGGGCGCCATCGAGAAGTCCGCCGGGGGCGTGGCTGTCACCGGCCTTTCCCGAACGGTCATAAAGGCGGTCATATTCGCGATAGGCACACTCATAATCCTGAACGGCCTCGGAGTTTCGATAACTCCGATGCTCACGGCGCTCGGCGTCGGCGGCCTCGCCGTGGCCCTCGCCCTTCAGGATACGCTCTCAAACTTCTTCGCCGGGATGCACATATTGATGGAGCGGCCGGTGAGGGTCGGCGACTATATCAAGATGAGCACGGGGGAAGAGGGCTTTGTCAACGACATCGGCTGGAGGACGACCAGGATAAAGCAGCTGGCCAACAACATCATCATAGTGCCAAACAACAAGCTCGCGCAGAGCATCATCACCAACCACTCGATGCCTGATAACAAGATGGCCCTGCTGATGAAGATAGGCGTCAGCTACTCCTCCGACCCGGCTCACGTGGAGAAGGTCCTCGTCGACGAGGCGAGCAGGGCCGTGGGTGAGGTCCCGGGGCTCCTCGGCGACCCCAACCCGCCCTTCGTGAGGTTCATTCCCGGCTTCGGCGACTACTCCCTTGACTTCACCCTCATCTGCCAGGTCGCCAGCTACGTCGACCAGTACCTTGTCCAGCACGAGCTGAGGAAGCGCATCTTCGAAAGGTTCAAGGCGGAAGGGATAGAGTTCCCCTTCCCCACAAGGACCATCCACATAAAGCAATAGTCCCGGTCTAATTGACATCCTGCTTAACGCAGCCTAACCTCTATTAGGCCCCCATCAAAAAAGGGAGGAGGACATGGCCGATTTTTATCATTCGGGTGCGATAACCACTCTCCACAAGCTCGGCAAACCCAAGTCAGAACGCTTACTGGCTGAGCTTGAGCTCTACAGCCTTGTGCGCCCAATTGCCCTCGTGCTGCCCGCCCTTTACTCGGACGTGATGAGCGAGGCCATGAAGGGCATAAGGGAGGAGCTTGGCAAGGCGAGGTTCATAAGGGAGATCGTGCTGGCGCTCGGCCCCGCGACCGACGAGGAGTTCAGGAACACAAAGGAGTTCCTCTCCGTCCTGCCGCAGGAGACTACGATAATCCACACCAGCGGTATGAGGATGAAAGAGCTGTACAGGATGCTGGAAGAGAAGGGAGTGAGCCCGGGCCTTGATGGAAAGGGGCGCTCCGCCTGGACGGCCTACGGCTACGTGCTGGCCAGCGGCAGGTCAGGCATGATTGCCCTTCACGACTGCGACATACAGAACTACAACCTGGACCTGCTCGGCAGGCTCTGCTACCCGGTCGTTAGCCCCACGCTCGACTATGTCTTCTGCAAGGGTTTCTACGCGCGAGTGACAGACAGGATGCACGGCAGGGTCACCAGGCTCTTCCTCGGTCCGCTCGTGAAGGCCCTCCAGAAGATGACCAGCAGCCATCCTTTTCTCGACTTCCTCGATTCGTTCAGGTATCCGCTTGCAGGAGAGTTCTCGATGACAATGGACGTCGCGAGGATAAACAGGATACCGTGGGACTGGGGGCTCGAGGTCGGGATGCTCTCGGAGGTCTACAGGAACTATTCGACCAAGAGGATATGCCAGGTCGACATTGCGGAGAACTACGAGCACAAGCACCAGGTCCTCTCGGCCGATGACCCTTCAACGGGCCTCATGAAGATGAGCATAGATATCGCCAAATCGATATTCAGGAGCCTTGCCTCTGAAGGGCTGGTCTTCTCTGACGGGTTTTTCAAATCGCTCATGGCGTCCTATCTCAGGATGGCCGAGGACAGCATTGTGAA
>MGPL01000082.1:0-2446 GCA_001797415.1 Deltaproteobacteria bacterium GWA2_55_10
CGTCCCTGTCCTTGTCAAAGGGCCTGCTCGCGGCCTGCGGGTCGTCGTTCCTGGTCGAGAGCGCCTTCATCGCGTTAAAGCCGGCTACGCAGAGCGGGGTTATGGTCGATTCCGTTCCTCCGGCCACCATCATATCGGCCATGTCTGTCTGGATGAGCCTGAAGGCGTCTCCTATCGAATGGGTGCCTGTTGCGCACGCGGTGACCGCGCAGCTATTCGGACCCTTCGCGCCTATCTTTATCGAGACCTGGCCTGAGGCCAGGTTTATGATCACCATCGGGATGAAGAAGGGGGTTATCCTGTCCGGCCCCTTCTCCTTCAATACGTCGTACCAGTGCTCGATCGCGGGGAGGCCGCCTATGCCTGCGCCTACGTATACGCCCACTCGCTCAGCATTCTCTTCAGTGACCTTGAAGCCAGAGTCCTCGAAGGCCATCATTGAAGCGGCCATCGCGTACTGGATGAAGAGGTCCATCTTCTTGACCTCTTTCTTCTCGATAAACGCAAGAGGGTCGAAGTCAGGGACTTCTCCGGCTATCCTCACTGGGAAGTTATCTACGTTGAAGCGTGTGATCGCCCTGACGCCGGAGCGGCCGCTTGTCGCGGCCTGCCAGCACTTGTCGGCCCCGGTGCCGAGCGGGCTTACTATGCCTATGCCAGTTACTGCTACCCTTTTCATTGGATTATTCCTGGGTTAGGGATCAGCTTGCTGAAAAACTCCTATGTTGTTCAGGCTGCTCAAAAAGCTCCATATGCGAGGCCCCGGTTAAACCGGGGAGCGAGGAATGAGGCGTACTTTTCTCGTACGCCGCAGTGACGAGCTTTGAGGCCAACAAAGCGGATGGACTTTTTCAGCAGCCTGCTAAATAAATCCGCCGCAGAGTCGAGGAATCCCCTCGCCTCCCGGCGGAATCTGAAGAAAGCGGAGAACGTGAAGAACTGGTTTACTTTCCAGCCTTCTTGTTGATGTAATCCACTGCGTCCTGGACGGTCTTTATCTTCTCCGCGTCCTCGTCGGGGATCTCTATTCCGAACTCCTCCTCGAAGGCCATGACCATCTCGACGGTATCGAGCGAGTCTGCGCCGAGGTCGTCGACGAAAGAGGCCTGGGAGGTTACTTCGTCCTCGGTCACGTCCAGCTGGTCTATTATTATCTTCTTAACCTTATTCTCAACAGACATTAGTATCCCTCCTGAATATTAAAAATGAAATTTTTCGCCAGACCCCACTGTATAACACCTACGGGGGGCGTTGTCAATCAAAGATGAGGCCTACTGCATGGCCATTCCGCCATTTATATCAAGCACATGGCCTGTTATGTAGCTGGCGGCGTTCGACGCGAGGAAAAGCACCCCGTTGGATACGTCCGCGGGGCCTCCGAGCCTGCCGAGCGGTATCCTGGACATGAGCTCCTCCTTGACCTTATCCGAGAGTGCGTCTGTCATGGCCGTCTCTATGAATCCGGGCGCAACGGCGTTGCAGGTTATGTTGCGGCTGGCGAACTCCCTGGCAACGGTCTTGGTGAGTCCTATGAGGCCAGCCTTGCTCGCGGAATAGTTGGCCTGGCCCGCGTTGCCTATCTCTCCGACGATCGAGGCGATATTGACTATCCTGCCCCAACGCATCTTGGTCATGTACTTCACCACGGCCTTTGTGCAGTTGAACGCGCCTTTGAGGTTGACGTTCATGACCGCGTCCCAGTCAGCGTCGGTCATCCTCAATATCAACCCGTCCCTGGTTATGCCCGCGTTGTTTACAAGTATATGGATGGCCTCCATCTCCTTGAAGACCTTCTCAGCCATCTCCTCGCATTCCTTGAGGTTCGTGACATCGACCTTGAGGGCCATCGCCTTCCTGCCCATCCCCTTTATCGATTCAGCCACTTCCTGGGCCTTCTCGAGGTTGACATCGATTATGGCGACATCCGCGCCGTAGGAGCCGAGTTTTTCGGCAATCGCCCTGCCTATGCCCTGGCCGCCTCCGGTAACGAGCGCTATCCTGCCTGATACGTTCATCCTGCCCTCCTTTGGGAATACTTATAAACAGATTACAGGTCATTGCGAGGAGCGGATTTCAGCGACGAAGCAATCTCATAGAGCTTTTTAAAAGATAAGATTGCTTCGCTTCGCTCGCAATGACGTTGTTTCAGCCGCCTATGACGCCGAGTACCTTATCCAGGTCCGCGGCTTCAGAGAGGCTCACTGAGTTCATTTCCTTCTCAATCCTCTTTGCAAGGCCTGTGAGCACCTTGCCCGGGCCGACCTCTATAATCGTATCGACCCCGTTCGCCTTCATTGCCTTCACGATATCGACCCACCTGACAGGGCTTGTAAGCTGGAGGCAGAGAAGCTCCTTCACCCTGGAGCTGTCGGTAAGCGGCTCTGCCTCGACATTTGTATAAACGGGGATGTTGAGCCCTTTTATATTTATCTTCTCCCGCTCCTCG
>MGPL01000082.1:2453-3818 GCA_001797415.1 Deltaproteobacteria bacterium GWA2_55_10
TCTGGCTGGCCTTCTCCATGAGAGGCGAATGGGACGGCGCGCTGACCTGAAGGGGAATAACGCGCTTCGCGCCCTTCTCCTTTGCCATGTTGGCCGCGATATCGACAGCGGCGGCATGGCCTGATATGACTATCTGCTCAGGGCTGTTTATGTTTGCCGGCACTACCTGCGCCGTATCTAGAGTCGCGGAATCGCAGATAAGTTGAACAGTCGCGAGGTCCAACCCGAGTATCGCGCACATCTTGCCAACGCCCGGGGGCACGCTCTCCTGCATGAATTTGCCGCGCAGGTGCACGAGCTTTACGGCGTCCCTGAATTCAAGCGCGCCTGCGGCCACAAGGGCCGTGTACTCTCCGAGGCTGTGGCCAGCGAGGCACGAAGGGACAAAGCCGGTCTTCTCTTTCAATGCCCTCAAGGCCGCGATGGACGCGGTCAGCAGCGCGGGCTGCGTGTATTCGGTCCTGTCGAGGAGATCAGCGGGTCCCTCGAAAGAGAGCTTGGCCACATCGAGGCCGAGCGCGTCGCTCGCCTCGCTGAAGGCCGCCCTCGCGCCCTCGGAGGCTTCGAATATGCTCTTTGCCATGCCAACAGACTGCGAGCCCTGGCCGGGGAATACAAAGGCTGTCTTAGCCATTAAGCGCTTATCTCCTTGCCCTTTACTATGTCATTCTGAGCGAAGCGAAGAATCTCTGGGTGTGCGTTACGCCGAGATTCTTCGTCGCCTGCGGCTCCTCAGAATGACAACGAGCTGTAATAATCCGAAGCTTTTTCCATCCCCCTTTTCTAAAGGGGGACTGAGGGGGATTATATTGGTGCGCGGAGCCGCACCTTACGACTACCGTCGTCATTGCGAGGAGCGTCGCGACGAAGCAATCTCATGGCGTCGTTCATCAGACAAAAAATGAGATTGCCGCGCTGCGCTCGCTATGACAAACATAATCCAATCTCCCCCACCTCTCTTTAGAAAAGAGGGGTTTAAAAATCTACCACTTCAGCGCGGCAGACGCCCATGTAAGGCCGCCGCCGAATGCCACGAACAGGATGATATCGCCGTCCTTGACCTTGCCTTCCCTCACCGCCTCATCCAGCGCGATGGGGATTGAGCCCGCAGAGGTGTTGCCGTACCTGTGGAGGTTGGTGTAGACCCTGTCCTCCGTAAGATTGAGCCGCTCCCTGGCGGCGTTTATTATCCTCAAGTTTGCCTGATGCGGTATGAGAAGAGAGATGTCCTCGGATTTGAGCCCGGTCTCCTCCATGACTTCCTTTATGGCCTGGCCCATTGTGCGCACGGCGAGCTTGAATGTCTCGTTGCCGTTCATCACGAGGTGCGCGGGGCCGCTCGGATTCTCCTCGAACGGGTTCGGC
>MGPL01000082.1:3860-5269 GCA_001797415.1 Deltaproteobacteria bacterium GWA2_55_10
TCAGAGTGTATATGGCAGGAGAGCAGGCCCTTTGCGCCCTTTTCAGCGGATAGGACGACAGCCCCCGCGCCGTCTCCGAAGAGCACGCAGGTAGACCTGTCCGTCCAGTCGATCAGCTTGGAGAACCTGTCGACGCCCACGACTATGGCCGTCTTGGCGGCTCCGCATTTGAGATACTTGTCAGCCACATCGAGCGCGTAGAGAAAGCCTGAGCACGCGGCCGACACATCGAACGCCGCCGCCCCTGCCCTTACGCCGAGTTGGGATTGCACGAAGCATGCTGTTGAAGGGAACGCCATCTCGCCGGTGACAGTGCCGACGACGATGAGGTCTATGTCCTTTGCGGAAAGCCCGGAGGCCTTGAGCGCGGCCTTTGCCGCCTTTGACGCCATGTCAGAGGTGCTTTCGTCGACGGCTATCCTGCGCTCTTTTATTCCTGTGCGGGTCGCGATCCACTCATCAGAGGTCTCGACCATCTTCTCGAGTTCGAGGTTGGTGAGCACCTTCTCCGGCACATGGGAGCCGGTCCCTATCACTCTTGACCTCAACATCCTTAGCTCCCCGATGCCTCTATGCGGCCTGTCTTCATCAGGTCCTGGTTCTTCTCTATCTCTTCGCTCAAATGCACGTTGACCCTGTTCTTCGAATATTCATGGGCGCGCAGTATCGCGTTACGCATGGCCTTGGCATTAGACCTGCCGTGGCTTATTATGCAAACGCCGTCAATACCCAGAAGCGGCGCTCCGCCGTACTCGGCATAATCTATCTTTTTCTTCAAGTTCCTGAACGCGCCCCTTGAGAGGAGATAGCCTATCCTCGAGAAGAAGCCCGACATTATCTCATTCTTGAGCATGGTCGTGACTGCCTCGACGAGTCCTTCGCTGAGTTTCAATACCACATTGCCGACAAAGCCGTCCGTGACGACGACATCGACGCCGCCCTGGTATATCTCCCTGCCCTCGATATAGCCGATGTAGTTAATGGATGCGTTCTTCAAAAGCGCATGCGCCTCCCTGGTGAGGTCGTTGCCCTTGCCCTCCTCCTCTCCGTTGGAGAGAAGACCTACCCTGGGCCTGTCCTTCTTGAGGACATACTTGGCGTATACCTCGCCCATGAGGGCGAACTGAAATAGGTGAATGGGCTTGCAGTCGACGTTGCCGCCCGCGTCCAAGACGATTGCCGGGTCCTTCATGGTGGGCAGGCTGACGGCGATAGCGGGCCTGTCAACGCCCTTTATCTTTTTAAGGAGGAATATGCTGGCGGCCATGGCGGCGCCCGAGTTCCCTGCGCTCACTACCGCGCCGGCCTCGCCGCTTCTCACCAGCTCGAAGCAGACCCTCAGGGACGAGTCCTTCTTTTTGCGGATGGCCTGGGCAGGAGATTCGTCCATGCCCACGACCTCTGAGGCG
>MGPL01000083.1 GCA_001797415.1 Deltaproteobacteria bacterium GWA2_55_10
TAGCCATGGAAGAAGGCTTGAGGTTCGCCATCCGCGAGGGCGGCAGGACAGTGGGCGCGGGCGTTGTAACGAAGATAATAGAGTAAGCAGGACCGCCAAGGCGGATTTCAAAGGGAATAAATAGCACGGAGTTTAAGGGTGGATAACCAGAAAATAAGAATCAGGCTTAAGGCGTTCGATCACAGGCTTCTCGACAAGTCCGTGAAGGAGATCGTTGATACCGCTCGCAGGACAGGCGCCAACATCAAGGGGCCGATACCGCTGCCGACCAGGATCAACAGGTTCACCGTTCTGCGCTCTCCCCATGTCGACAAGAAGAGCCGCGAGCAGTTCGAGATAAGGACCCACAAGCGGCTTATGGACATTATGGAGCCGACGCAGACGACGGTCGATGCGCTCATGAAGCTTGACCTCCCGGCTGGCGTGGACGTGGAGATAAAGCTCGAGTAGTACTCCTTCAAGGCCGCTGGCCTGTATTCAAACCTACTATAACGCGCACGCACCCGGTTGGGGGCCTCTGCGTCAGGGATAACAAAAAATGATCGAAGGTATAGTTGGAAAAAAGATCGGAATGACCCATGTCTACTCCGATGACGGCGCAATGGTGCCTGTAACGGTCATCAAGACCGGCAACACCGTTGTCCAGAGAAAGACCGCTAAGATGGACGGCTATGACGCCGTTCAGGTCGGCTTCCTCGAGAAGAAGGAACAAAGGGTGAACAAGCCCCTCCAGGGCCACTTCAAGAAGGCCGGCGCCGGTGCTTTTTACCACCTGGTCGAGATGAAGGGCACGGAGCTTGATGCTTACCAGCCTGGCGCGGTGATAAACGCTGCCGATGTATTCAAGGCAGGCGACTGGGTAGACGTATCGGGCAACTCCAAGGGTAAGGGCTTCATGGGCTCCATGAGGAGGCACAACTTCAGGGGCGGTTCCGAGAGCCACGGCTCCATGCACAACAGGGCGCCCGGCTCCATCGGCTCCAGCTCAGACCCCTCAAGGGTCTTCAAGGGCATGAAGATGGCAGGCCACATGGGCGCCGCGAACGTCACCGTACAGAACCTGCAGATTGTCAGCGTAAAGGCCGAGGAGAACCTCCTTCTTGTCAAGGGAGCGGTCCCGGGCGCTGTCAATGCCGTGGTTGTTATAAAAAAGGCGCTTAAAAAGTAGTTTTTTGGCCCTTTGCCTCTTTTTATGGTTGAGAAAAGCCTTTAGATTGTGTATATTTGTCGTTTAACCGAAATTTCAAGGGATTAGGATAATGAACATAGAGGTTCTTGACAGAAACGGCTCAAAGGTATCTGAGATAGCCCTCAAGGACGAGATCTTCGGCGGGGAAGTCAAGGAGCACCTGTTCTATGAAGTGGTCAAGATGCAGCGCGCCAACAAAAGGGCCGGCACGGCTTCGACCAAGACCAAGGGTAACGTAAGCGGAGGCGGCATAAAGCCCTGGAAGCAGAAGGGCACCGGCAGGGCAAGGTCCGGTTCGACGAGGTCTCCCATATGGAGGCACGGCGGCACGGTCTTCGGACCGCACCCCAGGGATTACTCATACAAGCTCCCTAAAAAGGTCATGAAGGACGCCCTGAGGAACGCGCTGGCCCTGAGGCTCCAGGAAGGCAAGCTCAAGGTCATCGATGCGATAGAGTTGAGCGAGCCCAGGACAAAGGCGGCCCTCGAGCTCCTCAAGAGGCACAACCTGGAGAACGCCTTGATAGTCATAGAAGGCGAGAACAGGAACCTCGAGCTTGCGGTCAGGAACCTGAAGGACTTCCAGGTCCAGAGGACAGGCGGCCTCAACGTGTACGACATACTCAACTATGAAAGCTTGGTCATGACCAGAAGCGCCCTGGAGAAAGTCGAGGCGATGGTACAATGAAAAACCACTATTCAGTTCTGAAATCACCGGTCATCACCGAAAAGAGCACTGCCGCGACAGTCGAAGGCAAGGTGGTCTTCTGGGTTGACGTAGAAGCCACGAAAAAGGACATCAAGGACGCAGTCGAGAACATATTCAAGGTAAAGGTCCTTGACGTCAATACCCATCTCGTTCCCGGCAAAGTAAAGAGGATGGGCAAGTTCCAGGGGCAGAGGCCCACGAGGAAGAAGGCTTACTTGAAACTCCGCGAAGGCGATAAGATCGAGATCTTCGAGGGCGTGTAAGATAAAATTCAGGGAAAGATAAGACGATGCCAGTAAAAAAGTTTAACCCTACTTCGCCGGCCATTAGGAAAAAGACGACACTCGTTTTCGAGGTCGACAAGAAGAGGCCTGAAAAGGGCCTCACGGCCCCCATCAAGAAGACTGGCGGAAGGAACAACGCCGGAAGGGTCACCGTGCGCTGGATAGGCGGTGGCCACAAGAGGCTCCTTCGCGTGATCGACTTCAAGAGGGACAAGGTCAATATCCCCGCGAAGGTCGCTGCGATAGAGTACGACCCGAACAGGACCGCTAACATCGCGCTCCTCAATTATGTCGACGGCGAGAAGCGCTACATACTCGCGCCCCATTCTCTCAAGGTAGGCGATACCATAGTCGCCGGCCCAGAGGCTGACATAAAGCCGGGCAACGCGCTGCCGCTCCGTTCCATACCGGTCGGCACCTTTGTCCACAACGTCGAGATGAGGAAGGGCAAGGGCGGCCAGCTCGTAAAGAGCGCCGGCGCATACGCCCAGCTCATGGCAAAAGAGGGAGACTATGCAACAGTAAAGCTCCCGTCGAACGAAGTAAGGTACATCCTTCAGGACTGCTACGCAACCATCGGACAGGTCGGTAATCTCGACCACGAGAACGTGACAATAGGCAAGGCTGGCAGGTCGCGCTGGCTCGGCAAGAACCCCAAAGTAAGGGGCGTGGCCATGAACCCGGTCGACCATCCTCACGGCGGCGGCGAAGGCAAGAGCAAGGGCGGCAACCATCCGACCAACCCCTGGGGCGTACCCACTAAAGGGTACAAGACCAGAAGGCGCAAGGTCTCTGACAAGTATATAATTACCAGGAGGAAATAGCGGTGCGTTCTTTAAAGAAGGGCCCGTTTGTAGACGAGCACCTCATGGACAAAGTTTCGGCTGCCACAGATACCAGGGCGAGGAAGGTAATAAAGACCTGGTCAAGGCGCTCGATGGTAATACCCGAGATGGTCGGCTTCACCATAGCCGTACATAACGGAAAGAAGTTCGTCCCTGTTTTCGTGACCGAGAACATGGTCGGCCACAAGCTCGGAGAGTTCTCTCCGACCCGCACCTTCCACGGCCACTCAGGCATAAAGAAGGCGAAGGTACCGGGCGCAAAGGGCTAAGAGGCCTGTCGGCCTGAAGGCTGACAGACAGGCGTAAGGAATTCGGACAAGGAGCCAGGAATCAAATGGAAGCCAAGGCTGTATTAAGATATCTCAAGACCTCCCCCCAGAAGGCGCGTCTGGTCGTGGACCTCATAAGGGGCAAGAAGGTCGATGATGCGATAACGGCCCTCTCCTTCAGCGAAAAGGCTGTGAGCAGGGAGATAGTAAAGCTCGTGAAGAGCGCGGCCGCCAACGCCGAGAACACCAAGAGCCTCGACGTTGACAGGCTCTACGTCAAGAAGGCGTTCGTGGACCACGGGCCCACCTTGAAGCGCACCCACTCCAAGGCAATGGGCAGGGGCGCCCTCATCAGGAGAAGGACGAGCCACGTAACCGTAGTGCTCGGTGAGGAATAAAAGGCGCAGGCAGATTATTTAACGACTGAAATTAAGGCTGCTCAAAAAGCTCCATATGCAAGGCGACGAGCTTTGAGGACAACGCAGCAGTTGGACTTTATCAGCAGCCGGTAGAAGGCACTTAGAACGGAGGTAATTTTTTGGGTCAGAAAGTTCATCCAATAGGATTCAGGCTCGGCATCTCCAAGGGTTGGAGCTCGAGGTGGTACAGCGAGAAGAACTACGCCGAATTCGTCCACGAGGATCTCAAGCTCAGGAAGTTCATAAAGAAGAAGCTCTTCCACGCAGGCATCTCCTCGATAGAGATCGAGAGGACCGCGAACCGCGTGAAGGTCATCATAAGGACTGCGAGGCCCGGCATAGTAATCGGCAAGCGCGGCGCTGAAATAGACGTTTTGAAAAAGCAGCTCGCCAAGCTCACCGGCAGGGAAGTCGACCTCGAGATAGTGGAAGTGAGAAAGCCCGACACCGACGCCCAGCTCGTGGCCGAGAACATCGCGCTGCAGCTCGAAAGAAGGGTCTCGTTCAGAAGGGCAATGAAGAAGTCCGTAACCTCGTCGCTCAGAATGGGCGCCAAGGGAATAAAGATAATGTGCGCCGGAAGGCTCGGCGGCGCCGAAATCGCCAGGACAGAGTGGTACAGGGAGGGCAGGGTTCCTCTCCATACGCTCAGGGCCGACATAGACTACGGCCAGGCTGAGGCGCTCACCACGTACGGCATCATAGGCGTAAAGGTGCTCGTATACAAGGGCGACGTTCCGGTACAGAGGGCGGCTGACGACAGCGCCGCAGCCAATAAGGGGTAGTTTCAGCCATGTTGATGCCAAAAAAGGTAAAATTCAGGAAGCAGCAGAGGGGCAAGAGGAGGGGGCTGGCCGCAAGAGGCGCGGATCTTTCCTTCGGCAACTACGGGCTGCAGTCCCAGGAATGCGGCTGGCTTTCGACCCGCGAGATCGAGGCCGCCAGGATAGCCATGACCCGCTTCATCAAGCGTGGCGGCAAGATATGGATAAGGGTGTTCCCCGATAAGCCCGTGACCAAGAAACCTGCCGAGACCAGGATGGGTAGCGGAAAGGGCGCTCCGGAAGACTGGGTATGCGTAATCAAGCCGGGCCGCGTGCTCTATGAGATGGAGGGCGTGACCGAGGCGATCGCTAGGGAGGCCTTCAGGCTCGCGTCCCACAAGATCTCGCTTTCGACCAAGTTTATCAAAAGGGAAGAGATATGAAACCGTCTGAAGTAAGGGATTTGACGCTGGACGACGCGAGGGCAAAGGAGGCCGAGCTCTCAAAGGAGCTCTTCAGCCTGCGCATGCGCCACGCCACAAACCAGCTCGAGAACCCGGTGAAGCTCCGTTTGCTTCGCAGGGACATAGCCAGGGTTAAGACCATAGTGGCTCAGAAGGAGAGGGGGAAGAAATAGCAATGGCATCGGAAGCAAAGACTCCTCGTAAAAAGACCCTCGTCGGGAACGTGCTCACCAGCGGCAAGATGGACAAGACCGTGGTGGTCTCGATAGAGAGGCTCGCGAAGCACCCCTTCTACGGCAAGTACGTCAAGAGGCGCGTGAAGTACAAGGCCCACGACGAGACCAACCAGTGCGGCGCAGGCGACAAGGTCGTCATAGTCGAGAGCAAGCCCTTGAGCAAGTCCAAGCGGTGGCGCGTTAAAGAAATTCTGGAGAAGGCAAAATGATACAGATCAGGTCTATCCTCGGTGTAGCGGATAACTCCGGGGCCAAGAAGGTCTCCTGCATAAAGGTCATCGGCGCGTCCAACAAGCTCATTGGCAAGATCGGCGACATCATCGTAGTCAACGTCAAGGAAGCTGTCTTTGACGCGAAGGTCAAGAAGGGCGAGGTTGTGAGGGCGGTCATTGTGCGCACCAGGAAAGAGACCAGGAGGGCGGACGGTTCGTACATCAGGTTCGACGAGAACTCCTGCGTCATCATCAACAAGGACGGCGAGCCGGTCGGGACAAGGATTTTCGGCCCGGTGGCAAGGGAGCTTCGCGCGAAGAAGTTCATGAAGATAGTCTCTCTCGCTCCTGAGGTCCTCTAATATTAGATCAGACAAAGGTTGGATAAAATGGCATTGAAGATCAGGAAAGACGACCAGATAATGGTCATAACCGGCAGGGAAAAGGGCAAGACCGGAAAAGTTCTCAGGGTGGACCCGGACAAGGAAAAGGTCTACGTCGAGAAGCTCAATTTGGTCAAGCGCCATCAGAAGCCCTCGCCGAAGTACAAGCACGGCGGGATAATCGAGAAAGAGGCTCCTCTACATGTGTCGAACGTCATGATTCTCTGCGAGAAGTGCAAGGGGCCCGTAAGGACCGGCAAGAGGGTCGAAGGCGACCGCAGGGTGAGGTTCTGCAAAAAGTGCGGTGAGGTGCTGGATAAATGACGCCGAGACTCAAGGAAAAATATAACAAAGAAGTAGTTCCCGCGATGATGAAGGAGTTCAACTACTCCAGCGCCATGCAGGTGCCCAAGCTCGATAAGATAGTCATCAACATCGGCCTCGGCGAGGCTGTGAAGGACGTGAAGGTCATAGACGCGGCAACGCGCGACCTTACCGCCATCACCGGCCAGAAGCCGGTCGTCACCAAGGCCAAGAAATCGATCGCGACCTTCAAGCTCCGCGAGGGCATGCCGATAGGCTGCATGGTCACGCTCCGCGGCCCCAAGATGTTCGAGTTCTACGACCGCCTCGTCTCGTTCGCGGTGCCGAGGATAAGGGACTTCAAGGGCATGCCCGATAAGTCCTTCGACGGCAGGGGCAACTACACCCTGGGCATAAAGGAACAGATAATATTCCCGGAAATAGAGTACGACAAGATAGACAAGATCAGGGGACTCAACATCACCATTAACACGACTGCGAAGAGCGATGAGGAGGCCAAGTCGCTCCTCAAGCACCTGGGAATGCCATTCAGGAGCTAAAGGCTCTTTACCGTTACGGAGGTTTTTAATTGGCTAAGAAGTCACTCATAGCAAAGGCCAAGAGGAAGAAGAAGTTCGAAGTCAGGGAGTACAACCGCTGCCCCATCTGCGGCAGGTCGAGGGCCTATTACAGGAAGTTCGACATGTGCAGGCTCTGTATGAGGAAGATGGCCTTGAAGGGCGAGCTTCCCGGCGTAGTCAAGGCCAGCTGGTAACAATTAATAGAGACGGAGAATCAGGAAATGTCAATGACAGACCCGATCGCGGACATGCTCACAAGGCTCAGGAACGCGGTCCAGGCCAAACAGCAGGAAATCGTCTTCCCGGCCTCAACCATGAAGCTCGACATCGCGAAGATCCTCAAGGAGGAAGGCTACGTAAAAGAAGTCTCCTCCTACAAGGAAGGCCCGAAGGGCTTTATAAAGATACAGCTCAAGTGGGGCCCCTCGAAGAAGAGCTCGATCACTGCGATCCGCAAGGTGAGCAAGCCTGGTTTGAGGAAGTACGTCGGCAAGGACGACATCCCCAGAGTATTGAACGGGCTCGGCATCGCCATAGTCTCCACCTCCAAGGGAATCATGACCGACAGGAAGGCGAGAGAGCTCGGAGTCGGCGGAGAGATCGTCTGCACGGTTTGTTGATCGCTGCTTTAAATTAAAAGGAACATAAAGAAGGGTTCGTAAATGTCAAGGATAGGTAAACAGTCGATAGCTGTTCCGGCAAGCGTTAAGATCGCCCTCGAGGGCGGCCGCGTGAAGGTCGCCGGACCACAGGGCACTCTGGAAATATCTTTGAGGCCTGAGGTCTCGGTAGCGGTAAAAGACTCCCAGGTGCTGGTGACCAGGGCCGACGAGTCGAGGATATCGAGGTCGCTGCACGGCCTTACGAGGACGCTCATAGCCAACATGGTAAAGGGCGTCACGGAGGGCTTCCAGAAGAGGCTTGATATCGTGGGCGTCGGATATAAGGCCGACGTGCAGGGCAACTTGTTGAACCTCGCGCTCGGTTACTCGCACCCGATCAAATACGAACTGCCCAAGGGCATAAGCGCGACCGTCGAGAAGCAGACGGGCATAACGGTCAAGGGCGCGGACAAGCAGCTCGTTGGCCAGGTGGCCGCTGACATAAGGGCTTTCAGAAAGCCTGAGCCGTACAAGGGCAAGGGCATCAAGTACGCAGACGAGGTAATACGCAGAAAGGCCGGCAAGGCTGGCAAGGCCGGAGGTAAATAAGAGATGAGCGGCAGGGTAATCAAACAGAGCGGCTGGGAAAGAAGGAAGGCGCGCGTAAGGAAGAAGATAACGGGCACGGCAGAGAGGCCCAGGCTCAACGTGCGCAGGTCCAACAAGCACATCTACGCGCAGATAATAGACGACATCTCTGGCACGACGCTCGCGGCAGCATCGACACAGATGAAGGATTTCGACGGCGCTGATGCCAAGAAGATCGACGCGGCGAAAAAGGTCGGCCAGGCCATTGCCAAGGCAGCCGTAAGCAAGGGCATAGGCAAGGTGGTTTTCGACAGGTCAGGATATATATATCACGGCAGGATAAAGGCCCTCGCGGAAGGCGCTCGCGAAGCCGGGCTCGAATTTTAGGTCTGAATACTACACAGATTTGGGGTTTCCTCCAGACCGGAACCAACAAGGAGGCTTTTTTTGGAGAAGATAGACGTAAACGCCCTGGAGCTTAAGGACAAGCTCGTATACCTCAACAGGGTCGCCAAGGTCGTCAAAGGCGGAAAGAGGTTCAGTTTCAACGCCATAGTCGTCGTGGGCGACGGCAAGGGCCATGTGGGGATCGGCCTGGGCAAGGCTAACGAAGTGCCCGAGGCAATAAGAAAGGCGATAGAGCAGGCCAAGAAGTCTCTTATCGTGGTGCCCATAGTAGATGACGGCACCATCCCTTACGAAGTGACCGGAGCGTTCGGCGCAGGCAGGGTCTTCCTGAGGCCAGCTTCCCCCGGTACCGGCATAATTGCCGGCGGCGGAGTGAGGGCGGTCGTCGAATCCGTCGGCATTACAAACGTGCTTACGAAGTGCTTAGGGACCAACAACCCGCATAACGTCGTCAAGGCCACCATGGACGCGCTCTCGCAGCTCAGGAGCCCTTCGAGCGTGGCTGAGCTTCGCGGAAAGCAACTCCAAGAGGTAAGGTAAGATGGAAAAGAA
>MGPL01000084.1:0-4006 GCA_001797415.1 Deltaproteobacteria bacterium GWA2_55_10
CAGGGGCGTTGAAAACATAAAAAAAGAGGCTCTCGAAGACATACGGAGAAGAACGGAGCTATGCGCCAGGCTTCTCGAAGCCGCGGAAGCGGTAAAGGACCCCTGGCAGAGCAAGAGGGACTTGCTTATGAGAAAAGGGGCGTAGAAGGCCTCATCGCATACTTATCAGGGCTGAAATTTCCGATACCTTGCCCCTTATATCCGGGGCAAGGAGGATTTCCGAGATGACCGCGACGGATGACGCGCCTGTTTCCATGACCTGACGGGCGTTTTCAATGGTGATGCCGCCTATGGCGACAACGGGCAGGTCAACCTTTGAAGCTACCTCCCGGAGCCTTTTGACGCCCTTAGGCGCGTCTGCGTCCTTTTTTGTGACGGTGGGGAATATCGGGCCGAAGGAGATATAGTCGGCGCCTTCGCCTTCGGCCCGTTTTGCCTCTTCGATGTTATGAGTGGATACGCCTATTATGGAGGAGGGCATGAGCCTCCTCGCCTCTTTCAGGGGGATGTCCTCCTGGCCAAGGTGAACGCCTTCCGCGCCGGAGAGGAGGGCTATATCGACCCTGTCGTTGACCATGAAGACGGCCTTGCCGCTAAGGGCCTTCCTGATATCCTGGGCAGCCTTGAGCATTGCGGCGCTGCCCGAGCCCTTTGCCCTGAGCTGTATGAGCCTTGCCCCGCCCGCGGCGAGAAGCTCCGCGCATTCGCCTGCCGCTTCCAGGCTTATATAGCTTGAATCGATTATGGCGTAGAGGCCCGATATCAGGGTCGTATCCTTCACTCCTTGAGCTTCCCTACGTTTATATTGAGCTCCCTTATCTTTTTACGCAGGGTGTTCCTGTTAATGCCGAGCATGTCGGCGGCCTGCACCTGGTTGCCCCTGGTCTTCTCGAGTACGAGCTTTATCAAGGGCCTCTCCATGAACGGCATGATAAAGGCATAGAGCTCCTGCCGGGAGTGGTGGTCTGTCTTGTCTATGAAGGGTTTGAGCCGCGCGGATATTATATCTTCCAGGGACTCTTTTTTATGACGGCCCTGCGGCAGGTTCAGGTCCTGCGGAGTTATGGTCACGCCCTGGGACATGAGGACAGAGCGCCTTACTACGTTCTCGAGCTCCCTTACGTTGCCAGGCCACTGGTATGTCTCAAGCGCCTCGACGGCAGCTGGCGAGAACGACCTGGAGCCTGCGCCGAACTCGGCCCTGAACCGGTCCAGGAAAAAAAGAGAGAGTATCGCGACGTCGCCCTTCCTGTCACGCAGCGGAGGAAGCGTGAGCGTAATGCCGTTGAGCCTGAAGAGGAGGTCCTCCCTGAACCTCTTTTCAGCGACGGCCTTTTCAAGGTCCTGGTTAGTGGCGGCTATTATCCTTCCGTCCACCTTTATCGGCTCGTGGCCGCCTACGCGGTAGAACTCCCTCTCCTGAATCGCTCGAAGGAGGCGCGCCTGCAGGTCAGGGCTCATGTCGCCGACCTCGTCCAGAAAGAGCGTTCCGCCTTCGGCAAGCTCGAACTTGCCCTTCTTGCCCTCGACCGCTCCGGTGAACGCGCCTTTCTCAAATCCGAATAGTTCGCTCTCCATCAGGTCCCTGGGCACTGCCGCCGAGTTCACGGCAACGAACGGCCCCTCTGCCCTCGGGCTGTTCATGTGGATGAGTCTTGAGAGCAGTTCCTTGCCTGTGCCGCTCTCTCCAAGGATGAGAACGGTTACATCCTTTGCGGCTATCTTCCCGGCCTTTTTGAAGACATCTTCAACTGCCTTGCTCTTTCCGATGAAGGCTGTCTCCTGGCTGAGGCTCTCCCTGAGCCGCTCTTTAAGGGCAGAGACCTTCTCCTTGAGCTTGAGGTTCTCTATCGCGCGCTCGATGACTATTTCCATTTCATTGAGGTCGAACGGCTTTGTGATGTAATCGAACGCGCCGAGCTTCATCGCCTCCAGCGTGTTCTTCATGCTCGACTCGGCGGTCATTATGATGAACGAGGCGTCGCTGCCTGTCTTTTTCGCCTCTGTAAGGAGCTTGAGGCCGTCCTTGCCCGGCATATTGATATCGAGGACGGCAATGGATACGGGATTGTCCGCGAGGGCCTTTCCCGCCTCTGTCCCGTCTTTTGCCTTTATGACTTCGAGCCCCTTCCCGGTAAGGAGCTTCTCAAGCACCCAGAGTATGCTCTCGTCGTCGTCGGCTATGAGTACCTTTATCATTGCGCGCCTCTCTCGGCTACGGGGAGATAGACCGCGACCGAGGTGCCTTTTCCGGGTTCGGAGTCAATCTTCAGCAGCCCCCCGTGCTCTTTTACGATCTTGAGGGTTATGGCCATGCCAAGGCCGCTTCCCTTCGGCTTTGTGGTGAAAAAGGGCGTGAAGACACGCTCGAGGTCCTCTATTTTTATGCCGCAGCCGTTGTCGCTCACGACTATGGAGACCATTCGGCCTGCGCCGCTGCCTTCGACAAGGTGGAACTCGGTTATCGCCCTTGTGGTTATGTATATGGTCCCGTTCTCTGCTATCGCCTCTTTCGCGTTCTTGACGAGGTTAAGGAATACCTGTTTAAGCTGGTTCTCGTCGCCGAATACGTCAGGTATGCTCGGGTCATAGCTCTTCACGAATGTATTCGGCCCTGCCCCTTCCTGTAGCAGCAGCACGACGGAGTCGAGCACCTGGTGTATGTTGGCGGGCTTGCGGTTGAGCCTGGCGGGCCTGGCGAAATCGAGCATGTCGTTCAATATCACATTGAGGCGGTCGGCCTCTTTCATGATCACATCCATGTACTCGCCCAGGCCCGGTTCCTTTACCTTGCGCGACAACAGCTGGGCAGCGCCCCGTATGCCGCTCAAAGGGTTCTTTATCTCATGCGCGAGGCTTGCGGCGAATGTGCCTATGTAGGCGAGCCGCTCTTTCCGGAGCGAGCCTTCCTCAAGGGATTTAAGCCCGGAGAGGTCCCTTATGAGCGCGGCTGCGCCGGCCATGTTGCCCTGGGCATCGACCACCTGGCTTGTGGTCACGCCGATAGGTATCGTGTCCCCGGTTATCCTTCTGAACAGCTTCTCGTCGTACTCGGTGAAGAGGCGGCCATCGGTGAGCGTCTTGCGGAGCATCTCGGCAATGCGCGGGTTCCTCCTGAAACAGGCATCGCACGGCTTGCCGAGGACAAGCGCCCTCGATATCTCGGTTATTTTTTCGGCGGACTGGTTATAGACGGTCACATTCATCTCCGTATCAACGGCGACGACGCCTTCGGCCAGGCTTTCGAGGATGTCTTCGAAGGAGAGCGGGTTCTGGTTCTGTTTCATAGGTTTGCCTAAATATTAGGCATCATAGCAGGCCTGTATTGCAAAGGCAAATGGAAAACAAATGCATTGTTTTTCTTCAGCGCTCAATAGCATAATACCCCCATGCGCGAGATGTCAGCAGGCATAATTATCAGAGATAACAGGGTGCTTCTCGTCCACAACACAAAGCACGGGCTCAGGATTGAGCCGCCTGGCGGTAAAAAGCACGGGGATGAGGGCTGGGAAGAGTCCGTCGCGAGGGAGCTTAAAGAAGAACTTGGGATAAAAGTGAGTGTAAAGGGGCTTTTCGGCGAGTACAGGACCCATTCGCCTGAGGGCGAATTCCTTGTGAGGATGTATTTCTGTGAAATAGAATCCGGCGAGCCCAGGGTGATGGAGCCGGACAAGCTGCCTTCGTTCGGCTGGTACTCTCTCGACGATTTAAGGAGGCTCTGCAACGAGGGCACTCTGGTGCCCAATATGTGTCAGGCCATTCCGGAGTTCGAAAAAATCCTATCTCCTGAAAAATAAAAAAAGCCCCGCCAAACGGCGGGGCTGGATCGCCTGGTAAATTATCGCTTATCGGCAGGGCGTTGAAAAACACCCTGCCAAGGCAATCCATGGATGGATTGCCAAATTGCAGGACCTGGAAGGGCGAGCAATTTGTGAGGTTTGGCCGAATTCACTTAGGCCAAACCGTAGTTGAAAAAGCCCTGGACGGACTTTTTCAACATTCTGTC
>MGPL01000084.1:4082-5257 GCA_001797415.1 Deltaproteobacteria bacterium GWA2_55_10
TGTGCCGGGAGCCTCAGCGCCGGGCCTGCCCGCAAGCTGGGCGTCAACGCTGGCGCGTACCTGGCTGCCAAGCTCGGAAGGATCGCTTATCTGGCCTCCGCGGGCCTGTACCTGGTCGCGCAATGCCGTGGATACCATGTCCTGGGCGTCATCGTCAGAGAGGCCCTTTGTCATTGCGTTGCTCATGCTGGAGAGGACGTCTCTAAGGCAGGGACCGGTGCAGTTGTTATCCACAGCGGCCTTTGTAAGCTCGGTGACCTTGTCAGGGTCAGCGTTCCTCTGCGCGAATTCGTTGAGCTGGGGCTCTATCGCGCTGATATCTGACTGTGAAAGGTTGGTCTCCTTCTGTATGGAGTCCCTGAATTTGCTTATGTCGGCTGATTCGCCGCTTTTCTCGCCGGCGGCCCAGGCGGACGGTGCGGCAACGGCAACGGCAAAACCTAATGCAATAGCCGTCTGTAAGAGCCTGCTGTTCCCCATTTTTATGCCCCCCTTTTAAGGTTACTGGTTTTTTTCGCCATACTGAAAAGTATATACCAGCATTGGAGGGCGTCAAGAAGACGGCTATTGATTGTCCTGTTTTTCGCGTTCCTCCTCCATCTTGTCATAGCCGTAAAAGAGGAAGTACAGGAGGATGCCGACGAGGGTGATTATCATGAATATGCCCTGGGCGAATAGATACCAGAGTATGCCGCCCACGACACCCAGTACGAACCCCACCCAGTTCACGGTCTTTACGGTCTTCGGGTCCAGGCGCTTTATCCACCTGTCGGCATATTTATAGAGCAGTATCAGGGCTATGACTACGCCTACTACCAGCGCGAAACTCGCGAATGACATCTTTCTATTCCTTGCTGAAGAGCGCCTTCAGGCCCTTGAGGTAGGGGGCCTTCACAACGCCCTTCTCGGTTATTATGCCAGTGACGAGCCTTGAAGGCGTCACGTCAAAGGCGGGGTTTTTGACATTGATGCCCTTCGGGGCTATCCTCTTGCCCTTCATGTGGGTGACTTCCCTTATATCCCTCTCCTCGATCGGGATGAAGTCCCCGTGCTTTATCTTGAGGTCGATTGTCGATAGCGGGGCAGCCACATAGAACGGGATGCCGTGCTCCCTCGCCAGCACCGCGACAGAGTAGGTGCCTATCTTGTTTGCGACATCGCCGTTCGCGGCTATC
>MGPL01000084.1:5391-6562 GCA_001797415.1 Deltaproteobacteria bacterium GWA2_55_10
GCTTTTAATCAGCTTTCCGCCGTGCTTGCCGATGAGGCGGCAGATCGCGATATCCTCTTTATGGATGGAGAGCGCTTCCTGTACGAGCCTCTTTTTGAGCTTCGGGACATCGAGGGTCGGGTTTTCCGCCGCAATGCCTTTCATCCTCTCTATTGCCCAGAAGAGGTTCACAGCCGTCGGCCTGGTAGAGGCCAGAAGGGCGGCTATCCTGTCGAACTCTTTTTTAAAGCCCTTCATGTCGCGGGCCTTTATTGAAAGCGAGCCGAGCGCCACGCCCATCGCCGCCGCGACTCCAATGGCCGGCGCCCCCCTGACTACCATGTCCTTTATGGCGCCAGCTACTTCCTTGTAAGACCTGTACCTCCTGTAGACCTCTTTTTCAGGCAGCACGCGCTGGTCTATCATAACCACAGTATTGTTCTTCCATTCGACTGTCTTGAACATCTTTTTCTCCGTAAAAGGAATATTAGCCTTGAACAAGGCTGATGCGTATGACCGAAATCAGTAAGAAGGCTCCGCAGCCGTGAATACCGTCTCGTCAAAGGGCTGGACCTTTACGATGTCGCCGGTCTTGAAGCCCTCGGAGTCCTGCGGCACTATGATGAACGAATTGGCCCTGACCATGGTGGAGATCATGCCCGAGCCCTGGCCGTCAAGGGGCGTGACTGAGAATTCAGCTCCGTCTGTCTGGAATTCGGCACGGAGAAAGTTCATCCTGCCGGGCTTTATGCGTATGTCCTTTGTTAACTTTGCCGGGAACGATTTGCGGAAGAGATCTTTTCTTCCCGCCATTTTAAGGAGCGAGGGCCTCACGAACTGCTCGAACACTACCATCGACGAGACCGGGTTCCCCGGAAGGCCGAAGGCGGGTTTGCCGCCGATGACGCCGAAGGCCAGGGGCTTGCCTGGTTTTATCGCCACCTTCCAGAACTTCATGGAAGAGCCGAGCTCCTTCAATACATCCTTTACAAAGTCATAATCCCCCACGGAGACGCCACCCGAAGAGACTATGCAGTCCGCGGACATGGCAAGCGTCAGTTTTTCCTTGAGGCTATCCCTGTTGTCCCGTGCTATGCCAAGCTGGATCGGCGTCGCACCAGCGGCTGCCACGAGGGCGGCAAGGGCGTAGCCGTTTGAGTTGGTTATCTTGCCCATCGGAGGGACCTCGTTG
>MGPL01000085.1:0-1684 GCA_001797415.1 Deltaproteobacteria bacterium GWA2_55_10
AAATCAATTAGAGAGGCATCATAGAACTGCAATAAACAGAGGTTTTGAAAAAATAAGATTATTGGCAATCGATGTATGTAAACCCAAACAAAAATTCCCTGAGAACGTCTTTTTTAAGAGTTGGCCTGAAATATATCGCTGGATGAGCAGAAAATCAACAGAGTCTGATTGGGCGCAAAAATTAAAAAATTACATGGAAGTTGCAGAGGTCAAATTAGCTTCAGCTGAATATCTAACGGAGGGCACATTGACAGTTTTTTCAGGCTTTCCTTTTTCTAAGAACAGCCCATATACCTATTTAGAAGCCAAGAGGGTTTTAAGGTTAGCATTAGATGAGCTAAGGAAGAGGGATGATTTAATACAAGAATTAGGAATTGATCCAAGGCTTGCCGGGAGAGGAGCAATTACAGGGACACAAGGTACCTATGTATGGGATTTTTTGAGATTGAAGGAATCCAGAGAGGAACAAAATATTACGAAATATCCTCATTTAACACTGTCAGTCAGACGTGATGACGTTTTTGCACTAGTAACAGTACCAAATAATATTAAAACTCAATTTCGGCAGAATTTAATATCACATGGCGAATCTCATTTCATAAAAATTTTTGAGGCTATCAACCGAGATATGAAGTCTTGCTTGCAGAAAGCAAAGGGAGCTATCCCCTGGGTTGAAATTCTACAAAGGCATTATCCAAGCCAACGTTCCGAGCCAGTAGTAGATGCAAGACTGGCGTTTGATTTAAGAACGGCATTTAGAGAGAGTAGCAGAAGAAATGCTGCCAAATATCAGCCGGGATGGTTGCATGCTTCTTATGAGGCCTTGGCAAAAAAACAGGCTAACGAACAACTTGCCATCGGCGCTATATTCCCTTATACAACCTGTAGAGACGTCCACAATGCAAAAATCATAGATGTAATTACGAAAGTCTGGATTGCGTGTAAGCCATTAATCAATACGATGTTGGATAAAGATGTGCGTTTGCTCAGGAAGTCATCAAGGGTGGGCTGTGCCCACCAAAAAAGGGAAATAAGGTAGGCTGGGTTAGAGCAGAGTAACCCAGCATTCAGATTCTTCGCTCCGCTCAGAATGACAATCATTTCAGGCTCTTTATAAACTCTATCAACTCCTTTATCTCCTCTTCCTTGAGCACGCCCTTCTGCGGCGGCATCACCGGCTGGAAGCCCTCGACTATATCCGCCGTCGGCTCAAGCTCGGACCTCCTTATATATTCCTCATCAACGACCACTTCGCGGACCTTCCCATTGGTGGTCACCCTCACCTTTGAACCGTAGAGCCCCTTAAAGGACGGCCCTATGCCCTTGCTGCCGTCCGTGGAATGGCAGGCGGAACAGCCCTTGCTCCTGTAGAGTTCTTTGCCGTCCGGCGCGCCTGCCTTTGCCTCCGCGAGCGCAACAGCAGGCTCTATCTCCCTCTCTCCCCTCAGCCATGCCTCGAAGTCGGCCGCGCTCACCACGACAGATTTTGTAATCATGCCTGAATGGCCTGTGCCGCAATACTCTGTGCAGAAGAGGTCGTAGGTGCCTTCATCTACAGGCACGAACCAGATCGTCTTCTGGCTGCCCGGCACCGCGTCCTGCTTTACCCTGAAGGCGGGCACATAGAAGCTGTGGATCACATCAGCCGATGAGAGGTTTATTTTAATTGGCCTTTGCGCGGGCA
>MGPL01000085.1:1692-23191 GCA_001797415.1 Deltaproteobacteria bacterium GWA2_55_10
CCCAGCCAAGCACGAACATGGCCAGCACCAGCGCGACTGAACCGCCCAGGAAAGACAACTCCAAAGTCGGGCTTGCCTTGACCTCTGAGGAAGTGAGGCACCTCTTGCAGCTGTACCTGTATGTGAAATAGAGCATGACAACGACGATGGCAGCCGCAAGGAATATGCAGATGCCCGTAATGGTCATGAATACAAGGTCCATATCTCGTCCGAGGACTGTCGCCGCCGGGGACATTCTATATCACCCTCCCCTCAGTCCCCTGCCTGTCAAGGGAGGGGACGGTTAAAAATAAAACTGCTTTACCCCTCTTTTCTAAAGAGTGGGCGGGGAGATTATCCGTAGGATGCGCCATGCGCACCAATAATAATCCCCCTCAGTCCCCCTTTAGAAAAGGGGGAAACTATTCATAGCGGCCTGTACGCCACATCCTCATATACCAGCCACGCCAATATAATAACCGTTCCGAGGACGACCAGGAGTATCCATTTGAAGAAAGGTCTCTCGTACTTGAGGTGCATGAAATAATCGACCACGAGAAATGCCTTTATCGACGCTATGAGAAATGGCGCGATTATGCTGAAAGTGCCGAAGCCTATCCCTGATATCTTGACGGTAAGCCAGGTGAGGCCGATGAGGCTGACCCAGACCATGACAAGGGTAGTGTACCGGGCTATATAATGTTTTTCGCCGTTCTCGTACATATTCACCTGACCAGGTAGAAAATGGGGAACAGGTATATCCAGACGACATCGACCAGATGCCAGTAAAGCCCTGCGTTCTCAAGCCTGACATGGTCAGCCGCGCTCACCTTTTTTTTCAAGACCATGAAGGCCAGCACGCCGATTGCCGTTATGCCTGCCAGCACATGAAGCCCGTGCAGGCCCGTAAGGAAGAAGTAAAGGCCGTAGAAGACGCCCTGCCCCGGAGGGCCCCCGGCAAGGGCCTCACCGCCGGGGTACATTCCGTGAGAGAACTTCTCCGTCCATTCGAAGTATTTGTTTATGAGAAAGACAACGCCGAGAACGAATGTTGCAGCGAGCATCCAGAGGGAAAGCTTCGTCCTGTCCCTCTGCAAGGCCGATATGGAGACGGCCATAGTGAGACTGCTCGTAAGGAGTATCGCCGTGTTGATGGAGCCTATGGCCAGGTCAAGCTCATGGCTCGATGCGGTAAAGGCCGCGTGGTACCTGAACCTGTATATGGTGTACAGCAGCACCGGGCCGAAGAAGAGGAAGAACTCTGTGAAGAGGAAGAGCCACATGCCTATCTTCGCGCCGGTGTAGTCCTTGTGCGCAGTATGTTCGATGCCGTAGCTCATCAATCAAGCTCCCGCCTGACGTTCTCGAAGTGATATGGGTTGTGCTTCACCTCTGGTATCTCCCTGAAGTTCTCCTTCGGCGGCGGCGAAGGCACCTGCCATTCGAGCGTTGCCGCGCCCCAGGGGTTCTGCGGAGCGGGCTTGCCCCTGAAGAGGCCCTTTATGAGATTCCCGAACATCATCGCGATGCCGATCACGAGCACCCACGAGCCAAAAATGGAGAGGTACTGCAGATTCGCGTACTGGGGCAGGTAGTCGAAATACCTCCTGGGCATGCCCTCGTAGCCGAGCACGAACATGGGCAGAAAAAGCAGGTTGAATCCGATGAAAAAAATAAGCAGAGACCAGTTCGCGAACCGCCTGTTGTACATCCTGCCGAATACCTTTGGGAACCAGTAGTGGAGCGCCGCGAAAAATCCGAGCGCGGCTGCCCCGAACTTTATGTAATGGAAATGGGCCACCACAAAATATGTATCGTGCAGGTGTATATTGATCGAGAGCGCGCCGAGTATGACCCCGGTGAGCCCGCCGACCGCGAACATGTATATGAAGGCGAGGACAAAATAGAACGGCGTGTCGACCACAATCGACCCCTTATACATGGTGCCGACGAAGTTATAGACCTTGACCGCGCTCGGGATGGCGACAAGGAAGGTGAAGAGCGAGAAGATCACCCCTGCCGTGTAGCTGTAGCCGCTCACGAACATGTGGTGCCCCCAGACAAGCGAACCAAGCGCGGCTATCCCGATGCTCGAATAGGCGATGGCCTTGTAGCCGAATACTGTTTTTCTGGAGAATACCGGGATAATCTCGGCAATGACGCCGAGCGAAGGCAGTATCATGACATAGACGGCAGGATGCGAGTATATCCAGAAGAGGTGCTGATAGAGTATGGGGTCGCCGCCTTTAGCAGGGTCGAACACTCCTATCCCGAAGAACCTCTCTGCGATTATCATGAGGAGATTAACGCCGAGTATTGGCGTTGCGATTACCAGTATCCAGGCTGTTGCGTAGATGGCCCAGACGAATAGCGGGAGCCTGTGCCAGGTCATGCCCGGCGCGCGGAGCCTGTGTACGGTCGTTACCATGTTGATGCCGGTGAGTATCGAAGAGAGGCCGAGCACGAATACGGCGAATACCGCGAGCGCCACATACTGGCCGCTTATGAGGCTGTACGGCGCATAGAAGGTCCAGCCCGTGTCAGCAGGACCAAGTATAAGCGTAGTTATGGCCAGGATGGTCCCTGCCACGAATATCCACCACGAAAGGAGGTTGAGCCGCGGGAAGGCGACATCCCTCGCGCCTATCATTATGGGGAGCATGAAATTGCCGAAGACGCTCGTCGTAACGGGGATTATGAAGATGAAGAGCATTATTACGCCGTGGAGCGTGAACAGGGAATTATAGGTCTGGGCCTCCATGATGGTGGGGCCGCGAGTGATGAGCTCGAGCCTCATCAGGAATCCGAGCGTGACCCCGACGAAGAAGAGGCTCATTATGACCGCGAGATAGAGAAGACCTATCCTCTTGTGGTCTGTCGAGAATATCCATGAGGCGAGCTTGGACCCCGGCCCGCTCTCGAGATAGCTCTCCCGTATGGACATGCTTTATTCCCTCTTGCCAGTAGCGAGCCAGATCATAAAGAAGGCCGAGAATACGAGTGTGGCGAGGCCGGCGTATTTAAGTGTCAGAAAAAAATTCTCCCTGGCCTCCGGGATTATCCTGTAGCAGAACTGAACCGCCTTTTTTATGGAGGCCGTTACTCTTCCCTCTCTGGCCTCAAGGAGGGCCATCTCGAGGTCTGCAGGGAGAACGCGGCCTCCGTAGAAATATCTTATTATCTTCCCTTCAGCGGAAAGGACGACGAGCGCGCCGGGGTGGTTGAAGCCTTCTTGAGCCCTTGCGAACTCGTAACCCGCCGCATTGGTCACGGCTTTGATGGAGTCCGGCTGGCCCACGAGGAACCTCCACGCGCCATCGGGTATCGGGCTGCCGGAGGCCTTCAGAAAATTCCTTTTCTTGTAGACGGCATCCTGCGGGGTATCCCTCTCATCGAAGCTAATGGTTATCGCGGTATAGTCCTTGCCCGGGACCGCGTCCATCCTGCCGAAGGTATCGGCCAGGTTCGCAAGATAGGTATTGCAGACGTCCCTGCACCCGAAATAGGCGAAAGAGAGCACGACAGGCCTGTCGATCAGACCCCCCAGCGTAACGGCCTGGCCGGTCTCGTCCAGAAAGGTCTTATCAACGGGGAGCATCTCCCCTGGTCTTTCGGTTATCCCCGGCGACGCGAGCGAGCAAGCGGGAAAAATGAGCAGTAACAGGAAGAAAAGCCCTCGCCAGGGTGAGCTTGTTGGCTTTGACATGGTCCTCCCGGCATATCCATTGGAGAGGCTCTGAGGCGAGTAGAAGGTACACATGCAGAATATATCAGGAAATCACAGGCAGTCAAGGAGGGCTGATTCCGTCTGAAGCCGACTACATCCAGCAGCAACCTGCCGGGTATCGATTCATAGCTCTTTTCTCCTTCTCCCCTCTGGGGAGAAGGTTGGGATGAGGGGATATGGTATTGAAAGCCCCCCTCACCTTTCTCCTCTCCCCCAGGGGGAGAGGAACTAAAGCGAGCGGGCCGGCGAGTACAGATACACAAAAAAAAGGGGGGCCGCTTGGCCCCCCTTTCATGCCTCAGGAGAAAAAAAATCTATATGCAGCCTGTCTCAGCCCGTTCAGGGTTTGAAAGCAGGTCGACTTCGATATTGCCGCAGCCCCCGTCTTCAAGCGCGGTGAACCTCGACCTCTCCATTATGGCCTGGTATCTCTCGCTGGTGTAGCTCTCTGAAGGGGCCGGGAAGGCCTCTTCCGTGCTCTGGGTATTATGAGCCTTCGGCTCGTAGCTGTCCACGAGCATGGCCGTAAAGCTTTCAAAGGTATGTATGTTCCTGTAGCCGGTCTGAGGGGCTTCTTCTTTTACCGTTGAGACGTACTCACGGTTCTCATCGATGGCTGCTACAAAGCCGTCGTAGTTCGAGAATTGAATGTCGTTATAGGCGACGACCGTGACCGGAGAGGCTAAGATACTGCATTCGAGAGCCGCTGCCGGGGACGCGCAGGTCAACGAGATCAGTACCGCGATTATCCCTGAAATCCTTTTCATGCTGCCTCCTTACGACGAATGCGTTGCGAACCTCAGTTTGATCAGCTCCTGAGCGAAAGACCAGTGGGAGGAGTTTATGTTATAAAAATCGGGGCGCACCTGTCAAGACACAAGGAGTGAAAATAATGTAACAATCGGCACTCCAAAACAGGCACTGCCATAAATAAAAAAGATTGCAAATTCAGGGTATTGGGCGATTTCCGGGAGAATTAAATCGGGGGCGGGGCTCAAATCCGGATACATAAAAAAAGCCGGGCCGTTCGAGGGCTTTCCAGCTTGAAAGGAGAGCTTTTCTTGAGTCTCGTTAGGAAATCAAGCTGCCCTGATAAGAGGACGAACGGCGTGGAGCCATCCGATGCATTTCTTGCGGGGATTGAACATTATGCGCGGGGAACAACCAATGAGGATTATTGGATATGAAAAAAGGAAAGCCCTCGAAGCCCGTAACTATAAAGACAAGTAGAACACAGAACCGCCGAATGTCAATTGCGCGGGTTTATTTTTGAGGCGGCAGGTGATAAAATATTTTTATGGCTGAATGCTTCCATTGCAAGAAGACGATAGAGGGCGGTTATCGCCCCGGCAGAGGCGAGGGCTGCCCTTCGTGCGGCTCTGACCTCAAGGTCTGCCTCAACTGCAGGTTCTTTGACAAGGCTGCATATAACGAATGCCGCGAGAGCTCGGCAGAGAGGGTCGTTAACAAGGACAAGGCAAACTTCTGCGAGTTCTTCGAATTCGGCGAGAGGAGCGGGAACCCAAGCGCCGATGACCCGCTGAAGAAGCTCAAGGACCTCTTTAAATCATAGCCTTTCATTACCGCAATACGACAAGCCCTTCATATAACGGTCAAAAAGGATATAATAGGGTTGCCGTAAAAATCCTGATTACTTTCCGTCCGCGCCCCAATGCCCGATAAGGCCATGACAAATAACGACGAGCACAGGATAGGCCTTGAAGAGCTCTTCTCAAGGCTTGCCGCTGCGCCTCGCGGCCTTGCCCACGCCGAGGCAGCGGAGAGGCTGCGCCAATACGGGCCAAACACCTTCGAGGCAAGGGAACGGGTCCCGCTCTACAGGCGATTCGGCAAGCACCTCTTCAACTTCTTCGCCATACTCCTCTGGACAGGCGCTCTCCTCGCCTTTGCCTCCGAGAGGCTCTCCCCCGGCATGGGCAGCCTGTATATCGGCATCGCCATAGCCGGCGTCGTGGTCATCAACGCGGTCTTCGCCTTCATACAGGAGTACGAGTCTGAGCGGATAATAGAGAGCTTCCGCAAGATGATGCCGGATACGATAGACGCGCTAAGGGATGGGGTGCGCCAGACAATCCCGGCTGAAAGCGTCTTGCCCGGCGATATCATTTTTCTTGAAGAGGGCGACAGGGTCCCTGCTGACGCCAGGCTCATCGAGGAGAACACGCTCAAGGTCGACCATTCATCCCTCACCGGCGAATCCGAGCCAAAGCTCCGCAAGCTCGAGTGCACGCACGAGAACATCCTTGAATCAAGGAATATGGTCTTCTCCGGCACCACCGTTCAGTCCGGCAACGGCAAAGCCCTTGTCTACGCCACCGGCATGAGCTCGCATATAGGCCGGGTCGCCAGCCTCACAAAACGCACGGAGGCAATATCGAGCCCCCTGAGACGGGAGCTTAATCATTTCATCCGTATCATCTCGATAATCGCCATAACCCTGGGAACGGTATTCTTCGGCATAAGCATACTCTCCGGCGATACGCTCCTTGCCGGCATGATATTCGCCATCGGCATAATCGTCGCGAACGTGCCCGAAGGCCTGCTCCCAACGGTTACGCTCTCTCTAAGCATGGCGTCAGAGCGCATGGCAAAGAGAAAGGCCCTTGTAAAGAGGCTTGAATCGGTCGAGACGCTCGGCTCGGCGACCGTCATCTGCACCGACAAGACCGGGACAATAACCGAGAACAGGATATCGGTCAACACGCTCTTTATCGGCATGGAAGAAAGGAACGTCCATGAGAAAGGGATAGAGGGACTCCCCGGCCTCGAGCCCCTCATCAAGACCGCAGTCCTCTGCAACAACACGAGGCTTGTAAATGGCGAATACCACGGCGACCCTACCGAGGTCGCCCTTATGAGGTTCGCCGAAAAGCACGCTGACGTATCCCGCATAATACGCGAAAACAGGAGGATAAAGGAGTCGCCCTTTGATTCGGTCAAGCGGAGGATGCTGACCGTAAACGAGACCCCGGACGGACAGGCGGCCTTTTTGAAAGGCGCGCCAGAGGTCATACTGGCTAAGTGCGCCAGGGCAATGCGCGACCACGGCACGGCCGACCTGGATGACGAGCTAAAGGCTCGCGTAATGGGCCGCTATGAGCGCATGGCCTCCAGGGGCGAGAGGGTGCTTGCGCTCGCGTACTCTGAGAAATTCTTGGAAAGCGAGGGCGGCTTTGTCTTCATAGGACTCGCAGGCATGATAGACCCGCCGAGGAAGGAGATCCCGGAGGCCATATCGAGGTGCAAGGCAGCTGGCATCAGGGTCATAATGATAACAGGGGACAACAGCGTAACGGCAGAGGCCATAGCCAGGATAGCCGGGATGATAGACCGGCACAGGCAGCCCGAAATCATGACCGGGGATGAGCTTGAGAGGTGCGATGAAGAGCGGCTCAAGGAATTTCTCAAGGGCGAGAACATCATATTCGCCAGGACCTCTCCCATGCAGAAGCTCCGCATAGTGAAGGCGCTTCAGTCAATGGGCGAGGTCGTTGCCGTCACGGGCGACGGCGTGAACGACGCCCCGGCCTTGAAGCACGCTGACATGGGCGTGGCAATGGGGCTTTCAGGAACAGAGGTCGCCCAGGAGGCAGCCGACATGGTGCTCCTCGACGACAACTTCGCTACGATAGTAAACGCCATTGAGGAAGGCAGGACCGTCTTCAGCAACATCAGGAAGTTCATACAATACATCCTTACGAGCAATGTGCCGGAGATAATGCCATTCATAGCCTTCGTCATCTTAGGACTTCCGCTGCCGCTTACTGTCCTCCTCATTCTTGCAATAGACCTCGGCACAGACCTGCTGCCCGCCCTCGGTCTTGGCAAGGAGACGCCTGAGGACGATGTAATGAAGCTGCCGCCCAGGCCCCGCACCGAACGGCTGCTCTCTCCCAGGCTCCTTTTCATGTCTTACGGGCTCTACGGGATGATACAGGCTGCGGCAGGTTTTTACTCGTACTTCAGCGTCCTTTACGCCGGGGGCTGGACGTGGGGAGAGGCGCTCTCGCCAACGAGTGCGCTTTACATGAAGGCAGTGACAGCCTTCTTTGTGAGCATAGTCGTCTGCCAGATGGCCAATGTGATGATATGCAGGACAAGGCGGGAGTCGGTCTTCAAAAAAGGCCTTCTCTCGAACAGGCTGGTGCTCCTCGGCATTGTCGCGGAGCTGGCGCTCCTCTGGATAATAGTCTACAACCCCGTAGCCCAGAAGGTCTTCGGCACCTATCCGCTCGGTGTCTCAGAGCTGTTACTTGCGCTGCCATTTGCCGCGCTCATCCTCTTTGGCGACGAGGCAAGAAAACTGCTGCTCCGAAGGGGCAACCTTTTCATAGCCCGCCGCCTGAGCTGGTAACGCCGAATCAGGATTCTTTTCTTCTCCAGATCTCGTGGTCGTCTATCATGACGTGGAACTCATAATTTTCCAGTATGTAGTCCCTTACTATAGGCAGCCTTGCCTGGCTGCTTATCCGGTCCAGCTTGTTCGCCCAGTGCGAGTTCGACATGATCACGAACTCGACATCCTTTTCCTCCAGGTCCCCTATAATCTCCTGTTGATAGAAATGCGGCATGGCGAACCATACGATATGGAAGCGCGTCGGCGAGGGCCTGTCCAGGAAATAGTACCAGGCAGCCTCGTTGGTCATGGTGAAAAAGTGCTCGCCGGGGCCGAGGTTCGCGTCGAGGTACGAGATAGCCGCCTCGTAATTGTCAGGTATCAGCTCAGCGTCGCTCACATGGATGGGGAATTTCTGCCTCAAGAGGTCGCCGGAGTATATCTTGTAGACGCCGAATACGGAGACCGCCGCGGTCAGGGCTATTGCCCCCGCATTCAGGGCCCGCCACAGGCCCGGTCTTTCAAAAAAAGCCCTGACCAGAGGAGTAGTGAATACCAGGTAGATCGAAAGCAGATATGTGAAATACGAACTATATGCTATATGAGGCAGGTCGGCTCTGCCGAGCGCGCCCCTGAACGCGGCCATTGAAATGATAAGGAGCATGACCTCGACGAAATGATTCCTGAAGAAAATCCTGGGAGCGGCCTTCCCGTGGACGCGCAGGTCGCAAAAGAACCTCTTTGCGACCCAGAACGCGTTCAAGGACAAAAGCGCGCACAGGAGGAACGCCGACGGCACTCCGAACGGATAGACCAGCCCGTCCATCAGCTCCTTATATCTCGGCATAACGAGAAAGACGAACTCAAAAAACTCGTCAATGCCGGACTGGAGCGTGACAACGAGCAGAACGGCGCCGGAGACGACCCCGAGCGCCGTGGATGCCAGGAATGCCCTGCTGCCCCTGAAACCGAAAAAATAGAGAAAAGGCAGCAGAACCACGAATGCCGCAGTGATATAGAAGGCCCTGTCGATCGAGCAGAGGAATGAGGCTATGGGTATGAAGGAGAAGAGAAAGCCTGCAGTGAAGAGGCCTGCACCGCCCAACTCGCCTCTGAGCATTCGCGAATTGAGCGAAAGAGCGGCCAGGATGAAAGACAGCGTCAGCGCCTGCCTCCATACAAGGAGCGGCGGGATGAGGGCCCAGGAAGGCTCCACGAAGACGTAAACGGAAGCAAGAAGCAGCGCGGCAAAGGCAAAGGCGACATTGCCGGCAAAAAGCCTCCATGCGACAAGTCCAAGGAGCGTGAAGGCAAGGATGTCGTGAAGCCCTTCGTACGCGCGCGCCGCGCCTATAGACCTGCCGAAGAGCTTGAAGGCTATTACCGAGCGCAGCGGGTCCTGGTACACGCCGTGAGCGGATATATAGTCCTCGTACGGGTCTTGCCCTGCCTCGTAAGAGACCGCAGCCCCGAGGGTCTCTCCCTCATGGAATGTGTCGAGCTCGTCGTAGAAGTTGAACGGGTGGAAGAGCGAGAGCAATACCGAAAAAAACAGCAGGAACAGGAACGCTGCCCAGCCCCCTTTTCCCTGAGCGGGACCGGCAGGCCGCGGCGAGGCAAAAAAAAGCTCACGGAGGCGTCTGGTCGAAAACAGATATGCGGCCGCGAGCAGGATTAGCGGACAGGAGACGAAAACGAGGAATCTCACGACATTATTAGCCGGGTTGAAGGAGATAAAGGTCAGCGGCCCCATAATGCCCCAGGGGTTCTCGAAGGGAAGGACTATCCTGTCCCAGAGGAACGTGCCGATCAGTATGCCTGCGATAAATACCGCTCCGGCCAGCCCCAGCCTAATGACCCGCTCCCTGCCTTGATTCATGATATTGCTCCTCGGCGTTCACGGACCAGATGTTCTCCTTGGACTTGATCCCCCTGGAGATATTTTCGGCGGCGACCATGGCTGTCAACATCGAGTGGTCCTGGTTGTTGTAGCGGTGCATCCCGTTGCGTCCTATGAGGAAAAGGTTCTCTATCGAATCGGTAAACCGCCTTATGACATCGAAGCTGGCGTAGGCGCCGAAATAGCAGGGGTAGCACTTGGGCATGCGCAGCACCGTAGCGTCTATCAGGTCTTCCTTCCCGGCCACGCCTATCTTCTCAAGCTCTTCGGCGGCAAAGTCCGCGAGTCTTTTATCGGTCATGCTCCAGAGCGCGTCCCCCTCGTTGCAGAAGTATTCGAGGCCTATCCAGACCGTGTCAGGGTCCTTTACGAGATACGGGCTCCAGTTGTTGAATACCTGAATTCTCCCGAGCTTGACGTCGCTCTCCTGCACGTATATCCAGTTGTCAGGGACGATGTTGTTGATTGTCTTTATTTTTGTTTCGTTCTTTATCCTGAGCTTCTTTAAGACCATGCCCACAGTTATGAAATCACGGTAAACGAGCCCGTCCGCGACTTTCCTCACATCCGCCGGCACGCCGCTTCCGAGAGCGTGCACCAGCTCCCTTACAGGCATGGTCGAGAGAAAAAAATCGGCCTTATGCGTACTGCTCTTGCCGGTCTTTGAATCCCTGACAGCAACGCCTGCAACCCTTCCGCTGTCCAGCTCAAGCCCGGTCACGACGCTCTCCATGTGTATCTCGCCGCCGCGCTCTTTGACCAGCCGGGCCACCTCTTCCCACATCTGGCCGGGGCCGAGCTTGGGGTACATGAAGCGCTCTATGAGGCTCGTCTCCGTACCCTTCTGCGAGAGGCTCCTGTCCCTGGAGACCGCCTTTTTTGCCGCGTGCGCCAGCGCCTTTGTAATAGAGAGCCCCTTTATGCGCTGCGCGCCCCAGCTCGGGGATATCTCGGTGCAGGGAACGCCCCAGACCTTCTCGGTGTAATCCCGGAAAAAGGTCGCGTAGAGCTCCTTGCCGAACCTGTTTATGAAAAAATCCTGGAGGGAGTTCTCTTTTACGGGAAACGCCCTTGCCCTTAGGTAGCTCAGGAGTATCTTCGCGAGCCGCGCAGGCCCGAGCTTCGCCACGGTTTCCAGGTTCATGCTGATGGGATAATCGAAGAACTTTCTGAGGAAGAGGATGCGCGATAACCTGCTCCTGACGAGCATCACTCTGTCGGTCTTTTCAGGGTCAGGGAACTTTTTGCCTGAGGCGTGCGCGTTCTCCATGATGCTCTCGACCTCATTGAGGGAGAAGTCCTTGCCAAGGGCTTTTTCGTCCCTGGCCGGCGCGCCCTGCAGGGGCATTATCCTGAGCCACCAGTCCACCACTCTGTCGGACTTGGAGAAGAACCTGTGGCCACCGATGTCTATCCTGTTGCCCTTGTAGTTTACCGTCTTGGAGATGCCGCCGACCTCATTGGTCTGCTCGAATATGACGGGCTTTATGCCCTTTTCGAGAAGCTCATAGGCTGCCGTGAGCCCTGCCGGGCCGGCCCCGATGATAACAGCTGTTTTTCCTGAAGTGCCCACGTCTTAACAACCAGAAGTGCGGGATTTTAATCCAAGTATGCGGATTTTAAAATAATCGCCTGTTTTTTGCAATTCATTTGAAAAAGGGGCCGGGAAGGCAAAAAAAGAGAAGGGCCGCAGTCTTCAAACCTGCGGCCCTTTTGTTCATGTAAATGAAAGAAAGCGGGCTTAAGCCCTATTCTCCGTGACGCGCCTCAGCCTGCCCGGCAAGCGCATCGAGGTTTTCTGCCAGGTCCTGCGGCACAGGGTTATTTAGGGCGATGCCGTAAAGGAGGATGAGCGCCGCTGCCAGCGCCCCGGCGGTTAACGCGGCCCTGCGCGCCTTCAAGTAGCCGGCCAGGGCGCTCCGGTTAAGCCATATGTGCGCCAGCGCCGCCGCGACCATGACAAGCCCGAAGAGCTTGTGGACGGGGTGCATCTGGATGGTAAAGGACGGCCTTTCGACAAAGAAGATCATGAGCCCTGAAGTAGACATGGCTATGAACGCTACGAACATGGATGCTGCCACAATTTTACGAGTCATGATAGCTTTCCTGATTATTTGGATTGGATGAAATCGGTATGCCGTCCCAAAGGATTTTTCTTCAGTTATTATGGGCCGCCGTTCTCCTGCGCCGGCGTTCCATTTTTCAAAAGAGGGGCAATCAGCGGCGATGCTTATGGCCGTCATCGGTCAGGAGCGCCGCATCAAAGCCGGTCTTCTGCTCGGCTGTCAGCAGGCTTCTGACGCTTATCCTGTGCTCGTATTTCGCCTTCATCTCCGCTTTTTCAAGCTCCCCGACCTCGTTTATCAACTTGCCGAGGGCCGCCCTGTCGGGCGTGTCGGCTGTGAGAAGGCCTCTTATCTCGGCCTTCTTAAGCTCGACATTGGCCTTCAGGGGGACGAGTTCCTTTTTCAGCGAGAGGCGCAGGCGCGCGACCCCGGCCTTCTGCTCGTCCGTGAGCGTCTTTTCCCATTGCTCACGCGATTCCTTTCCGTATCCGTCATGACGCTTATTGCTTTCGCAGTACTCATGCGGCGCCTTGCCGTGATTTGCTTTCATGTCGGCGTGGGCGCTAAGCCCTGTAAGCGAAGACGCCGCAAAAAATACCGCCAGGGCCAGCGCCGATTTGCTGAATGACATTTTCATGCTTCCCTCCTCTGTCTGATTATTGTACGAAACCTCTTCTCCCGGCGTGGGAGTGCGCCCCCAGCCTTTTTTCCAGCAGGCCCATGAACCTGGCCTTCTGCTCCTTATCGAGAACGGATTTCTCGTTCAGGATGTGCTCCACTGCCTGCGCTTCTATCCTGCCCTGGGTCGCGACTATCTCCGAGAGTATCGTATCTATCGCGGCCCTGTCAGGCTCCTCTTCGCTGAGGACCTTCAGCAGGCCTTTCCTCTTCTCGATGAGCTCCTTACGGGCGCCTTCAGCGGCGCTCCTGAACCTCTGCTCCTCCTGCCCCATCATCTCGCGCTGTTCAGGGGAGAGACCGAGTTTCTTCGCGAATGCCGCCTGCCTCTTCTCTGCCCTTGCGGTCACGCTGCAAAAATTCTCCCTGTAATAGAAATATCCCGCGGCTGCGATTATCGAAAAATTGAGCAGCAGCGAGACTAAAAGAAACAGTTTGAGGGCCCTGTTATTGTTCATTACCGTTCTCCTTTACTGAAAGGTACACATCGCCAAGCGACCCGGGAGGCACCGTTTCAATCTCCTCAAGCGAAGCGATCTCGATGTAGCCGGCTTCGGCCTGTTCATTAGCGCTATCCTGCAGACTGTCTGTCAGGAACCCCGCGGAATAAACGCCGATAGCAACTACCAGCACTGCCGCAGCCGCTTCGGCGACCTTGAGATGCGCTGGCATCGACCAGAGCCATCTGAAAAGGCCCGGCTCTCTGAACGGCTTCTTTTCCAGCCTTACCTTCTCCATTACGCGGGAGGAAAAGCCTGCCGGTGCCTCGTACCTCAATGCGGACTTCAATGCGGCACGCATCTCATGAAGCTCTTTCGATTCGCGGGCGCAGCCTTCGCAAGACCCGAGATGCTCCTCAAGCGCACCCGCCTCTTCGACAGGATGTCCGCTAACTTCATCGATAAGCGCCTTTGCCCTTTTACAATCCATTTATTCGCTCCTGTATGTAAACGCTTTACCTGTCATATTTGTTCCCTCGCAAGGGCGAGCAGCTTTCTCAATTCCTCCCTTGCCCTTGAGAGCCTTGATTTGACCGTCCCGACCGGTATATCCAATGCAGCCGATACTTCCTCATACGAGAAGCCCTCGATTTCATTCAACACTACAACGGCCCTCAGTTTTTCAGGCAGCTTCCCTATGGCTTCCGACACCGCAAGCCCTGCCCGTTTCGATTCAAGCGAGCTTTCAGGCCCCGGGGTTTTTGACGCATGCTCGCGCGTGTACTCCTCTCCTTCGGGGGTCGCCGCGCTCAGTGAAAGGTGGAAAGGCCTTCTCCTGTAGTCGATGCATGTATTTACGGCGATGCGCGCTATCCAGGCAGAGAACCCGGGCGAGGGCGTGAAACTGCCGAGGTTCCTGTAAGCCTTTATGAAGGTGTCCTGGGCAGCGTCTTCGGCATCTCTGTTGCCCAGCATATAACGGCAGATGTTGAAGACCTTGTCCTGGTACTTGAGGATGAGGGCTTCAAAGGCCGCCTCATCGCCATTTATGGACTTATCTGTCAGATAGAGGTCGCTGTCTCTTTCATCCATAAGGATATAAACGATCTGCCCTTTGATTGTGTTCCCCTGGGTTAAAAAGACCAGTAAAATCAGTGGTCTGTATATTTTAACGCCGGCCGGTATGCATTGAAACCTAAATCAGGAGAAGACCGATTTTATTGTAAGCACCCGTTAACTGGCTGGAAGTTCCGGTTTCAAAAACAAATAAAGTTTTACCCCGCACAGGCGATATAAGGAGTTGAATACACCTAAGGAGACCTGCCTTGCTGATATCATGCCCGGCGTGCAGCTACGAAAAAGATACTGACCCGCAGAAACTGAATTTCCGGAGCGCCACAGCGAAGTGCCCCAAATGCAATCATAAGTTCCGGTTCAGCATGCCTCCGGAGCCGGAGAGCTTAGGCCTGGAATGGCTGACTGACAATACTGCACAGCAGACCTCGGAAGTTGAGAGCATCGCTCCGGATGCCCCGGCTATCGAAGCCACGGCCCTTGAGGCCAAAACGCCGGAGCCGAAGCCAGCTGAGCCAAAGGTCATCCCGCTGTCCGCATCAAAAAACAAACCTCAGGCGCCCGCCGTGCACAAGGTCTCGTTCGAGGGAAAGGGCCTTACGCTGCTGCGCCTCTATGTTGTGAACAATCTCCTCGCGCTCCTTACGCTCGGCGTATATCACTTCTGGGGCAAGGCGAAGATCCGCAAGTACCTCTACAGCTCTACCGAGCTCCTGGGCGAAAGGTTCAGCTTCACGGGCACGGGCAAGGAGCTTTTCGTCGGCTGGCTCAAGGCGGCTTGTATATTTGCGGTCCTCCTGGGCGTCCCCAACGCGCTCTCCGGTTTCGTGCACCCGGCCTTCGCGTTCCTCGTCATCCCGATAATGTTCATCCTGCTCCCTGCCGTGATGGTCGGGGCCTGGAGATACAAGTTGAGCCGCGCCTTCTGGCACGGCGCAAGCTTCTCCTTTAAAGGCGCCGCAAAAGAGTACATGCTGCTTCATATAAAGGGCACGATACTGACGATTATCACCTTCGGCCTCTACGCCCCTTACTTCCACGCGCAGAAGGAGAGTTTCTGGCGCACGAATAGCAACTACGGAACGGCCTCGTTCGGCTATTCCGGCAAGGCAGAGGACATAAGGAAGGACTTCCTCAAGGCATGGCTCCTTACCATACCCACGCTCGGGCTCTGCTGGTTCTGGTATTCGGCGAAGGTCGCCCGCTATGACTGGGAGCATACGTCTTTCAGCGGGGCTAACTTCAACTTCGACGCTACGGGGCGGCAGCTCTTTTCCTTCACAATAGGGAACTTCTTCCTTTTGGCGCTGACCCTTGGCTTTGCGTATCCCTGGGTCATAGTCCGCGGGGTCAACTTCCTCTCCAGGCACCTCTCCATGAAGGGCGAGGTCGATTTCAACAAGATAGCGCACGCGCCGCAGAGCTCAAAGGCCGTCGGCGAGGGCCTCGCGGGCGTGCTCGATATCGACATGGCAATGTAGTGGCGTGAAGCTCTTCTGGCAGGCATACTACTACGACGGCAAGACCGCCCAAAGGCACGAGGTCGAGGTATCTGCTTCGCCAGAGGGCCTCGTTATAAAAAAAGACGGCTCATCTTTAAATTGGCACTTTGGCGAGATCGAACAGACGCAGGGCTCTCACGAGGGCGAGCCCTTGAGGCTTGAACGCGGCAATGAGGCCCTCATAGTCAAAGACCCTGAGTTCGTTAAAACTCTCCTTGAATCAGCTCCGAAGCACGGCTCAAAATTCGCGAGGCCGGAGAGGGCAAGGAAGGGCCTGTACATAATACCGGCTGCCGCGCTACTTACCGTTTTAATCGCGGCCGGCGTCTATTTCTGGCTGATGCCGGCCGCAATATCGTTCACGGCAAGGCACATCCCCCCGTCTGTCGAGGAACGGCTTGGGCGTTCCTACACGGAAGGCGTTGCCGGCTTTATCCCGCAGTGCTCATCCCCTATTCTCACTGCCTCGGCTGACAGGATACTCAAGAGGCTGGAGGCAGCCGCGCCGACAAACCCATACGACTTCAAGCTCTATATCCTCGACGACCCCATGGTGAACGCATTCGCCTTGCCCGGGGGGCACATAATCCTATTTTCAGGCCTCATCGAATCGACCGAAAGCCCTGAAGAGCTGGCAGGGGTGATGGCGCATGAGATGGAGCATGTACTGCAGAAGCACTCGACGCAGAGCATGCTGCAGGGCTTATCGACAGGGCTTCTGTTCGCGGTGGCCTTCGGTGATTTCAGCGGGGTCTCCGGCGCGGCAGGCACGCTCGGGAATCTGAGCTACGGCAGGGAGCTCGAGGACGAGGCTGACAGGAAGGGCGCAGAGCTTCTCGTCAATTCAGGTACGGACCCGCAGGGCCTTATCGCCTTTTTCGAGCGCATGCTGGAATGCGAGTGCAAGAAAAAGGAAGAGGACAAGACAGATAAAGCGCTGAGCTATCTGTCTACCCACCCCTCGTCCGCCGCAAGGGTGGAGAGCATCAAAAGTCATCTCAAGGGCACGCCAAAAACCAAAGAATTCGAGCCGGTCCTGCCGGATGTGGACTGGAAGACGCTGAGGTCGTCGTGCTCTGAGATGCAATCAGATCGACCATAGCCAAGGCCGCCTTTTTATCTCTTTTTTCCCCTTGCAAATCAGCTGATTCCAGCCCCCCTCTGCATGCAACCGCCCGTTTTTCCTCCTGAAAATGATTAAAAATCCTATGCTCAACCCTCGGATTATTGATATAATCTTTAAAAGAGGAAACCAGTATGGCTCCTGACCGGAAGAACAAAAACCTTGTCGGCATCTATCCGCATTATAAAGAACTGTTGAAGGCTATCGAAGCCTTGAACTTTCATGATCATCTTTGCCTTATCTACGAGACACGGGAAGAGCAGTTCGCGGCCATAGTCCCGTTCATCCGGATAGGCCTTGAAAGGGGAGAAAAGTGCGTATATGTAGCTGACGACAACACCTCTGCCGAGGTGCTCTCCCACCTTGCAAAAGGCGGGATAGATACAGCGGGCGCGCTCGGTTCCGGGGCGCTGAGCGTCATAACAAAAAGGGAGGCCTATCTTAAGCAGGGATACTTTGACCCTGAGTGGATGATCCGGTTCCTTAAAGAGAACACGGATGCCGCCAAAGGACATGGACATACGGGACTGAGGGTGACCGGCGAGATGACGTGGATCCACGGGGGAGACCCTGGTTCCGAAAGGCTTATCGAGTACGAATCCAAGCTCAATTACTTCTTTCCCGAGAACGACGCGCTCGCGATCTGCCAATACAATATCAGGCGGTTCAAGCCTGAGATAATAAGGGACGTGATACGGACACACCCGCTTGTCATCTACAGGGGGCAGGTCTGCAAGAATTTTTACTACGTCTCTCCTGATGAGATGCTTCTGCCCGACCAGGCATACCTTGAGGTCGGCAGGCTTCTCTACAACATAGTCGAGCGGGAACGCCTCGAAGAGCTCAACATGCAGGCCGAAGACGAGCTCGCCAAAAAGGACCGGGAGATCGACGAGACTCAGCGCGTAAGCCAGACCGGCGGCTGGGAGTGGAGCTCCGATACAGGCGATATACTCTGGTCTGACGGTACCTGCCGCATATTCGGCATCGACCCGGGCATGCCGGCCCCGGACTACGCTGAGCACATGAAGCTATATACCCCGGAGAGCGCCCAAAACCTCGATGAAGCGGTCAAGAGGGCTGCGAAAACGGGCGAGCCTTTCGAACTCGACCTTGAGCTGGCCTCTACGGGAAGATGGGTCATTGCGCGCGGCGAGGTCAAACGCGACGCAACCGGGCGGATCTCCGGGCTGCGCGGCGCAATAATAGAGATAACCGGGCGCAAACGGGTAGAGACGGCCTTGCAGGAGAGCGAGGAGCGTTTCCGCAGCTTTGCCGAAAATGCAGACTCTGTTTTTTGGATAACTTCGCTTGGGCAGGAAAAAATCATATACGTCAACGCGGCCTTCGAGAGGATATGGGGAATTAAAACCAGGGAACTTTACCTCGACCCGAGGCTCTGGATCAAATCAATACACCCGGAAGACATGGAATCGGTAAAAACCGTGTATGAGCGGTGGATAAACGGAGCGGGGCATGAATACAAGGCAGAGTACAGGGTAATCCGTCCGGACGGCCAGGTCCGGTGGATATATGACCGCGGCGTAAAGATAAAAGACGTGAAAGGCGGCCTGGCGCGAGTAGCCGGGATAGCCGAGGATATTACCGAACAGAAACTGTCCTTAAAGGAGCAGCAGCGGACGAACGAGGAGCTTCAGAAGGCGCTCGGTAAAGTGAAGCTTCTAAGCGGCCTTCTGCCTATATGCGCCTATTACAAAAAGATCAGGAACGACGAGGGATACTGGGAGGGGCTGGAGAAGTTCATACGGGAGCATTCGGATGCCGAGTTCACGCACTGCATCTGCCCGGAATGCGCGGAAAGGTTGATGCTGAAGAACACTGGAACTGACTGAGCATGCTTAACACACAAACATCTATCGATCAGGGCAGCCGGCTGGCTGCCCTTTCTTTATTTCTCAAGACGGGCCAGTCCATGCGGTCCTTAACCATCTCCACGCCATGGTGAAGCCGGGCTGCGCCAGGAACATGGCCGAACGGACCTTCTTAAGCTCTCGTCCTTTTACTCGCATCGAGAGCCCTTCAAGGAGGCCGATGGTCTCGACCGGGTCTACCTTCTTCAAGAGCCTGGCGATCTCGAAGGTCACCTCGAAGTTCCAGGGGTCGAGGTCAAAGGCCTTCCTCAACATGCTAATCGCGTGCTCCCTGCGGTGCCCTTTCCTGAAAAAACGCTGCCCCCTGAACAGGGTCTGCACCGCGTCCGCCTTCTTGCCCTGTTTTGACATAGACATAGGCCATCGCATCCCAGACATCGGGATTTCCCGGCATGAACCTGGCGGCCTGCGAATACAGGCTTAGGGCCTTCTGGCTGAAGCCTGCGGCAAGGTGCCGTAGGGCGGCTGTCCTGAAGCTCTCCCAGGCCTCGTCGAACTTCTTCATGCGCGCGAGCAGCGGCGCTATCTTGGCGTGCACAAGGTAATAATCATCAGGGTCTGCCTCCAGGACCCGCTTATAATGCCCTATGGCCTTTTTGACCCTGCCTGCTGCCTGTGCCTTTGCCGCGCTGTCAAGGCAGCTCTCCCTGTCATAGGACTCTTTGCGCCTGAAAAACATCTCTCCTCGCTTCCGCCGGGCACACCCGCAGAGCCTATTCTTCTATAACCCTCACGATTTGAAAGTGACTTTGGACACCGATATTGGAGGGAGGAAGCGAAGTCATTGATATGCAGGAAAATAAAAGACGCTACAGAATTCTCCATAACACCTTTTGGGTCGAACTCGCGCCTGTTTAGCTTGTCAGGGGTGTTACGCTACGCTAACCCCGCCCAAGATGCTACGGCGCTAAGAATATTTTATTCAAAATTGAAAAGGATGTGCTATAAATTCCGAAAACACCGCGGTTTAAACAACGAGCGCAGCCACTGAGATGAGAAGAAAAGAGATCTGGTCCGCAGTCTTCATTTCCTTTATTGCTTCATTTGCGACGCTGACGGCCTACCTGAGCGCGCTTCAAAACGGTTTCGTCAACTTCGACGACAACGTCTATGTCTATAAAAACGCCGCCATAAGTACACTGGACTGGGGGTTCATCAAGGACAGCTTTTTCGGGTTCTATTACCTGAATTGGCATCCTCTGACCATGATCTCATACGCAGTCGATTACTCATTATGGGGGCTGGACCCTTTTGGCTACCACCTGACCAACATAGTCCTGCATTCGATAAATACCTTTCTCGTCGGCATTCTGGCCTGCATGCTCCTGAAAGCCGAAGGAACGCCCAGGCCGCCTCTTTTCACATATGTATCCGTCGCCGTGGCAGCGCTCCTGTTCGGGTTACACCCGGTGCACGTCGAATCCGTGGCATGGATATCGGAAAGAAAAGACGTGCTCAGCGGCCTTTTCTTCCTCCTCGCGATCATCGCCTATATCCGGTATTCCTCCTCTACGTGCAAAGCGCTTTATTATTCAGCGTCCCTGCTCTTTTCGTTTCTGGCCCTTATAAGCAAGCCTATGGCGGTTACGCTGCCTTTAGTCCTGCTGATACTGGATTATTATCCATTAAAAAGACAACCCTCGCTCAAGGCCATCGTGGAGAAGATTCCATTCGCGCTTCTGGCCCTGCTTTCGACCGTGATGACCTTGTCTGCCCAGACCGCGGCAAGCTCGTTCACAAGCAGCTTATGGGAGCGGGCCCTCGTATCCATCCGTGCGTATGTTTTTTATCTTAAAAAAATGGCGCTGCCCCTGGACTTCGCCCCTTTTTATCCGATTGCTCCGCTGCCTGAGCTGTTTTCGCCGGCATATCTCATACCGTTGCTCGTCTGCTGCGCCCTGGCCGCATTTTGCGTCATAAAACGCGAAACAAGGATCTATCCCGCAGTGTTCGCCTTTTACCTTATCACTCTTGTGCCTGTAATCGGGATAGTCCAGATAAGCACGCACCTGGCCGCGGACCGTTACATGTACCTGCCGAGCCTTGGCCCTTTCATGCTCGCCGGCATCGGGACAGCCTGGTTGGCGGCGCTGTTTAATAAGAGGCGGCACATCGTGCTTATTCCAACGCTGGCGATCCTGGTTTCTCTTGCTTTTGTTTCCAAACGCCAGATCCACGTCTGGGAGGATTCGATTTCCTTATGGTCGCATGAGATAGAACAGTACCCCTCTGTATATTTGGCCTACAATAACCGCGCGGTCGCATTCACCGAGGAAGGTCATTACACGCAGGCCATTGAAGACCTGCAAAAATCGATAAACCTTGCTCCGGATTTCATTCCGGCGTACATAAACCTCGGAGACGCCTATAGGAAAATCGGCAGAAAAGAGACCGCGGCAGAGGTCTACAGCGCCGGTCTTCAGGTCCACCCGGATAACGCGGAACTCCTGTTCGAAAGGGGGCTCACCTATAACAACATGGGCGAATTCGCGATGGCTGCCGGGGACTTCACGGCGGTCCTGACGCACGGATTCCATATCGAGGCTTCAATCTACCGAGCCGCCGCCCTCATCAAGCTTGGCGACCTGCAACGCGCCGCCGATGACCTGAGCGCGGTCCTTAAGGCCGACCCTCAAAACGCGCTCGCGCATTACGGCATGGCAGAGGTCTATTTCAAATCAGGGAACGCGGAGCTTGCGTCTTATCACCGGGGCAGGGCAACTGCTTTGGGCTACCGATAGTCGGGCAGGTCGGGGCAAGG
>MGPL01000085.1:23211-28558 GCA_001797415.1 Deltaproteobacteria bacterium GWA2_55_10
TGCTTACAAACACAAAAGGGGTTACGGAATTCTCCGTAACCCCTTGTTTGTCTGGTGGGCCGCGCTGGGATCGAACCGCTGGCTTATTGCGGCTTTATCTTTGGTTCCGTATGTTTTACGACAGTCATGGCCGTCGCAATAATGGAGGACATATCTCCAAAATTAGAAGGCAGTATCAGCGTGTTAGTTGCCTTCGCAAGGTGTCCGAATTGCTCAACTGTTTTTTCGGCGACGCGTAATTGAACCGCTTCCATCCCGCCGTTCACTGAAATAGCTTCGGCTACTTTTTTCAGCCCTTCCGCCGTGGCAGTCGCAATCTCGGTAATTGCCCTGGCCTGCCCTTCCGCCTCGTTTATCTGCTTTATCTTATGAGCCTCGGATTCCAGCTCAACCTTCTTTTTTTGCCCTTCCGCGACATTTATCGCGGAGAGCCTTTCACCTTCCGACTCCAGGACGATAGCCCTTTTTTCCCTTTCAGCCTGCATCTGTTTTTCCATCGCGACAAGGACCGATTTGGGCGGCACGATATTTTTTATCTCATACCGCAATACTTTAACGCCCCATAATTTAGCCGCCTCGTCAATCGAGCCGACGATCGACGAGTTTATGGTCGTCCTTTCCTCAAAGGTCTTGTCGAGATCGATTTTACCCATTTCGCTTCGCATGGTGGTCTGAGCAAGCTGGGTTATAGCGAAGAAATAGTTATGAATTCCGTATGAGGCCATCTTCGCGTCTATTACCTGGACAAATACAACGCCATCGACCCCCACCTGAACGTTATCTTTCGTGATGCAGACCTGCTCGGGAATATCGATAGCCTGTTCCTTCAAGCTATGCTGATAAGCTACCCTGTCGACAAAGGGAATTATGTAGCTGATACCGGCATGCAGTGTGACGTAATATTTTCCAAGACGCTCAATGACATGCGCGCTTTGCTGCGGCACGATCCTGACGCCTTTGAAAATGACGATGACAACAACAATAACAAAACCAATCAAAACATATTCCATCCATTCCTCCGCCTGCATGCTACGTTATTTTTCTTACCTTGACCCTTATGCCTTCCGTGCCAATAATCTCCGCCATACTGCCTGCGGGGATTACTTCGTTTGAATCGCTGAACGCAATCCACTCAGACCCTCTATAGGAAACGGCGCCTTCACTATTGACCGATATCGCCTTTATAACTTTTACTTTTTGTCCAACGAATTCCTGCGATACGTCAGCCCTCCTGAAAAACTGCTTTTTTGCGAAGGTCCTCAACATCAGCAGCATGCCTGAAGAAGAGATCGAAAAAACCAGCAGTTGGCTCGTGAAATCAGGAGTAATCCCAACCCATGTCAAAAACGCGGTCAAAAGAGACCCTAACCCAAAAAACACAAGGACAAATGCCATCGTCATCAATTCAGCGACGATCAGGACAATACCGAGAATGGCCCACATAACGCTATACGACAAAACACCAAGTGACAGAATATCCATCAGCATATTCTCCAAAGAATCATCTTTGCTTTAATCTTATTTATTACGGAAAGGGGCCAGCCTGATTTCAGATAGTATCATAGGCCGAAAGCTTATAGTAGCTCAATTCAATTATCTTCCAAAGACCTACTGAACTCAGTGATACAAAAACTGGATGATCCAATGAAAAAGGGGTTACGGAATTCTCCGTAACCCCTTGATTTGTTTGGTGGGCCGCGCTGGGATCGAACCAGCGACCCGCTGATTAAGAGTCAGCTGCTCTACCAACTGAGCTAGCGGCCCAAACTGAGAAGCGTTATTTATTTTTCATGGGTGGGATTTTCATCCCCCAGGGCTGTCTGGCGCGCCTGAGAGGATTTGAACCTCCGACCCTCGGCTTCGGAGGCCGATGCTCTATCCACTGAGCTACAGGCGCACAAAACCGAATCTTTCAACACTACAAAAAATAACGGCCTTTGTCAAGCGAAAACCTGCAAAAGCTCTCTAATTTGGGCGACCGGGACAATTCAGTGCGGCACGGGCGGTTTTATTTTTAACTTTTACCGATATTTTGCTAATATATACCGTTGAAAGCGAGGCTTAAACCGATGAACGACAAGAAGTACGGCACAAAGGCCATAGAAGAGGCGAAACTCGAGGCCTGGGATAACGCCAGCCCTGACAGGGATTATACGATTGAGATATCGTACCCGGAGTTCACCTGCGTCTGCCCGCGTTCGGGGTACCCGGACTTCGCTACCATAAACATCACCTATGTTCCGGACAAAAAGGTCGTAGAGCTAAAATCCCTCAAGCTCTACCTCAATACATTCAGGGAGAGGGCCATCTCTCACGAGGCTGTAACAAACCTCATCTTCGACGACCTAAAGAGTCTTCTCTCACCGAGGCGGCTTGATGTTGTGGCTGACTTCAATGTGAGGGGCAATGTGAAGACGGTTGTGAAGGTAAGTCTTTAAGGAACCGGAGTCCTTCTCCCTTTTAGCAAGAATGGAAAATCTATCATAATCCCCCTCACTCCCCCTTTAGAAAAGGGGGAAGCGGTAAGGCGTCCGGGTTGCTTGTACCCCCATTGCTGGTTCAGGTTTTCAACCTGAACCCTGAAATTCGTTCAGCCCGCTTTGAAATTTCGGGTTCAGGGTACAACCCTGAACCCACCAAAGGCATTGAACCTTCCCTCCTGTCTTTGGCAGAACACGAGATTCTTCGGTCGCTGACGCTCCCTCAGAATGACAGATTAATGACTCCTAATCCCGCATTATTTCCCTGAGCATATAAACGAGCCGCCTGTTCGCGTCTCTCTTGAGCACAGCCACCCTGAAGAAGCCCGGCCCAAGCCCGTTGAAGGCACTCAAGTCCCTTATGAGGATGCCCTTTTTGAAGAGGCTCTCCTTAAGCCGGGCAGCGTCCGCGCGTGCGGTTGCCTTCACCATGATGTAATTAGCCGACGAGGGCAGAGGCTCAAGCCCCTCTATCGAAGACAACCCCTTCAAGAGGTTATCGCGCTCAACTGAGAGCCATTCCGCCGTCCTCTCGATATAAGCCTTATCAGCGAGAGAGGCGACCCCGGACAACGACGCCAGCGTATTCACAGACCACGGCGGCACGAGCCGCGAGAGCCCGTCTATTATCCTCTTGTTCGCTACCGCGTAGCCGAGCCTTAATCCAGCAAGGGCGTAATGCTTTGTCATGGACCGCAGCACAATCGCGCCTGACATTACGGCCTGCCGCATTATGCTCCCGCCAGAAAAATCGATGAATGCCTCGTCAATGACCGGCATTACTCCGCGCCTGCGGCAGAGGCGTATGATATCGAGCACTTCGTCCTCGCAGTAGAGCACGCCAGTGGGGTTTGCAGGGTTCGCCATAAAGAGGGCGGAAAAGCCCTTTGCGAGCCTTCTTTCGAGCTTCGCCAGGTCTATCCTGAAGCCATCATCTTCACTCAATACAAAACCCTCTGAGGTTATGCCGGAGAGGGCGAGGGCCTTGGCGTATTCGCCGAAGGCAGGCTCGATGATGAGGGCCTTGCCTGGGCTGAAGAGCCGGGGGATAAGCCGGGGGATAAGATAGATCAGCTCAGTTGAGCCGTTTGCCGGCAGGATGTTGCCAGCCGGAATGCCGTGAAATTCGGATAGGGCTTTCTTGAGACTTGAGTTCGCCGGGTCAGGGTATGGCGGGACGAGCCTTATCCCTTCGACAATCGCCTTTATTGCCGCCTTCGGCGGGCCGAGAGGGTTTATGCTCGCGCTGAAATCGAGTATCTTTGAAAGAGGCCTTGAAGAGAGCCTTTTGGCCTCCCAAATGTTGCCCCCGTGAATATCCTTTTTTTTGCTTCTGGTCAAAGAGAGGCCCTTAAAGATTGCTGAAAAACTCCAATTTTTTCAGGCTGCTCAAAAGCTCCATATGCGAGGCCCCAGTTAAATCGGGGAGCGAGGAACGAGTCGTACTCTTCATGTACGTCGCTTCTGCCGCTTCTGAAGCCAACAAAGCAGATGGACTTATTTCATGCCTGTTAAGAGATTATTGCCCTGGCGTCAACCGCCACAGCCCCTCTTTCATATACCACGAGAGGGTTAATCTCAAGCTCTTTTATCGAGCTGACCTGGATAAGTATCTCTCCGACCTTGATTATGGCGTTAGCGATTGCGTCGAGGTCTTTGTATGTCGAGCCCCTGTAGCCGGTAAGGAGCGGGAAGCTTTTTACCTCTGCCATCATTGCAAATGCCTCTTCCTTTGTCACGGGCGCGAGCCTGAAGGATACGTCCTTCAGGAGCTCGACCGCGACCCCGCCGAGGCCGAACATCACGGCAGGGCCGAACTGCTCGTCCCTTATGCCGCCTATTATGACCTCTGTGCCTGACGGCGCCATCTCCTCCACAAGAAAGCCCTCTATCACGGATAGCGGCATCTCATCCGCCATCTCGAGTATCATCTGAGACCACCTGATCTCAAGCTCTTTATCGTCCTTTATATTGAGGGCTACGCCCCCCGCGTCGCTCTTGTGCAGTATGTCGACTGATACCACCTTGAGCGCGACCGGATAGTTTATCTCCTTTGCCGCCTCTATCGCGTCCGCCACGTCCTTGACGACCCTGTGCGCCGGCACAGGGATGGAGGCATGGCCGATAACAGCCTTTGCCTCCGGCTCTACGAGGTTCTTCCTCCCCAGGCTCAACGCCTCTTTCACGATCTTCTCTATCGCCCGGGTGTCCATCATCCCCTCCTTGCGCCCCTGGCCAGAACCGATGCCGCGCGCACGGCCGCCTCTGGCGTTCCGAATACCGGCAAACCGACCTCCCTGAATAATTTGAACCTCTGCCGTGAATACTCCCCGCCGGGCGTGCAAATGAGAATCGGCTTCTCGGTAAAGCCCGGCTTCTGCGCGAGCATGGCCGGAAGGTTGTCCGTAAGCGCGGGCGGCCCCCAGAGCGCAGCGATTATCGCGATGTCGTAGTGGTCGCCGGACATGGTCTTCTGGAGGGAGAGGGCGAATGATTCGTCGGTTGCGCTGCCCGTAAGGTCAAGGGGGTTGCCGATGGCAAAGTACGGCGGCAGCTCTGATTTGAGCTTTGCGGAGAGCTCTTCCGGCAGCGGAGCCACATCGAGGCCCAGCGCATGGCACGCATCAGACAGGCCTACTCCTACGCCGCCGCCGTCGGTTATTATCATAACCCTGTTGCCCTTTGCCCTGCCCTGCATGCCGAATGCCTTGCATGCGGCAAGGAACTCCTCGTATCCGTCGAGCTCTATTACGCCCGCCTTCTTGAATGCGGCCCTGTATATCTCGTACCTGCCTGCAATGGCCCCTGTATGGGAGCGCGCGGCCGTGATGCCTGCGCCTGCCTTGCCGACCTTGACCGCCATAACG
>MGPL01000085.1:28662-30157 GCA_001797415.1 Deltaproteobacteria bacterium GWA2_55_10
TCTGTATCCTGTCCTCCGGGATGAAGAAGGTGTCGAGCTTTGAAGCGGTATCAAATATTCCCATGCAGTTCGGGCCTATTATCCTTATGCCTGCCCTTGCCGCTATCTCGCGCACCTCTTTTTCAAGGGCATTGCCCGCCTCGCCAGTCTCAGCAAAGCCGCCGCCTACGATTATCGCGCCCCTTATCTTCCCCTCGGCGTTCTTTAGCGCATTCGGGACGGCAGGCGCAGGTATGGCAAAGACCGCGATATCGGCCTTCTCAGGGATTGCTTCGATAGAGGGCAGGCATTCCATGCCGAGGACAGATGAGTACCTGGGGTTTACAGGATAGACCTTTCCCTTGAAGCCTGCCCTCAAGAGGCTTCTCAGGATTATATTGGATATCTTGCCCGGCTCTTCGGTCGCGCCGACTACCGCGACCGACTCGGGGTTGAAGAAAAAGGAGATACCGCTATTTTCCATCTGATAGACTGGCTTCAATCCGTCCCTATTCGTCCCGTCCCTATTCGTCGAGCTTGAAGGCTACCTTCAAAACGACCTGGAACTCGGCGATCTTTCCGTTGTCTATCCTGCCGTGCTGCTCTGTGATCTCGAACCACGCAAGTCCGTGGAGCGATTTCGAGGCCTTCTCGATGGCGTTCTTTACGGCGTCCTCGAAGCTCTTGTTCGAGATGCCGACTATCTCGATTTTCTTGTAGACTCTATCCATTGGAGCCCTCCCCTGTATTTTTATAGCCTCATATTCCTCGATGTGAAAAAGACAAAGACCACGCCCGCCGCCATCACAATGATGTTCAGGGCAAAGCTCTTTGCATGTACCTTTTTGAACTCGCCCCTCAGCTCCTCGAACCTTGCCTGGTCCCTGTCCTTGACTTCGGCCATTTGCGCCTTTACGGCCTTTGCTTCAGGCCATACTACAAGGCCTGAATAGAAGGTAAGCGCTGTCATGAGCGCGAGAAGGAGTACCCTCAGAGCCGGAAACCCTTTTTCGACAAATGAAATTCCAAGCAGGGATGAGAGCGAAAGTATGCCGGCTATATATCCGACGGCCCAGTACTTAGGGAATATTTGGGCGACTACATCCCCTGCAAGGTCTCTTGGAAGGGCCTTGAAGATGCCGGGGGTTACCAGAAAAGTAACGGATACAAGCATACCGACCCATACGACAATGCTTAAAAGAAGGATGAACTTGAGCGCGTTGAGCATGCACCGTGCCTTTCAGAAAGGGTCAGATGGGTTTACATCAACTCTTTGGCTTCCCCTCCCTTGACGGGAGGGGACTACAAGGGGAGGGTGAAAGCGCTTCCAATCTCCCCCTGCCCCCTCTTTAGAAAAGAGGGGGAGATGCTACAGAAAATAGATAAAGGCCGTCCTCACCGCGAAGACGCCCAGCACCATGAGCAGCGCCGCGAAACGCATGATGCGTATGCACGATGTCACGGACGAGGGACTGTAACCGGCTGCCGCATCCCCGATGAGCGGCTTGGCAGAGAG
>MGPL01000085.1:30248-36541 GCA_001797415.1 Deltaproteobacteria bacterium GWA2_55_10
TGAAGTTCGCCGCGTCATCGGCCCTTGCTGAAAACCAGCCAAAATGCCTGTATCTGCCGTTCTTGTACCCGACCATCGAATCGAGCGTGTTCACGGCCTTGTACGCCATCATGAGGGGCGGGCCGCCTATGGCAAGGAAGAAGAGCGGGGCAATGACCCCGTCGGAAGCGTTCTCGGCAACTGTCTCGACAGCGGCCTTCAGGACCCCTTCCTCCTTGAGGTCTGCCGTATCCCTGCCGACAATGCGGCTCAGGCACGCCCTTGCCTCGTCAAGACCCTTTTCCAGCGCCCTTACAACTGCCATTGCCTCGTCCCCGAGGGATTTTACCGAGAGCCCTGCCCAGACAAAATAAACGGCAATTACAAGCGACAGGGTCGGCGAGACCTTGTATGCCAGATACAGGGCCGCAAGCGTCAATAAGTATGCGGAGCCTACGACTGTCACCCAGAGGAGCGCTCCGCCGAGCCTTTCGCCTGCCTGCGTCTTTGGAAGGCGGCTGCGGAGTTGGGCTTCGACAAAGGTTATGAGCCTGCCCATCCACCTGACCGGGTGGGGGAACCTCTCAGGGTCGCCCGCAATCATATCGAGCGCAAAGGCAAAGACTATGACCAGCGGCGAGAACGGTACCGGGTTTATAAGATCCAGTATCGTCTTCATACGCCTATTACCTTGAGCACAGCTGCCATGTCCACATTCCGCTCGAATATAGTGGCAAGCGAGGATAGAGAATCTCTCTTTGCGTCCCCGAAAGAACGCGCCTCCGTTGATATCCCCTTGTTGAAAGAAGAGAGGAGCGCGCCCCTGAAGAGGTCGTTGTCGAATATCCCGTGTATGTACGTGCCCCAGACCATGCCGTCGGCTGAGGCGGCGCCGTCCGGGAAATACCCCGGCTTGCCGTTCCTCTCCAGTACCTTTGAGAAGGGCTGCCCCTTTACTATTGTCTCGCCCATGTGTATCTCGTATCCCTTTACCTCGTAGTCCTTGTCCCTGTATTTCGCAACCGCCGCTACCTCGAATGTCTTCTTGTCCTTGCCGACCACGGTCGTTGCCTCGATGAGCCCAAGCCCGCTGCCCTCGGCAGGCCCCGTCTCGACGCCGTATGGGTCTTTTATCGCCCTGCCGAGCATCTGGAAGCCGCCGCATATCCCCGCGACCATGCCGCCCCTGGCCAGGTGCTCCTTAATCGCCGGGCCGAAGCCCCTGGTCTTCATCCAGAAGAGGTCTGAGAGCGTGCTCTTGGTGCCGGGGAGTATGAGGAGGTCCGCGCCTTCGATCTCCTGAGGCGTCGTAATGAAGCTCATCTCGACGTTTGCGTCATCCTTGAACGGGTCGAAGTCGGTAAAATTGGATACCCTCGGCAGCTTCACGACAGCGACCTTCACCTTGCCGCTGTCCCCTGCCCTGTTGTCATATCGGGATTCCAGAGAGACGCTGTCCTCGTCAGGCAGGGTAAGGTCAGTAAAATACGGGACCACTCCGATGACCGCCTTGCCGGTGCGGTTCTGGAGGAACTCCAGCCCTGGGTCAAGCAACGCCTTATCGCCCCTGAACTTGTTTATGATAAGGCCCTTTATCCGCTCGCGCTCGTCATATTCAAGGAGCTCGAGCGTGCCTACTATCGAGGCAAAGACCCCTCCCCTGTCGATGTCGCCTATGAGGAGGACCGGGCTCTCTACCGCCTCCGCGATGCCCATATTGGCTATGTCGTTCTCACGGAGGTTCACCTCTGCCGGGCTGCCCGCGCCTTCGATGACAATGATATCGTTTGTCTCGGCGAGCTTTGAATAGCTCTCAAGGACATACTTCAAAGCCTCTTTCTTGAAGGCATGATACTCCCTTGCCGACATCGTGGCAAAGACCCTGCCCTGGATGATGACCTGTGATTGGCTATCCCCGGTGGGCTTTAAGAGTATGGGGTTCATGTGGACTGAGGGAGCTAATCCGGCTGCCTCTGCCTGCATTGCCTGCGCCCTGCCTATCTCCCCGCCGTCTTGCGCAACGGCAGAATTCAAGGCCATGTTCTGCGCCTTGAACGGCGCCACGCGGAAGCCCCGGTTCTTGAGACACCTTATGAGCGCGGCCGTGAGCACGCTCTTTCCCACATGAGAGGAGGTGCCCTGGAGCATTATATTTGTGACATTTGCCATTGAAATTCAGATACCGCCCATGCTAAAATCGCTTTGGATGAGTTGGCCCTGTATCTGGCAGCACCCTCCCGCTGAATATCACATCCGCATTAAAATCATGAAAACATTCAAGATAAAACTCTTTTTTGCGCTCCTTTGCGCGCTCTTTGCAGCCGTATCGATGATGCCGTCGAAGGCCTGTGCAGAGGCTTCTACAAGTCAAAAGGCCCGCGTGAAGAGCGTCTTCGCGAAGCTCGAGGCTGTTCTCGGGTGGACCCCCAGTGTCGTATTCGAAGAGGCCGGCCGCATGAGCGCATTTGTCATGCCTGACGGAACAGTTGTCGTCTCGACGGAGCTTCTTTCCATTACGGAGACGGATGACGAGCTGGCCTTTATACTGGCCCACGAGGCATCCCACATCCTGGCCAATGACCAGACCCCCGGCAACGCTGCCGGTATCTCTGGCATGGACACGCCCACATCCGAGTTCAGGGAGGAACGGGCTGACCGGCTGGCCATCGGCCTTATGGAAAAGGCCGGGTTCAAAACAGATGCCTCTGTCAGCGTACTTAAAAAACTCTCCGGCAACGGGGCTGACCTTAAGTCCCGCATCCTCGCCCTCTCAAAGCTCCTCAATCTCTAAAAATTCCTGATTTTTAGAAGCAGCCTTAAAAAGGTCTTTTTGGCCGCACCTGCTTAGGGTAAGATTATACTACTTTCCCCTATCTCAACAAGGAGATTGTAGGTTGCCCGGCATTGGCAGGATAGTCGTCCCGGAAAAACTTTTCCTCGATAAAAGCTTTTCGCTCGAAGGCACAGAGCTCTCTGCCCTTGCGCACTGGGAGCCGAGGTGCGGCGAGGCCTTCACGGTCGCTGACCTGGATGGCGCTCTTTTCAGGGCGCGCCTCCTTTCCCTTTCAGGCCAATCGGCCAAACTTACGGCTTTTGAAGAAATCGGGGCTCCTGAAACCGGGCCTGATATAACCCTCGTCCAGGCGCTGCCAGAAAGGGAGCGTATCGAGCTTATCCTTCAGAAGGCAACAGAGCTTGGCGTGACGCGCATCCTGACCTTTAAATCCGCAAAATCGATAAGCCTCGAAGAGCTTGATTCAAGGCAGCAGAGGTCCCATAACTGGGGCTCCATCGCGCTCAAGGCGGCAAAACAGTCGCGGAGGCCCGATATACCGGAGATCCTTCCCTACTCGCCCTTCGAGGCTGCCTTGCAGCTTACAATGAACGCTGGCCTGAAGATAATGTTGTGGGAGAGACCGGGGATAGAGACATTGAAGGGTCTTCTTGAGAAAACTCAAAAGCCTGCAGGGACAGCGGCCATGCTTGTGGGGCCTGAGGCGGGTTTTACCGATGAAGAGGCAAAGAGGGCCGAAGGAGCCGGATTTATTCCAGTGAGCCTGGGGCAGAAGATACTGAGGACAGAGACGGCGGCTATATTCGGGGTGGGCCTGTTGAGGTACGAACTGGGGGGCTGACAGCTTTATAAAACTGGACTTATTCAGGCTGCTCAAAAAGCTCCATTTGCGAGGCCCCGGTTAAATCGGGGAGCGAGGAACGAGTCGTACTCTTCATGTACGTCGCAGTGACGAGCGACTCGACAAACAGATGGACTTTTTCAGCAGCCTGCTGCCTACAGGATGCCTTCCCAGCCCTCCCCCATGAGTTGCTCTTCGATGAACTTCCTCATGCCAGCCTGGATATCGCTCCCCATATCAACGAACTTCAAGCCCATGCCAGGGTCAATAAGCTTATCCGGCTCTGCCGGAATGGCATAGAGCACCTCTGCGTCAAGGACAATGGGCTTGGGGCTGGGCAGGTCGAGCGCTACCTTTACCCTTGAGCCGACCGGGAATGGCTTGAGGGTCCTTATGAAGATGCCCTGCTCTGAGAGGGCTGTTGCAAAGCTCGCCCTGCCGGTCGTGCCGGAGATGACGGTCGACTTGAAGAGCACCCTTATCCTTAAAAAGTTCCTGGGCCTGGGCTCTATCTGCTTCTGGAGGGTCCTGTATAGCTCGGTGGGACTGATAGGCCGGGTGACGTATGCGTTCGCGCCCCTTGAGATGGATGCCTCAAGCTCCTTGAGTCTCGCCTTGTCGCCCACGCTTATTATCTTCATTATGGCGAGGCTCCGGTTAGCCCTCATGGCCTCGATGCTGGGCTGTCCGGCAACAGGCGGCATGTCCAGGTCAAGGAGCAAGGCATGGGGTATTATCCCCAGGGTTATGCGCGTAAGGTCCGGGCTGTTAGAGGCCAGAAAGACGTTATAGTCGAGCCTCTTTACGATAGAGGCCAGCCTGAGGCACCTTTTGGGGTCAGGGTCGGCCACCAGTATGTTTTTTGGCGCGGTTAGTATTTTAGCTCTCCTGAGTTAAGAATATATTATTAAGAGAAATTGCCTGGTTTGTAAACTGAAATTTTTCGATAGCAGGTTGTTGAAAAAACAACCTGCTAGGCAATCCAGGGATGGATTGCCAAATTGCGAGACTTGAAAGTCGAGCAATTTGTGAGGCTTGGCCGAATTCACTTCGGACAAGCCGTTGTTGAAAAAGCCATGGATGGACTTTTTCAACATCCTGATAGAAGAAAAAATAGCCCGCCTTTTATCCTCCTCATTTAAAACCCGTGAAAAGTTTCTGGTAATATTATATATTTGCGTGGTTCAATCTCAACTGGCGGGAGCAAGATGGCGCTCAAGGATATCCTTGCAGGCTCGATAGAGGCGGCAAAGAGGCGCAAGAACCTCATTGTATTCTTCATATCAACCCATGTAATATTGCTTTTTTTCGGGCAGTGGATGGTCGCGCAGGGCTACCCCGGAGTTCTCGAACTCCGCGAGGAGCAGCTCAAGCAGATCCAGGAGCTGCCGTATCTGAAGCCGCTTATGGGTCCGTTGGCCGAGAACCTGCCGCTAAAGGTCCTCTACACCTTCTCTTTCAACCTTATATTCGGCGCGTTCGTCTCTACCACGCTTACCGGCCTCGTCTTTTTCTTTCCCTACCTGGTGGCGGTCTGGAGGAGCTTTCTTGTCGGAATACTCGTGGCAGGAATGGAGTACAGCCCCGCCATGGTCGCCGTCTTCTACGGGACGTTCATCCTTGAGTTCGGCGCATACTGCATATCTTCGGCAATCGGCACAGATATTGGCCTCGCCCTCCTCTTTCCGGAAAGAAAAGGCGTCTCTTCCAGAAAAGAGGCGTTGGGGATAGCGGTCCGGGACGGTGCAAGGCTTTATGTGCTTGTAATCATTATCCTTTTCATAGCGGCCATCTGGGAGATGTCCGGGCTCCACTACCTCGGGCCAATGCTCAAGCCCTCAAGCGGATGATTTTTTTCTCAAAAAAGCACGAAAAACAAAGATTTCTCTTTGACAAAGGCCCCATCTATGCTATAAGGTCTCGTAAACAACAGGTGTAGGAATTTTCCGGCTTTTGCTCTCTTTTCCCCGCGCCAAACAGAGGGTCCGCTCCAAAAAGGCCCCTCAAACTGAGTTTGCCGGGCTTCTCCTGATGGCTGGGAATATAATTTCCGAAAACATCCTCCAGATAAACGACCGCATCAGACGGGCAGCTCGCAAAGCGGGCCGCGATCCCAATGAGGTCACGCTCATAGCAGTCACCAAGACAGTCGAAACAAAGAAGGTCAAGGAGGCCATCTCAGCCGGACTGAGGGTCTTTGGCGAGAACTATGTCCAGGAGGCCCAGGAGAAGATATCCAAGGTCAAGGACAAGAACATCAAATGGCATTTCATCGGCCATCTGCAGAAGAACAAGGCCAAGCTCGCGGTCGAGCTCTTTGACATGATCCATACGGTCGATTCGCTCGATCTGGCCAAAGAACTCAGTAAGCGCGCGACCGAGCCTGTAGATATCCTTATCGAAGTCAATATGGCCAGGGAGAAGACCAAGACAGGGGTCGACGCAGAGGGCGCGGTGAAGCTCGCAAAGGCCATCTCCGCATTGCCGAACCTGCGCCTCCGCGGCCTTATGTCAATACCCCCCGTGTTCGAGCAGGCCGAGATGTCGAGGCCGTACTTCGCCATGCTCCGCAGGCTTGCCGAGCGGATAAACAAGGAACGGTTCCCCGGGGTATTCCTGAAGGACCTCTCCATGGGCATGTCCAACGATTTCGAGGTGGCCATAGAAGAGGGGGCCACC
>MGPL01000085.1:36549-38232 GCA_001797415.1 Deltaproteobacteria bacterium GWA2_55_10
ATGCGAGGCCCCCAGTTAAATCGGGGAGCGAGGAATGAGGCGTAATACTCTCTCGTACGCTGATGACGAGCTTCTAAAGCCAACAAAGCAGATGGACTTTTTCAGCAGCCGTTAAAGCCAATGCTGACAAAAAAAACAATAGGCTTTCTCGGCGCCGGCAACCTTGCCGAGGCCCTCATCAAAGGCCTTATCGGGTCAGGCTCTGTAAAGGCTGGGCAGATAATCGCGAGCGACAGGATAAGCGACAGGCTTATCCACCTGGCCGAGGCCTACGAGATAAAGGTCTTCAGCAAGAACTTCGAAACTGTCCGAAATGCTGATATAATATTCCTTACCGTAAAGCCCAACGATGTCGCGGACGTGCTCAAAGAGGCTGCGGCCGACTTCACGCAAGGCAAGCTCCTTATCTCCGTTGCCGCGGGCGTGACCACTTCTAAAATACTTGAGACGCTCAAAGAGGCAGGCCTCGCCCATTTTGTCCCGGTCGTAAGGGCCATGCCCAACACCCCGGCGATAGTTGCACAGGGGGCTACCGGCATCTGCGCCGGCATAGGCACGGGCGAGCGGCAGATGGAGCTTGCGAAGGCGCTATTCGAGCCAATAGGCAAGGTCGAGATAGTGGATGACGAGTCACTGATGGACGCTGTCACGGGCTTGAGCGGCAGCGGCCCGGCCTATGTATTCCTCTTCATAGAGGCCCTTATTGACGGCGGGGTGAAGGCCGGCCTGCCCAGGGATACGGCAAAGAGGCTCGCCATGCAGACGGTCGCAGGCGCGGCGGCCCTTGCGATGCAGAGCCCGAAGGACCTCGAGGAGCTCCGGCGCATGGTCTCCTCCCCCGGAGGCACCACGATAGAGGGGCTCAAAAAGCTCGATGAGGGCGGCTTCAGGGAGACAGTCGTCTCGGCTGTCGAGGCCGCTACCCGGAGGGCAAGGGAGCTTTCAGGCCGATAGATAATTCGACAATCCACCTTTGAAGGGAAAAGGAGAACCGGAATAAAATGTTCGTCATCTCAAACATACTCGTCGGGTTCGCAAAGATACTCGACATGGCCCTTTCGATCTATTTCTGGCTTATAATAGCAAGGGCGCTCATATCATGGGTAAACCCCGACCCCTATAACCCGATCGTCAGGTTCCTCTACCAGGTAACAGAGCCGGTCCTCGGCAGGGTACGGCGCTTTATTCCCTACACGGGAGGCCTCGACCTCTCGCCTCTCATTGTGATTTTCGTCATATATTTCATACAGTATGCCATTATACCCTCCATAATCGAGGCAGCGTTAAGGCTTAAGACAGGAGGAGCGATATGAGGATTACCCCGCTTGAGATAAGGAGCCACGGTCTCAAGAAGAGCTTCAAGGGTTATGACGTAAAAGAGGTCGAGGAGTTAAGAGAGCTTGCCTCCGAGGCGCTCGAAGAGGCGGCAAGAGAGATAAACGACCTGAAGGAGAAGCTCTCGGCGGCGGGTGAGCGCATAAGAGAATACGCCGCGAACGAGAACATGCTCAGGGAGACTATCATCACGGCGCAGAAGATGGTCGACGAGCTCAAGACCACCGCCAGGAAAGAGGCCGAGCTTGTTGTCGCGGAGGCCAGGCTCCATGCCGAAGAGATAGTAAGGCAGGCCCAGCTAAGGGGCTCCGAGCTTCAGCAGGAGATATTCAGGCTCCGCAAGCAGAG
>MGPL01000085.1:38245-39910 GCA_001797415.1 Deltaproteobacteria bacterium GWA2_55_10
GCATCGATCAGGGGCATAATAGACTACCACTCCTCCACGCTCCTCCTTGAAGAGGAGGAATCAAAGCGGGCCGATGAGGAATCGGATAAGATCAAATTCCTCGCAAAGTAAGTACCCCTTCCTCGAACCTGCGCTTGAAGGCTCGTTCATAAGGGTGCGCCTGCAGCCGCGCTCGTCCCGTGACAAAGTCGACGGCATCAGCGGCAACTCCCTCAAAATCCGCCTTACGGCCCCTCCGGTGGAAGGAGAGGCCAACGAGGCCCTTCTTAAATTCCTATCATCCCTTACAGGCACCAGAAAGAGCGCCTTTTCCATAAAATCCGGCCATAAGTCCAGGGAAAAACTCGTCTTTGCGGAGGGCATGGACATATCCTCCCTCGAACGCATATTTTCGGCGCACATTTAGCAGGTTGTTGAATAAACAACCTGCTAAGCAATCCAGGGATGGAAAGACATAATTGCGAGACTTGAAAGTCGAGCAATTTGTGAGGCTTGGCCGAATTCACTTCGGACAAGCCGTTGTTGAAAAAGCCATGGATGGACTTTTCAACATCCAATAGATTTCCCCTACAGTTTGCCCCCCTTTCTCCGATAAGAAATCATCAAATTTTGAGGTCTCTCCCCGCATGTTCCCCGTAATAGGCATTGTCATAGTCTTTGGCTCCATAATAGGCGGCTATCTCTTCGAGCAGGGCAACCTCTACATACTCCTCCAGCCCGCCGAGCTCATCATAATAGGCGGCGCGGCAGTAGGATCGCTCATCATAACCTGCCCTCCGAAGCTCCTTACAAAGATATTCAAGGAGATCCCGAAGCTCTTTAGCAGCGGCCCGGCCAAGCACGATTTTCTCGACCTGCTGGGGCTTCTCTACGGGCTCTTCTCGAAGATAAAGAAGGAAGGGCTCCTCGCCCTCGAGGCCGACGTAGAGCACCCGGCAAAGAGCCCGATCTTCAAGAAGCACCGGGGCGTCCTCAAGAACCACCACGCCGTCGAGTTCATCTGCGACAACTTCAGGGTCTATATACTCGGAATAAAGCCTTATGACTTCGAGGAGATGATGGACCTCGAGATAGAGACTCACCATCATGAATCGAGCCTGCCGTCTGCCGTCATATCGAAGGTCGCCGACTCTCTGCCGGGCTTCGGCATCGTGGCGGCGGTGCTCGGGGTCGTCATAACGATGGGCAAGATGAGCGAGTCGCCGGAGGCCATAGGCCACAGCATCGCGGCCGCGCTCGTCGGCACATTCCTCGGAATACTTCTCTGCTACGGACTGCTCGGCCCGATTGCCAGCAACCTCGAGCACAGGGCACGGGAAGAGGCCAAGTACTTCGAGGCAATAAAGGTCGCGATACTCGCCTTTGCCAAGGACATGCCCCCGCAGCTCGCCATAGAGGCGGCCCGCAGAGTGCTCATGGTCGACACGAAGCCGTCCTTCAAGGAGCTTGAGAAGACCATAAAGAAGAAGGCTGCCTGATGCCCCCCGAACCCCAGCCCATAATAATCAGGAAGAAGATAAAGAAGATCCATGCCGGGCACCACGGCGGCGCATGGAAGGTCGCCTACGCGGATTTCATAACCGCCATGATGGCGCTCTTCCTCGTGCTCTGGCTCGTGGCCGTCCTCTCCATAGACTCCAAGAAGATCATAGCCGAGTACTTCCG
>MGPL01000085.1:39941-45797 GCA_001797415.1 Deltaproteobacteria bacterium GWA2_55_10
GGAGGCGCAAAGGGCTTCTCCATGATGAAAGGCAACCCCGTAAAGCTCGACAGCGAGGACGGCGGCCTCAAGACCAAAGACAGCAGGCTTGAGCTCATAACCATAAAGCTCAACAAGATGGTCGAAGAGAAACTTCACCAGTACAGGGACAATATACTGATATTCACTACCCAGGAAGGGGTGAGGCTCGAGCTCACCGACAGGGGGCAGGACCCCATGTTCGAGTCAGGAAAGGCGAAGCTCACGGCGCGGGGCGTTGTGGTGCTCGCGACTCTCTCCGAGGTCCTCGGAGAGTTCCCGAACAAGGTCACCATCGAAGGGCACACGGACAGCTCGAACTACGACGTAAAAGGATATACCAACTGGGAGCTTGCGGCAGACAGGGCAAACGCCGCGAGAAGAGAGCTGGTAAAGAACGGCTTTGACCAGACCCGGATAACCAAGGTCGCGAGCTTCGCCAGCGCCGTCCCCTTGAAGGGAGACCCGTACGACCCGCAGAACAGGCGCGTGAGCATACTGGTGCAGCCGGAGTAACTCATTTAGCGTTTTGCTTTTCAATGTCCGCTTACCGCATTTTTAAATTAGTCGCTATCGTACCTCCCTTCTTTCCTGAAAATCTGCAATAATCAGAGCATAACTCAACGAGGTGACCCATGAAAGCCATCCGCGTGCATGAATTCGGCCCTCCTGATGTGCTGAAAGTCGAGGATGTTCCCCAGCCCTCACCAAAAGCAGGCCAGGCGCTTGTGAAAATAAAAGCAGCTGGCGTCAACCCTGTGGACACCTATATGCGGTCGGGTCTTTTCTATAAAAAGGATCTGCCATATACGCCGGGTACCGACGCGGCGGGCGTTGTTGAAGCTGTCGGGGAAGGCGTGGAAGATATACGCCCCGGCGACAGGGTATATACCTCTGGCTCATTGACCGGAACATACGCGGAGCTGTGCCTGTGCAAGGCGGCCCAGCTCCACAGGCTGCCCGAGAAGCTCTCGTTCAGCCAGGGCGCGTGCATAGGCGTGCCTTACGCGACGGCTTACAGGGCGCTCATTCATAAAGCGGCTGCAAAGGCGGGCGAGAGCGTACTTGTCCACGGCGCAACGGGCGGCGTGGGCATGGCAACGGTACAGCTTGCGCGGGCGCTGGGCATGACAGTAATAGGGAGCGGCGGCACAGAAAAGGGCAGAAAGCTTGTCCTTGCCGAGGGCGCGCACTACGCGCTGGACCACAAGGAACCCGGCCACCTCATCGAGGCAGCGCGCATTGCCGGGGGCGGCATCGATGTCATAATCGAGTTCCTTGCCAATGTGAACCTTGCGGGGGACCTTAAGACGCTCTCTCCGTTCGGAAGGACTGTCGTAGTCGGGAACAGAGGGACTATCGAGATAGATCCGCGCGACCTCATGGCAAGGGACGCGAGCGTCATCGGGATGTCGCTCTTCAACGCGAATGAAAAGGAGCTTGCGTCCATACATTCAGGGCTTATCGCCGGTTTCGAAGCGGGTTATTTAAGGCCTGTGGCAGGCCGCGAGATAAAACTAAGCGACGCGAAAGATGCGCACCGCGCGATAATGGAAGAGAGCGCGTACGGGAAGATAGTGCTGATACCCTGAGAAGGGTCTTTAGCCGTCATTGCGAGGAGCGCAGCGACGAAGCAATCTGCTATTTTCAAAGGGTCTGAGATTGCTTATCTCGCCCCATCCCTGGGGCTCGACCCTTCGGGCTGCCGCACCTTCGGCGCAGCATTCAATTTTTGCTATCCTGCAAAAATTGTCGCTTCGCTCGCAATGAAGCTTTTTGCGTCCCCCTTACTAAAGGGGGACTGAGCGGGATTACGGAGTTGAAAGATAATCTCCCCTGCCCCTCTTTAGAAAAGAGGGGTCAAGCATGGGCTTTTTTCAGCAGCCGGAAGGCCAGACCTGGTTTCTTCCATTCTCCTTGGCCTTATAGAGCGCCCTGTCAGCCGCTTCCACAAGCTCCTGCGCTTCGTTTGCGTCAGCAGGCAGCGTTGCAACCCCGAGGCTTAAAGTCAGCTTTCCTCCCGGCTGCAGCTCTTCATATGCGAACTCCTCTTCCTCGAACTTGCGCCTGATCCTCTCGGCTACGTTAAGAGCTACTTCAAGCGTAGTCTCCGGCAGTATGACGACGAACTCCTCGCCGCCGTACCGGGCGCACAGGTCCACTTCCCTTACAGCCTTGGAGAGCACCTCCGCGACCTTCTTCAATGCCATGTCGCCCTGCGCGTGGCCGTTCCTGTCGTTATAATTCTTGAAGTAATCGACATCCGCCATTATGAGCGAGAGAGGCCTCGAGAACCTGTGGCTGCTCTTCACCTCTTTTTCAAGCTCTGACCTGAAATACCTGTAGTTATAGAGGCCGGTAAGCCCGTCGGTTATCGCGAGGGCCTTCAGGGCATCGTCCCTCCTCTTTATGGACTCCACCATCACGTTGAACGAGCTTGAGAGCGTGCCGAGCTCGTCCTCCCTGTCCACCTCTATATTCGGCATCTCGCCTGCCGCCACCTTGTTCGTAGCCGAAGCCAGGTTCGTTATGGGCCTGGTCAGGTAATTGCCCATTATATAGGAGAGCAGGATGGAGAGAGCCACTGTCGCGAGCAGGACCGCGATATTGTACCTCAGTATGTCGAGCTCTACGTAGACCCGCTCGCTCGGGATTACGTACGCTATCGACCAGCTGTTATCGTTCCTCCCGTTTATGCCGGAGAGCTTGAGCGGCCTGAATATCATGAAGTGCTCCTTCCCTCCCTGCCAAAAGCTCTCCATGCCGCTATCGCCCTTTATCATGCGGCTGTAGATGGCCTTGAGGTCTCCCGGGGTCTTGTCGGTCACGGCCGGCGGGAAGGGCTCTGTCTCGCTTATATCAAGGCGGCTGTGGGCCAATATCAGTCCGTCGCCGTCGAGGATGAGCCCAAAGCCCCTGTCAGGGTTTACAAGCTTCTTCAGAAGCTTCTGAAAATGGTCCATGGTGACCTCGAAATGCAGTATGGCCATGTTCTTGCCGTTTACCGCTATCGGAGTCGCATTGGGGAGTACCCACCTGTGCGTGTCCTGCGAGATCACCGGGCGGCCCTGATATACCTGGCCTTCGGAGAGCTTGAACGCCTCCTGGAAAAACCGGTTCCTGGCCTCGTCGGATGAGAGGTCGTGCTCATGCGCGAGCTGATCGAATACTATCCTCGACACCTCTTTTCCGCTCGCGTCTATGAAGCAGGCCTCATCGAGCATGTCCGGGTATATGCCCCTCAGGTATTGAAGGGTCTTGTGCTGCTCCTTGAGCCAGTACTGCTTTCTCGGGGGATCGAGGTAATACATCGGAAAAGCCGTGTTCCTCGAAGCGGTAAGGATGTCCTTTCCGGTCTCCGCGAAATACCCTTCGACGACGCCGGAGATCTCCTCGAGGTTCCACTTCAGTTCCTTGAAGACGTTCTGGAAAAGGGAGTCCTTTGCCGAATGGTAGAAGAATGCGCTCGCAACAGCGAGCGGCAGGATGCCTACGAAGAGCAGGATGAGGGTGAATTTCGCCCTCAGGCTTTTTTTAAGGGATGTCATTGGATACTCCCCCGGATTTTAGATTCTTGTCAAGGCTGCTCAAAAAGTTCCAGATGCGAGGCCCCGGTTAAATCGGGGAGCGAGGAACGAGTCGTACTCTTCATGTACGCTGCAGTGACGAGCGCCGAAGATAACAAAGCAGATGGGACTTTTTCAGCAGCCTGATAAATAAAAAAAAGGACCCCTTGTTCTGTCAAGGGGTCCTTTTCTACGATGAACTGCTTAAGTGACCGGCTTCAGATGCTGCAAGCCCTTGCGTTATTTTTCCGGGCTTTTATCCTTCGCTAAAGCCCTTCAGGAGCTTTGCCCTGGTCGGATGCCTGAGACGCCTTATTGCCTTGGCCTCTATCTGACGCACCCTCTCACGGGTCACTCCCAATACTTTGCCGACCTCTTCGAGCGTATAGTCCTGCTTTTCGCCTATTCCGAACCTCATGCGGAGCACCTTCTCCTCCCTGGGCGTAAGGGTCTCCAGCACGGAATTGGTCTGGTCAGAAAGGTCCTTCTCAATGGCCGCATCGGCAGGCGAAGGGGATTTCTCGTCCTCTATGAAGTCTCCAAGCGAACTCTCCTCGTCGTCTCCGATAGGCGTCTCGAGGGAGAGCGTCTGCTTCATGAGCCTCAGTATCCTTCTGACCTTCTGGATGGGGATGTCCATCCTCTCGGCTATCTCTTCAGGATACGGCTCGCGGCCAAGCTCCTTTAAAAGCTGCCTTGAGGTCTGCAGGAGCCTGTTGATCGTCTCGATCATGTGGACAGGTATCCTGATGGTCCTGCCGTGGTCGGCGATGGACCTCGTGATAGCCTGCCGTATCCACCATGTGGCGTATGTGGAGAACTTGTAGCCCTTTTTATAATCGAACTTGTCTACGGCCTTCATGAGGCCGATGTTGCCTTCCTGGATAAGGTCCGAGAACTTGAGACCGAGGTTCACATACCTCTTTGCTATCGAGACGACAAGCCTCAGGTTGGCCTCAATCAGCCTCTGCTTGGCCTCCCACATATTGAAATCGTGGACCTTTACCTGGCGGGCAACTTCCTTCAGCTCAGTCCTCTTGATCTCAAGCCGCTTGAATATGCGCCTGATGCGGAGCTTTGCCCTCTCCTGCTTCCTGGCGCCCTTCTTGGACTCCTCGCGCTCGACGAAGTGCTCAAGGCGGACAATGCGTTTTACAATGCGCCTTATGAGCGCATTGCTCAGGTTTACATCCTTGAGGAGCTTATAGGCGCTTTCCGGCTTTCTTCTTTTGAGCCTCTCCAGCCTGGTAAGAACCTCGTCGGTAGCGGCTAAGGCTTCATCTTCCTGCTGCCCCTCTTCAGCCTCTTCCTCGAGGAGTTCTCTCAAAGAGGACTTGCCTGCCCTGACGCGGCCCACTACCCTCAATACTTCGATAACGGCAAAGGGACTCGTGAGGGTAAGCCTTCTGAGCTCGTTCCTGCTCTCCTCTATCCTCTTGGCGTAAACGATCTCTTCTTCCCTCTTGAGGAGAGGCACAGCGCCCATCTCCCTCATGTAAATCCTGACGGGATCCTCTACGCGCTCAACCTCTTCGACCTCCAGCTCTTCCCTGGGCTCGCTCGCCTCAACCGTCTCAGAGGCAGAGCCTTTTTCAGCGCTATCAACGACGTCGATCCCGAGATCTCCAAGTGTCTCAAGCAAGTTGTCCATCTCCTCCACTGAGAAATTATCCTGCGGAAACGCGTCGTTTATCTCATCGTAAGTGAGAAATCCCTTGTCCTTACCGATGTCGATAAGGTTAACAAGGTCACTGCTGTGATTATTGTTGCCGCCAGCCTTCTTGGTCATAAAACCCTTCCTTTACAATGCTCTCTCTAAGGGGCAGAAAATTATGTAATACTAACATAACTATAAGACAGTTGTCAAGCCCAGTCAAGTTAGCGTTTTTGCGCGGTTTTGAGGCTGCGAACTTGACCTGCCGTGGGCTGTATGTTAGACTTGTCAATTGGTCAATTTCGTTATTTTATAAGGGGTTATACGATCAGGTCTGTGACCTATGATACTTTTAAACAGAATTTTTAAATCCCGTGGTTACAAGGGGACGAGCTATCGGTAACAGAGCCTACAGAGCCCTCCTGGCCCTTTCGCTTTTTGCTTTTGCGCTGCTGGCCGGCTGCACGCCCAATGACCCGTACCGCCCTTCTGAGCGTAGCAGCAATATCTTCTATACCACTTTTCTTGAGCCGCCAAAGCACCTCGATCCGGCGCGCGCCTACAGCTCGGATGAGTATGATTTCCTCTCCCAGATCTATGAGCCGCCGCTGCAATACC
>MGPL01000086.1:0-1114 GCA_001797415.1 Deltaproteobacteria bacterium GWA2_55_10
TCCTCTTCGAGCCTGGTTCCGGTAAGGGTCACCCGCGCCTCTTCCGCCGGGTCAAGGGGCTCTGTCACTATGCCTGTCCGGAATATCTGGTAGAGCATCTTTATCATTGCTTAAGCCTCAAAGGTCATGGCCTGAGTATGTTTGATTAAAGCTCTTGTTGCAGAGCGGAAAATCGGGGACTATGTTGCCCTTGATCGCCTGCTCGAGCGCGATCCAGTTCATGCTTGACGGGTCGCGGACCATGCACCTGCTGATGTTCCTGTCCGGGGCGCTCTGTACCCAGTAGATTATCTCGCCGCGCCATCCCTCCACGGCCGAAAAGCCCGAGAGGCCGGGCAGCGGCTTCGACCACGCCGAGCGCACCATCCCGCCCGGCATCTCCTTTATTATATCGCATATCAGCCTGATGGAATCCCGTATCTCCTCTATCCTCACCCATACTCGCGCATGGACGTCGCCCGATGTGAGTACGCGTACAGCCGGGGCAAACCTGTCATAAGGGGAGAACGGGTTCTGTATCCTCGCGTCCAGGCGCTGGCCGCTCGCCCTTGCCGTGAAACCCACTACCCCAAGCTCCTTTGCCGCCGCCGAGCTCAATATACCCGTGCCGTAGACCCTGTCCTCTATGGATGGGTTGTCTTCGTATATCCGCACCAGCCTGTTGAATTCATCGGTAAGCCGGGATGTCTCATCGAGGATGGCCTCCAGGCCTTCCTTTGACACGTCCGCGGCAACGCCTCCGAGGCAGACCCGGTCCATCATGAGCCTGTGGCCGAATACATTGAGGTTGGTCCTCAGCGCCCGCTCCCGCAGGATGGCGAACTGGCAGTTCAGGAAACCGAAACCGGTATCGTTGCAGATGGCGCCTATGTCCCCGAGGTGGTTCGCTATCCTTTCACGCTCTATCATGAGCGCCCTGAGGTAAAAGGCCCTTGGGGGCGGCAAAGAGCCTGAGGCCTCTTCAGCCGCCATGCAGAAGGCAACAGCGTGGGCGACGGTGGAATCACCCGATACCCTGCCCGAGAGCCTCACGGCCTCTTCCCACGAAAGGGCCTCGAAGCGCTTTTCTATTCCCTTATGGACGTAGCCGAGCCTCTCTTCGAGGTTTATTATG
>MGPL01000086.1:1158-5094 GCA_001797415.1 Deltaproteobacteria bacterium GWA2_55_10
GCCCGCGTGCACCGGCCCGACCGCTATTTCGAATACGCCTTCGCCTTCGGCCTTTATCCACCTGTACGACCCTTGCGAGCGTTCCATCGCCTTTGCGCCGTCGAAGGACTTCCTCAGGGGATACGCGCCTTCAGGCCAGTGTTCGTGCTTTATCCACGGCCTCAGGTCAGGGTGCCCGCCCGGGTTCAGGCCCATAAGGCTCTCTATCTGCCTCTCAAGGCGGTACGCGGCAGGGAAGTGCCTCGCGAGCGTGGGGAAGGACGAGTCCGCGAAGGGGAGCGGCGATTTTATGATTATATAGTCCTGGCCTTCGTTGTACGCGGCATAGACGGCGAAGGCCCTGTCGAAAAATGTCTCGTCAGCGGCCCATTCGGCAACGAGTCTGAAGCCAGCGCCCTTCAATATCTTGGCGGTCTGCGCGAAAAGGGTGCTCCGCACCTCGCAGGCGAGCGCGCCGTGGACTGACGAGTCCATCGCGACCGCGCTTTTGCTTATGAGATACATGAGGAGGTTGTTTAGCTTCTCTGTCATTTTATCAATATCTTCAACGCCATATGGAACCAGTCGCTCAAGAATGCGGGCAGGTACAGCCCTATCGCCAGCACGAGCCCCAGGTGCACCAGTACGGGCAGGTGCGCCAATTTTACGGCTTTTTGATTCGAGGGCGCGGGGCCGAAGACCATGGGCATCACCCTCCTGAACAGGGCCGCGAAGGCTACCACTATCCCCAGGAGGAAGAAAGGCATTATATAGGGCGCCTCCTTTATCAATGCGGTAAGGATAAGGAACTCGCTTGTAAATACCCCGAACGGAGGCATGCCCGCTATGGCAATGACGCCCAGCATAAGGCCCCAGCCCGCAAGGGGGTTGCCCTTTATGAGGCCTCCTATGCCCGACATGTCCTGGGTGGAGTGCATCTGGGAGGCGTGTCCGGCCGTAAAGAAAATGGATGATTTCGTAAGCGAATGCACCAGCATATGGAGGAGCCCGCCGAATGTGGCTATGGGCCCTCCGAGTCCGAACGCGAATGTTGCTATTCCCATGTGCTCGATGGAGGAATAGGCGAACAGCCTCTTTATATCCCTTTGCCTGAGGAGAGAAAACGACGCGACAAGGAGCGAAAGCAGCCCGAATATCATCATGATATGACCCGCCATGTGGCTCTGCGTCGCGCCGTCTACCAGTACCTTGCAGCGCACCAAAGCATAAAGGGCGACATTCAGGAGAAGGCCCGAGAGGACGGCGGATATGGGCGTGGGGCCTTCGCTGTGCGCGTCAGGCAGCCAGTTGTGCAGGGGCACCAGCCCGACCTTGGTGCCGTAGCCGACCATGAAGAATATGAAGGCGAGCGAAAGGACCGTGGGCTCGAGCTTGTCCGCCACCGCGGAGAGGTTCGTCCACAGTAGGCCTTTTGAGCCCTCGCCGAAGATCTTCTCGGAGGCGAAATAGAGCAGTACGGTGCCGAAGAGCGCCTGGGCTATGCCGACGCCGCAGAGGATGAAGTACTTCCACGCCGCTTCCACGGCCGCGGGCGTCCTGTAGAGGGAGACGAGGAGGACCGTCGAAAGGGTGGCGAGCTCCATCGCTATCCAGAGCACGCCGATGTTGTTCGTCAGGAGCGCCAGGAGCATGGCAAAGATAAAGACCTGGAACATGGCATGGTAGAACCGCATGCCCTTATGGCCGACCTTGCCGTGCTTCCTTTCATGGGCCATGTACTTCCTGCTGAATACCGCGGTCGTCATGGATACGAAGGCGGTAAGCACGCAGAGGTAGACGTTGAAGGCGTCCACGAAGAAGAAGCCGTCTCCGGTTATGAAAGGTCCCTCCTCATATACCCTGAACGCGAGCGCGAGGCTGACGGCAAAGGTGGCCGCCGAGCCAAGGATATTGAGCTCGGCGGCGTGCCTCCTGTCGCCCTGGAAGGCGAGGATTATGGCGGAGATTAGGTTTACTCCTAAAAGGGCGAATATGACCATCTTTGCCGTTATTCCTCCTCCTTCAATTTTTCCATGGCCTTGAGGTCGAGCGTCTCGAAAGTCGTGCGTATCTGGAAGAAGAATATCCCGAAGATGAACGCGGCTATGAGGATGTCGAGGGCCACGCCGAGCTCTATTACGAGCGGCATGCCGTAGGTCGCGCTGGTCGCGGCGAAAAACAGGCCGTTCTCCATGGCAAGGAAGCCGATTATCTGCGTGACCGCCTTCTTCCTCGTTATCATCATAAGGAGCCCCAGCATGACTGTGGCGAGCGCGACGGCAAGGGTCGAGCGCGTGACGAGCGTGGAGAGCTCCCTTATGGGCGACATCAGGTGATAGGAGAGGATGACCAGGATGATGCCGATAAGCATCGTCGTAGGTATGTTTATCATGTCCTCCACTTCCTTGTGTATCCTCAGACGGTGTATCAGCAGGTAAAGTATGTAGGGCAGCACTATGACCTTGATCGTCAGGGTCAGGAGAGCCGAGATGTACAGGTGGTGCAGGCCCGCAGTATATCCGACTATGGCCGTGCTGATGGACAGGAGCAGCCCCTGCCACGCGAATATGTGCAGGAGGCCGTAGATCCTCCTCTGCACCAGGAGTCCGAAAGAGGTAAGGAGTATGAGGGCCGCGAGGACGCTGTTTATCTCTGCCGCAAAGCTTGTGCTCATCTAACTCTCCAGTATGAAAAACGATATCATGCCCAGGGTCGCCAGAAGAAAGGACATGCCGAGGAACTCGGGCACCCTGAAAATGCGCATCTTCGCGAACATGGTCTCTATGAACACGATGAACACGCCTATGAGCGCCAGCTTGAGCACGAGCAAGAGGACGGCCGCCGGCAGCATCCATATCTCGTTCGCGCCGGCTATGCCCCACGGGAAGAAACAGGCGATGCCGAGCGCGGCAAACAGGAAGAGCTTCATCATGTTTGCCCACTCGATCAGGGCCAGGTGCCTCCCGGAATATTCCAGCACCATGGCCTCGTGTATCATCGTAAGCTCGAGGTGGGTCGAAGGATTGTCAACCGGTATCCTACCGGTCTCGGCGAGCGCTATCATCACGAACGACATGAGCGCGAAAGCGAGCGACGGCCTGAGCTCTATCGTATGCGAGGTCAGGACGTGCGCCATGTGCGAAAGGGATGTCGAGCTGCTCACGAGCGAGACCGTGAAGACGCTCATCAGCACGGCCGGTTCCGTGAGAGACCCTATCATCATCTCCCTGCTCGACCCCATGCCGCCGAAGGCTGTGCCCGTGTCCATGCCCGCAAGGGCCAGAAAGAACCTTGCTATGGCGAATATGGCGACAAGGGCGATGATGTCGGCCATTGCCGAAAGCGGCAGGTCGACCGATAAAACCGGTATTATGGCGCCCGCAACGACGGCGGAACCGAAGACGATATAGGGCGTCGCGGTGAATATCCATGACGCGTTCTCCGCAAGGACGGTCTCTTTTATGAATAGCCTGGAAAGGTCCCTGAACGGCTGGAGCAATCCCGCTGAGGAGCGCCCCTGCGACCAGCACTTCAAGGCCTTTATCCATCCGGCGAAGAGCGGCGCGCCGATGAGCACGGTCATTACCTGAAGGCACTCTATCAATACGGGGTACAGGCCCTCTCTCATGAGAACACCAACAACGCGATGAGAGTAATGAAAGAGTAAAGGAGATACAGCTGTATCTTGCCGTGCTGAAGTCTTGAGGCCCTCCTGGCGAGCCAGAACGCGGCGTCCGAGAAAGGCTTGTAGAGTATGTGCCAGACCCGGTCCCTTATCTTGAGATGGTAGAGGAACCGGTTGTTGAACATCGGGAAGTAGGGGTTGACGCCGGACTTGACGCTCTCTTTTATGTTGAATAGAAACCCGTAGAGCCTCCTCGTGGGCATGGAAAACGAGGTGGAGCTGTACTGCATCCTGCTGGTAACGTAGCCGAAGCCGCAGTCCCATGCCGGCGC
>MGPL01000087.1:0-1010 GCA_001797415.1 Deltaproteobacteria bacterium GWA2_55_10
GCCAATTCCAACGCCTGTTTGGCCTCGACATTACATTTGCCAGCTAACTCAACGGCAAGCGGCATATCCAGTGCAGTCAATGCTTTCTGGGCGCGCGCTTGTAAACCCTGTGCCTCGTTGAGCTCACGGCGAAGAGTGGTAACATTTAAACCATCCTTCTCAAACTGGCTAATAGATGCTTCTGCCTGCTCAACAAGCTTGCTTGTCTCAGCCACTGCGCGGGGCGCAATTTCTGCCTGTGTCTCCAATGCCTCAATCTGCACGATAACCTGATGCAGAGCTTCGGACGCTTTGCGCATAGGTGCCACGATCTGCGACTCCAACTGTGCGCGGATTTCACTGTAGACACCCTCGGTGGCACTTTCGGGTCGCTCGAAACGCTCACCCACACTTTCAAAACTGGCAAGCGGAGCCGAAATATCGCTCTTGAGCGTCGTCAGTCGGGCGCGAATAGCGGCAATATGTGTTTTCGCCAAGTTGAGCTCAAGGAATTTGAGTCTTTCACTCGCGTCTTCCCACATTTGATCGAAACCACTGATGAGGTTGACGGCTGCCTTATGGCTTTGAGCAGCTTTATGCTTGGCGTCACCGATTTTCCGACGATCTCTTGTGAGTGCAATTATAGTGCCAATCGCGAACACAAGAACTAGTAATCCTAAGATGGATCCTATCAGCACGATGAATACCCTGCTGTAGTCAATTGGATTTTTCTCCACAATGACTACCGGGTTCTGCTGAACCGGTGCTTGTGTCGGGACGACGACAGAAGAAGGTGCAGATCCGAGATTGAGTGCTTGCGCAGCCACCACGATCTCGTTCACACCTCCTGTCACGGCGTCTTCCCAGTTTCCACTCTGCACCTGATCATCAATCCAGGCGGCAATTTCCGAACCAGCTGAATCGGTATGTCCAGAAATGACTCTGTCGGCCAGGGGGGTATAGATCCCGCCTTGCATTAGCTCAGTTAGAGCAAAATCATATACCGGACTCGACTCGCCAACAAAAGGTGC
>MGPL01000087.1:1196-2358 GCA_001797415.1 Deltaproteobacteria bacterium GWA2_55_10
GGAGCGTTCTCGCAGGAATACCAGCTCTCCAGCGTCGACAAGGAGATGATGGAAGGCGGCGGAGGCCACTGATTCCATCCCGGGACACGACAGGCGCCTGGAAACTCAAAGGTGCCTGCCCTCCCGGGTCTTTTTTCAGGCTCATCCGGGGGCTGTCCCTTGAGGCGGGGGGAGCGGAAAAAAATACGTTCTATGGATGGACATAACCGGTTTTATGTACTATAATTCCGTCCATACCGAAAACTGAACAGGTCCATGAAAAAAATCGCGCGGCGCTCCTTAGAATTAGCTGGACAGGGTTTGCCGAATTTGGTAATTTACGCGTGCTCACGGACATTCAAAGAAAGTTTCTACGCTCAGGACTCTAAAGGGCTCATGGGTCTCTGATGCCCGCCGCCGCTCACGCAAGCGGCTGGTTCGGGAGGCTCGTTTGGAGGACTCAATCAGCGTGAGTCACAGTATCTCAAAAGAGCTCAGGCGCCTCTGCCGGTGCCTTCTGTACATCACGGCCGTACGCATACGCCCGGCCTCCTGGAAGAGGTTCTGCGATGACAAGAGGACCGCGGTAGAGACGCTCCCCGGCGCCGAGGAACGCTCAACCGGCTCTGACATGACAAAAAGCGCGCTGGACCTCATAGGCAGGGTCCTCGGCTCGCTCCCAATACATTCGGAAGGCTTCGATACGGTAAGCGCCATCGAAACGTTCGTCTGCAAGCTCCGGGAAGAGGAGGCCGATTTCTCCTCAAACGCGGTGGACACTCCGCTGGTCCGGTCTTATCTGGCCAGGAGGACGAAGCTCTTGAGGAGCCCGGGGCTGGAGAACCTTAAGGTGACGCTTAATCTCGCCAGAGGTGACCTCGAAGAAGCACTGCTCGCCTCTTAATCCATGCAAACCATGTCATTCCGGCGAAGCCCTTCAAAGGGGCTGCAAGCCCAGCCTCCCCGCCAAAACGAGGCAGGGTTTTATCCGGGCCGGGTAGCGTACATGGAGTATATAAAGGTTTCTACGGTATCTATGACGTACATAGATAAAAAAAGAGCAAGCAGCGGTAAGGAGGTGTAGGGTATGGATTTGAAGAGTTGTAAGAAAATCTTGGTAAAAGGACTGCAGCTTGGGTTTGTGCTGAGTCTCGTTGCCGGTGTTGCGCCCATGAAGGCATTC
>MGPL01000087.1:2393-2499 GCA_001797415.1 Deltaproteobacteria bacterium GWA2_55_10
CGCAACGAGCGCAGAGGCAGCCCCGGCAGCGCCCGCCGAGTCCGGCGACGCCGCCCTTGGCAAGATGTACTTTACCGGCCAGAAGGCGTTCGCCAGCGGCGCGCCC
>MGPL01000087.1:2568-5135 GCA_001797415.1 Deltaproteobacteria bacterium GWA2_55_10
AAGGTGTATGCGGACGAGTCGAAGAACCCTCTCTTGAGCGCGGCATGGATAAATGCCGGTTCCCCTGTAATGGCTCCCGTTTTCAGCAACAGGAACGTGACCGATGAAGAGGTCGCCCATCTGAGGGCTTTCTTCGCCGAGCAGGCCAAAACAGAAGAGAAGCCGTCTTCGACCGGGACTTTCACCATCATCGGCCTCGGCGGTTTCGTTGGAATACTGATTGTCTTCAATATTATTTGGAGCGGCAGGTACAGGAACAGGAATAGAGGCACCGCCCATGATGCCCTGTGGAGAAACTACGGCGGAAAAGGAGGGAGGTAATTAGATGGCTACTTGGATCCAAGACGAGATAAACCCCGGTAAAAGGGGTTGGGAAGAATATTACAGGAACCGTTGGCAGTATGACAAGACCGTCAGGTCCACCCACGGCAACAACTGCACGGGTGGCTGCTCCTGGATGGTGTATGTAAAGGACGGCATCATCACATGGGAGCTTCAGGCCGTCGATTACCCGAAGCTTGATCAGTCGATCCCCCCGTACGAGCCCAGGGGCTGCCAGAGGGGCATCTCCGCGTCATGGTACGTGTACAGCCCCGTGAGGATCAAGTATCCTTACGTCCGCGGCGTACTCATCGACGCATGGAAAGAAGCAAGGGCGAAGCACTCCGACCCCGTGGACGCATGGAGGTCCATAGTCGAGAACGCAGAGCTCCACAAGAAGATAAAGTGGTCGAGGGGCAAGGGCGGATTCCGCAGGTTCGACTGGGACACCGCCGCGGAGATAATCGCCTCCGCCCATATCTACACCATCAAGAAGTACGGTCCGGACAGGATAATAGCCTTCTCCCCGATCCCGGCCATGTCACAGATCAGCTACGCATCCGGCGCCCGCTACAACCAGCTCATCGGCGGCGTGCATATCAGCTTCTATGACTACTACACCGACCTTCCGAACGCCGAGCCCGAAGTTTGGGGCGAGCAGACCGACTCCTGCGAGAGCGCCGACTGGTACAACACCGGCTACCTCGTAATAACCGGCGCCAACCCGAACATGACCAGGACCGCAGACTGCCACTTCGTCTCCGAGCTCCGTCACGGCGGCGCCAAGCTGGTCGTATGCGCTCCCGACTTCTCCCAGGTCACCAAGTACGCCGACCTGTGGGTGCCCGTGAAGCCCGGTTCCGACTCGAACTTCTGGATGGGTATCAAGCACGTCATCCTGAAGGAGTTCTTCGTCGACAGGAAGGTTCCGTACTTTGAGGCCTACACCAGGCAGTTCACCGACCTCCCGATGCTCGTCAAGATCGCGAAGGGCAAGGACGGCTGGGAGCAGGGCAGGTTCCTCCGCGCATCCGAACTCGCCGAGTACGACGGCGTGGAAAACCCCGACTGGCAGTTCTGCATGTGGGACGAGGCAGGCAACAAGGCATCCGTTGTGAACGGCTGCCTGGGCTCCAGGTGGCCCAAGGACCACCACGCCCCCGGCAGATGGAACCTCCTTACGAGGGACCTTAAGACCCAGAAGAACATAACCCCGTCGCTCTCGCTCCTCGATCACAAGGAAGACGCGATAGAGGTCAACTTCTACGAGGTCGACAAGCCCGAGAAGTACAAGAGGCAGGTGCCTGTAAGATACGTACAGACCAGGGAAGGCAAGGTGGCCGTAACCACCGTGTTCGACCTCAAGATAGCCCAGTGCGGCGTCGCGAGGAAGGGCCTTTCCGGCGACTACTGCAAGGACTACAACGACGAGAGAGGCTTCTCTCCGGCGTGGCAGGAGAAGTACACCGGCATCGGCCGCGACACCATCATCCAGATAGCCAGGGAGTTCGCCTCCAACGCGGAAGTGACCAAGGGCCGCTCGATGATCATCACCGGCTCGAGCTACAACCACTGGTACCACTCCAACCTGTTCTACAGGACGGCGATGGACGCCCTCATGCTCTGCGGTTCGGTGGGCAGGAACGGCGGCGGATTGCAGCACTACGTCGGCCAGGAAAAGCTCGCCCCGTTCGATTCATGGGGCCAGATAGCCCACTCGCTCGACTGGAACAGGCCGCCCAGGCTCATGAACAACCCGAGCTTCTGGTATATCAACACCGACATGTACAAATACGACGGCGCGATAGCAGACTATCACAACGTGCCTGACAAGAGCGCGCTCGAGTTCCAGCACACCATGGACTACAACGTCAGGGCCGTAAGGCTGGGCTGGATGCCCTGCTTCCCGCAGTTCAACAAGAGCTCGATAGCGGTCTGCGAGGAGGCCCAGAGGGCCGGCGCCAAGACAGACGCCGAGATCATCGACTACGTCGTGAAGCAGCTTAAGAGCGGCGCCCTCGAGTTCTCGATGCAGGACCCCGACGCTCCGGAGAACTGGCCGAGAGTCTGGTTCATATGGAGGGGCAACGCCCTCGGCTCATCCGCCAGGGGCCAGGAGTTCTTCTTCAAGCACGTGCTCGGCACCCACAACAACCTCATCGCCGATGAAGTGGCCAAGCCGCACATCAAGGAATCGAAGTACAGGGACTCTCCGCTTGGAAAGCTCGACCTGCTGATCGACCTGA
>MGPL01000088.1:0-2347 GCA_001797415.1 Deltaproteobacteria bacterium GWA2_55_10
CACATCTCCTGTCGGGGCCTACTATAAAGAAGGCATAAACCCTGTAAGGCTCACCACCCCCGGCGAGTACGTGAGGGCGGTGAAGGGCGGGCTCGGCTCAGCCAAGACCCCGGCCAATTACGCCGCGAGCCTTCTTCCCGCCGAAGAGGCCAAGAAAAAGGGCTACACGCAGGTGTTATGGCTTGATGCCATCGAGAAGAAATACGTGGAAGAGGTCGGCACCATGAACATCTTCTTCCTCATCGACGGCGAGCTGGTGACTCCGTCGCTCGAAGGCTCTGTCCTCGCTGGCGTGACGCGCGATTCTGTCATAAGGGTCGCGAAGGACTGGGGGATGAAGGTCACTGAGCGTCGCATATCCATTGACGAGGTCTTTGCCTCTTCTGAAAAAGGCGCCCTCAAGGAGGCCTTCGGCACCGGCACCGCCGCCGTTATATCTCCGGTGGGAGAGATACACCACCAGGGCGCGTCGATTAAGATAAACAACGGCCAGACCGGCCCGTTCTCAAAGAAGATGTACGACTATATAACAGGCCTCCAGTCCGGAGAGATAAATGATGAGCGCGGGTGGATATATACCATCCCGGCCGAATAGGCAGACTGCTGAAAAAGTCCATCTGCTGCGTTGTCATCGTCGCTCATCACTGCGACGTACATGAAGAGTACGACTCGTTCCTCGCTCCTTGACGCCTTGCATATGGAGCTTTTTGAGCAGTCTGAATAAGATTGGAGCCTTAGAACTGATGAAAATAACCGAACAGGTAGTTAAAGAGCACGGGTTCACACCCGACGAGTACCAGAGGATAGTAAGCTCCCTCGGAAGGGAGCCGAACCTCCTTGAGCTCGGCATATTCTCCGTCATGTGGAGCGAGCACTGCTCGTACAAATCATCGAGGAAACACCTCAAGGGCTTTCCGACTAAGGGCGAGTTCGTATTGCAGGGCCCCGGAGAGAACGCGGGCATCGTCGATATCGGCGACGGCCTTGCGGTAGCCTTCAAGATGGAGAGCCATAACCACCCGTCTTTCATAGAGCCGTACCAGGGCGCGGCCACCGGCGTGGGCGGCATACTCAGAGACATATTCACGATGGGAGCGAGGCCAGTAGCCTCGCTCAATTCGCTCCGCTTCGGTTCGACTGACAATCCAAGGACAAAGTACCTCCTTGAAGGAGTGGTCTCAGGCATAGCAGGCTACGGCAACTGCATAGGCGTCCCGACCGTCGGCGGAGAGGTCTACTTCAACCCTTCGTATAACGGCAACTGCCTCGTGAACGTCATGACAGCCGGGGTCGTCAAGAAGGACAGGATATTCAGGGGCAAGGCATCAGGCATCGGCAACCCTGTAATATACGTCGGCAGCAAGACGGGCAGGGACGGCATTCACGGCGCGACGATGGCTTCGGACGTATTCGGAGAGGGCGGAGAGGAGAGGCGTCCGACAGTGCAGGTCGGAGACCCCTTTGCCGAGAAGCTCCTTTTAGAGGCATGCCTCGAGCTGTTCAAGACCGACCATGTCGTAGGCATACAGGACATGGGCGCGGCAGGCCTTACCTCTTCGAGCGTGGAGATGGCCGCGCGCGGATCCGTCGGCATAGAGCTCGACATGGACAGGGTGCCGAGGCGCGAAGAGGGCATGACGCCTTACGAGTTGATGCTCTCGGAGTCGCAGGAGCGCATGCTCATGGTCGTGCATAAGGGCCGCGAGGACGCGGTAAAAGAGATATTCAGGAAATGGGACCTCGAGGCAGAGGTCATCGGCAGGGTCGTCGAGGGGAACGACATAAGGCTCCTTGAGAACGGCAAGGTCGTGGCCGACATACCCGTGCCCTTCCTCACCGACGACGCGCCTGTCTATGACAGGCCCTCCCGGAGGCCTGCAACGCAGGACGAGCTGAACAGGCTCGATGTCTCGGTCCTTTCAGCGCCTGGGGATTTGAACGGGACGCTACTCAAGCTCCTTTCCTCCCCGAACATAGCGAGCAAGGCGTGGATTTACCGCCAGTACGACTACATGGTGCGGACCGATACGGTCGTCTGCCCAGGTTCCGACGCGGCGGTCGTAAGGATAAAAGGCACGGACAAGGGCCTTGCCCTGACAGTAGACTGCAACTCAAGGTACTGCTTCCTCGACCCGAGGGCAGGAGCCAGGATAGCGGTCGCCGAGGCAGCGCGCAACCTCGCGGCAAGCGGAGCCCGGCCAATGGCCCTCACGGATTGCCTGAACTTCGGGAACCCTGAGAGGCCTGAGGTCATGTGGCAGATAAAAGAAGCAATCGAAGGCATCAAAGAGGCCTGCCTGGCGCTCTCCATACCTGTGGTGAGCGGCAACGTGAGCCTCTATAACGA
>MGPL01000088.1:2377-5004 GCA_001797415.1 Deltaproteobacteria bacterium GWA2_55_10
GACGATAGGCATGGTGGGCCTCATAGACAACCTGGTAAACCATACCAGGCAGTGGTTCCTTGAAGATGGCGATGTCATAGCCCTGATCGGCTCCCAGAAGACCGGGCTTGGCGGCAGTGAATATCTGAGCGTCATCCACGGCCTCGAGAAGGGCCTGCCGCCGGAGATGGACCTTGCCCGGGAGAAGGCTTCCCATGAAGCTTGTTTGCAGGGCATCAAGGCTGGTATAATACTATCTGCCCATGACGTCTCGGAAGGCGGCCTTGCAATCGCCCTTGCCGAGGCATGCCTGAACCCGGACGGCGCAGTAGGCGCCGAAGTGGATATCGGGCTGGAAGGCCTGTGTATCGATGACGCCCTTTTCGGGGAGGCCCAGTCCAGGATAGTAGTGAGCCTCAAGCAAGAGGACCTGGAGGGCTTGAAGGCAATAGCACGGAAGGCTGGCGCCCCTCTATCCGTAATAGGAAAGGTCGGCGGCAGCAGGCTTAAAGTAGGCAGGCTTGTCGATGCCGGTCTCGACGAGATAAGCAATGCCTGGTCCGGCGCGCTGGAAAAATACCTCAGGTCATGAAGGTCTGCGATTAATGATACCTTTTGAAGACAGGTTCAATGATGAATGCGGGGTGTTCGGCATCTACGGCCACCCCGAGGCCGCAAACCTTACCTATCTCGGGCTCTATTCGCTCCAGCACAGGGGGCAGGAGAGCTCGGGCATTGCCTCTACCGACGGCAAGGACATCCATTCGCACAAGGGCATGGGCCTGGTCGCGGACGTATTCACGAGCGCTGACATCGAAAAACTCCATGGCAGCGCGGCCATAGGCCACGTCAGGTACTCGACCTCCGGGGAATCGCACATCAGGAACGCCCAGCCTTTCGTCGTCGAGTATTCGAGGGGCGGCATAGCGGTAGCGCACAACGGCAATATCGTAAATGCCATGCTGCTCCGCGCGGAGTTCGAGGCATACGGGTCGATATTCCAGTCCTCGATGGATACCGAGATAATCGTCCACCTCATCGCGTCGAGCAAGGAGATATCGCTGGTAGACAGGATAACCGCTTCGTTAAGGAGGCTCCAGGGCTCCTATTCGCTCCTTTTCCTCACGGATGAGGTGATGATAGCGGCCAGGGACCCGCACGGCTTCAGGCCTCTGTCCCTGGGCAGGCTCAAGGGCTCCTGGGTAGTGGCTTCCGAGACTTGCGCCTTCGACCTTATCGAGGCCGAGTACGTCCGGGACATCGAACCGGGCGAGATAGTCTTAATTGACAAGGACGGCGTGAAGTCGTTCAAGCCTTACCCGAAGGTAAACTTCACTCCCTGCGTATTCGAGTTCATATACTTCGCCAGGCCCGATTCCAAGATATTCGGCGTGAACGTGCACGCCGTAAGGAAGAGGCTCGGCGCGAGGCTCGCGAAGGAGCACCCGGTCGAGGCCGATATGGTCGTGCCTGTGCCTGACTCCGGGGTGCCCGCGTCCATTGGGTACGCCGAGGAATCCGGAATACCCTTTGACAAGGGCATCGTGAGGAACCACTACGTCGGCCGCACCTTCATCGAGCCCAAGGACGCGATACGCCATTTCGGGGTGAAGATAAAGCTCAACGCGATAGAGGACATAATAAGGGGCAAGCGCGTGGTGGTCATAGACGATTCCATCGTGCGCGGCACCACGAGCAGGAAGATAATCAAGATGATAAGGGCGGCAGGGGCCAAAGAGGTCCATATGAGGATAAGCTCCCCGCCGACCATCTGCCCATGCTACTACGGCATAGACACCCCGAGAAGGGAAGATCTCATTGCCGCGGTGCAGAGCATAGAGTCGATCAACAAGTACATAACGTCAGATACCCTCGGGTACCTCAGCGTAGAAGGCCTGTACGAGGCAGTGCGGGATGCCGGCGGGAGTTTCTGCGACGCGTGCTTCACCGGAAAGTATCCCGTAGAGGTACTCACAAAGGTCCCACAGCTCGCGCTCTTCAAGTGAGCTGGTTCATCACAAGCAGCAAAAGACGAAGGAGGCAGGCATACCGATGAAGAACAATCTGGCCATATTTTTGCTCTCAATGATGCTCGCGGCAGGGACTCAAGCCCTGGCCGCCGCGCCCGGCCCCGGGGGCGCGCCGATGGAAGACGACGACCTCGGAATAGAAGAAAAGATGAAGGAAGAGGCCGGCGGAAAGGGAAAGAAAAAGGTGAAAAGGGAGGTCAAAAAAGAGGAACTGCCTCCCATAAATATGATACGCGTCAAGGGCGGCTGCTTCAATATGGGCGACTGGACCGGGAACGGCGACGAGGACGAACTGCCCGTGCACGAGGTCTGCATTGACGATTATTACATCGGTGAGACCGAGGTCACTCAGGAGCTCTTCGAGGCGGTGATGGGCGGCCTGCCTTCGAACAGGTGGAACCCGACCATGAACAAGGACCCCCAGGGGCCCGTCAATTACGTGAGTTTTGCGATGGTGCAGGACTTCATAAAAGAATTGAACAAGATCTCCGGAGGCTACTACCGGCTGCCGACCGAGGCCGAGTGGGAGTATGCGGCGAGGGAAGGCGGCAAAGATACAGTCTGGCCGGGGACTAATAATGAAGGAGAACTCGGCAGCTACGCCGTCTTCAACGACAA
>MGPL01000088.1:5074-5237 GCA_001797415.1 Deltaproteobacteria bacterium GWA2_55_10
GTTCCTCGATCCGTCTCACAAGCTCCGCACCACTTACAGGTACGCGCTGGAGAGCAACAAGAGGCTCATATACCTGGGCTTCAGGCTTGCCGAATAAAAAGGGCAGGGGGGCGGATGGACTCTATCAGAGCAAAGACACGCACAGGCAGGGGGCTTGGAGCCC
>MGPL01000088.1:5391-5612 GCA_001797415.1 Deltaproteobacteria bacterium GWA2_55_10
CGATTTTGTAACTCTAGTTGTATATTAAAAGGGAGTGATATTCCCTACATTAAATCAATTTCTATTTTGCCGGTTTGCGGCAATGGAAAAATTGAAGCGGGTGAGGATTGTGACACGCCGCGCGCCGCGTTTGGCTGTGGCTTAAATTGTCGTTTGCTTGGCAACAACGTAACTTCCACCGTTAGTAACGTGGACAAAGGAGCTTGTGGCGACGGTTTTGT
>MGPL01000089.1:0-1396 GCA_001797415.1 Deltaproteobacteria bacterium GWA2_55_10
CACTTCAGGTCAATATATCATATCTCCCGCCAAAAGTATTTCTCCGACAGGCTCCTAGGAAGGGTGGAAATAAAAAGCGCAGCATATGTAGTGTATATGTGAGCATTTTTATTTTCGCTCTGACACAGAGATCAGGAAAAACTCCTAATTTTTTAGAGGCAGCACTATCTGGAGGCGATAGGTATGTAATGCTGCGCCCCACCCTTAATGGACTTGATCTCCTTTACCAGGTTGGAAAGGTCGTCGGGGTTGTTGACGAAGTCGATCTCACTGGTGTTTACGACCAGAAGGGGCGTGTCATTATAATAGAAGAAATATCTGTTATAGGCGTCGACGAGCTTGGAGAGGTAATCCTCCTTCACGCTCTTTTCGTAATCGATGTTCCTTATGGATATCCTCTCAAGGAGCACAGAAGTCGAGGCCTGCAGGTATATGACCAGGTCGGGCTTGGGTATCCGGGTATCGAGGAGCCTGTAGACCTGTTCGTAAAGGCATAGCTCGTTCTCGTCGAGGTTCAGGTACGCGAATATGCGGTCCTTCGCGAAGAGGTAATCCGATACTATCGATGTATTGAAAAGGTCCTGCTGAAAGGTCTCCTTCTGCTGCTGGTAGCGGCTCAGAAGAAAGAAGAGCTGGGTCTGGAAGGCGTACTTCTTGATGTCCCCGTAAAACCTGGGCAGGAAGGGGTTGTCGTCCACGGCCTCAATGAGCGTCTTGCCGTTGAGCTCTTTTGCAAGTAGATCGGCAAGGCTGGACTTTCCGACTCCTATGGGGCCTTCTATGGCTATGTAGCGAGATTTTTCCATTTAGGTTTAAAAGAGGAAACCAAGTTATCTCAGGCATGAAAAAAAGTCAAGGGACTATAAGGCGGCTTGAAACCCCGCTATCCCGATTTTCTCCTGGAATAAAGCGCATGGGCCAACTTCGCGAATTCATTGAGGTTCAGGGTCTCTCCGCGCCTGGCCGGGTCGATGCCCGCCTCATTCAAGGCAAGAAGGGCCTGTCCCTTTTCGATGCCCTGCGAGCAAAGGGAATTGACGAGCTGCTTTCGCCTTGCGCCGAATGCGCTTCTGACGACCGACTTGAAGAACCTCTCATCGTCGAGAGGCGCCTTCGGCTCTCCGAGCACGCGGAAGCTTACGACGCTTGAATCGACCTTGGGTTTTGGGAAAAAGAGGCGGCTTGGGACATCGAACTCTTTTCTGACCTCAGTGAACATTTGAGAGAGCACGGAGAGTATGCCGTAGTCGCGGCCTCCGGGGCCTGCCGCGATCCTGTCGCCGACCTCCTTCTGGAACATCAACACCATTATGGAGAACGCCTCCCTCTCTTCAAGGAGCTTTGCCAGGACCGGGCCGGAGATATAATACGGCAGGTTGGCGACGAGCTTGAACCT
>MGPL01000089.1:1423-1872 GCA_001797415.1 Deltaproteobacteria bacterium GWA2_55_10
AGGCCTTCGGTCAATGCGCCAGTGCCAGGGCCTATCTCCAATACCTGGTCGCCCTCTTCTATTCCGGCGGCCCTGACTATCTTTTTTATGATGTTTTTGTCGGTGAGGAAGTGCTGGCCGTATCTCTTCTTGGGACGCGGCCCTCTGGGGGGTCTTTCATTGGGAGAGGTCATGATATCAGAAGCCTTCCCAGGTAGGCGCGGCGTTGAGGTCGAGTCCAGCCAACTTGCCTTCTTTCAACTGATGAAATCCAAGCGCGGCTATCATGGCCGCGTTATCGGTGCAATACTTTGACTGCGGGATAAAGAGCCCGAGCCCCTGCTTTTGAGCCGTCTCAGTAAGCCTCTCCCTGAACCTTGAATTGCAGGCCACGCCGCCCGCGACCACAAGGTTCCCGGCTCCCGACTCCTCTATGGCCCATAGCGCCTTTGTGACAAGTGAATCGACTA
>MGPL01000089.1:1915-6023 GCA_001797415.1 Deltaproteobacteria bacterium GWA2_55_10
ATCCGGAGGAGCAGAGAGCCCCTTTACATAGGTGAGCATCGAGGTCTTGAGGCCGCTGAAGCTGAAGTCCAGGTTGCCCTTGCCGAGAAGCGGCCTGGGGAAGTCCACCCTTTTCCTGTCACCGTTTTTTGCGAGAGAGTCTATCGCGACCCCGCCGGGGTATCCGAGGCCAAGGAGCTTTGCCGACTTGTCAAAGGCCTCTCCTGCCGAATCATCCAGGGTCTGTCCGAGTATCCTGTAAGATGTGTTGTCCTCGAAGAGCATCAGCGTGGTGTGTCCCCCTGAGACGATGAGGGCGACAAATGGGAACTCCGGCGTCTTCTTATCTTCGCCCTTTTCCTTAAGAAAGGCGGCGTGGGAATGGGACTCGATGTGGTTGACGCCTGTGAGCGGAAGGCCGCGCACGTATGAGAGCGACTTGGCGAAAGATAAGCCCACGAGGAGGGAGCCCACGAGCCCCGGCCCCTGCGTTACGGCTATGCCATTGATATCATCAAGGGACTTCCCGGCAATGGAGAGGGCCTCTTCCACGACAGGCACTATCATCTCTATGTGCGCGCGCGAGGCGAGCTCCGGGACGACCCCGCCGTATCTGGCGTGGATCGACTCCTGGGATGAGACGACCGAAGAGAGGACGACCCTTCCGTCCTCTACGACAGCGGCGGCAGTATCGTCGCACGATGATTCTATTCCGAGTACGAGCATCAAAAATAAACCACCCCGCGGGTGCGGGGCTTCTCCTGGTATCAATCTTTTCCTCCCCCTTTCCTAAAGGGGGACTGAGGGGGATTACGGATGAGAAGGATAATCTCCCCCTGCCCCTCTTTAGAAAAGAGGGGGGTTCTCACTTCGCCGCTATCTTCCGTATGGCCTTGAGAAAGGCCTCGATCTCTTCTTCGGTGTTGAAATATCCCGGGCTTACCCTTGCCGAGCCTTCGGGCCATGTGAGGGCCTGCCTGTGGGCGTCAGGGGCGCAGTGCGTGCCGCACCTGGTCATTATCCCGGACTCGTCGTCAAGCCTGAGCCCCACTTCAATGGGCTTTTTCCCTTCGATATTGAACGCTACCAGGGACGCCCTCTTTGCCGCTTCCATTGGGCCTGTTATGGTCACTCCATTCATCGCTGAAAGGCCCTTCAAAACAAAAGCCAAAAGCCTCTCCTCGTGCGCCCTTATCTTCGACACATTCTCGGAGAGCAGGAACTCGACGCCTGCGCCGAGGCCGCCGATGCCGGGGGTGTTCATGGTTCCAGCTTCGAGCCTTTCGGGCAATTCGAGCTCGTTTTCCATAATTCCAGAGCCGCCGTCCACGAACTGCTCGGGCTCAATCCCCTCCTCGATATAGAGAAAGCCCGTGCCCTGCGGGCCGAAGAGACCCTTGTGGCCGGTAGCCGCGAGCACGCTCACGCCGAGGGCCCTCACGTCAATGGGCATGGCCCCGATAGTCTGCGCCGCGTCTATCATCAGCGACACGCCCTTTGACTTGCAGACCCTGCCTATCTCCGCGACCGGCTGTATGGCGCCGAATACGTTGGATGCGTGGGAGACGCAGACAAGTTTCGTATTCTTCTTTATTGCTGAACCGATGTCCGCCGGGGAGAGGAACCCGTCTTCGTCCGGGGCTACCTTCGTGCACTCGATGCCGCTCTTCTCGAGCCTCGAGATGCACTTGGCGACGGCGTTATGCTCGAAGGTGGAGGTGACCACATGGTCTCCGGGCTTCAATATCCCCTTGAGTCCGATGTTTATCGCCTCTGTCGCGTTCTTGGTAAATACTATCCGGGATGAATCGGGGATATTGATGAGCCGGGAGACGGCCTCCCTGGCGCTGAAGACTACCCGGCTGGCCTCTATTGCCAACGCGTGGCTCGATCTGCCCGGGTTTCCGCCCTTTGTCCTGAGGACCTCGTCTATCCTCCTGTATACGGACTCAGGCTTGGGGAAAGATGTCGCGGCGTTGTCGAGGTATATCAATTTATCATGCTCCATGCTCGATCATATCACATCGGGCTTTGTTCAGGCGGCTCGCCCGAGATAACGCCCTTGACGACCCTGCCGAACTCAGCGACCCTGTAGGGCTTGGCGATGACGCCGCAGAAGCCGAAGCTCCGGTACTCGGACATTATGGGGTCCTTTGAATAGCCGCTCGAGACTATGGCCTTCACCCCGGGGGCTATCTCCTTGAGCTTCTGGAGCGTATCCTTGCCGCCGAGCCCGCCGGGAACTGTAAGGTCGAGTATGACCGCGTCAAAGGGCTCCCCTCTGGCGACAGCCCTGGAAAAGAGCTCTATGGCCTGTCTCCCGTTCTCGGCGAATACGGCCTCATAGCCGAGGAGCTTCAACATCTCTCCTGAGACCTCCCTTATAAGCTCCTCGTCGTCCATTACAAGCACCCGGCCCCTGCCCTTGACCAGCTTATTGTCATTCTCCTGGACAGCCGCGTTCGAGGCCGGCAGATATAAATGGAAGGATGTGCCGCCGCCGACCTCGGAATCGACCCCGATGTGCCCCTTGTGCTTCTTTACTATCGAATAGGTCACGGAAAGGCCCAGCCCGCTCGCCTTTTTCCTGGTCGTGAAGAACGGGTCGAATATCTTGGACAGGAGCTTCACCGGTATGCCCACGCCAAAGTCCCTGATCGTGGCCTTTATATACCTTCCCGCGCTGAGCGGGAGGGGCGTGCCTTCATCGACATTTAAATTAACAGCCTCGACCTTTATCCTGCCGCCGTCCGGCATTGCCTGCGCCGCATTGAGGAGTATGTTGTTCACGGCCTGCGATATCTGCCCCTGGTCGGCATCGATCGGCCAGAGCCCCTTTTCGAATGAATAATCGCAGACGACCTCGGAGCCGCGCAGCACCAGCTCAGCCGAATCCCTTATTATCTGCTCTATCGATACCGGCTCCCTTACAGGCTCGCCGCCCTTGGAGAAGGTAAGGAGCTGGCGGGTGAGAGTCTTTGTCCTCAAGGCCGCCTTCTCTATGCTCTCCAGGATGCCCGCCACGCTGTCATCAGGCTTCACGAAGGTCTTTGCTATTGAGACGTTCCCGAGTATGCCCAGCAGGAGGTTGTTGAAGTCGTGGGCTATACCTCCGGCGAGCACCCCGATCGAATCGAGCTTTTGCGCCTTCAATATCTCTGCCTCGAGCCTCTTGTGCTCGGTGACGTCCTGCACAGTGCCTGCCATCCGGACGGGTCTTCCGTCCGCGTCCCGCGTGATCTCGGCCTTTTCGTTTACAATGCGTTCTACGCCGTCAGGCTGCACTACCCTGTGCACCATATCATACGGCCTATTGTTCTCGATCGCCTCTTTTACGGATATCTGGACAGCCTCCCTGTCATCAGGGTGTACGGACGAGAGGAACGCCTCGTAAGTCGCGCCGAACTGCTGCGGCTCGAGCCCGAATATCCTGTATATCTCGTCTGACCAGTAGAGGGTATCCTTCTCTATATCCCAGTCCCAGCTCCCGACGTGCGCTATTGCCTGGGCCTCCCTGAGCCTCTTGTCGCTCTCCCGGAGCGCCTCCTCTATCTTCTTCCTTTCGGTTATATCAGTGGAGATGCCGCATATGGCCCCCGGCATGCCTGATATGGGGAATTTCTTCGAGAGATAGGTGTGCAGCTCCCCGTCCGGCATCTGGACGGTCTCTTCGAACGCGAGGGGCGCGTTAGCTTCAACAATCCGGCTGTCGTTCTCGCGCAGCTTGTCAGCCATGTGCTTCGGGAAAAAATCGTAATCGGTCTTTCCGATTATATCGGTTCGGCTCTGCTTGAAGGTCTTCTCAAACCACCTGTTCACAAGAAAGAACCTGCCATCGGCGTCTTTCATGTATATCTGTGCAGCGGTATTGTCCAGAAAGGCCTGAAGGTGCGCCTCGCTCTTTTTCTGGACGTCCTCGGCCTTTTTCCTCTGGAGCTCGAGAGCGGCCCTCAAGGCAAAGAGGCGCATAAGCGCCTTTGCGCCGTCTTCGTCTGCAAGCGGCTTTGTGTCGAGAGCGGCCATCACGCCCATCACCTTTCCGCCGGAATCAATGAGCGGTATGCCGATATAGCTCTCGGCCTCCATCTGGACAAGGTACTCGTCTTTGGGGAAGGCAGCCTGCACGCTG
>MGPL01000089.1:6045-6330 GCA_001797415.1 Deltaproteobacteria bacterium GWA2_55_10
CTTTTGCGACGTTCTCGCAAGGGGTGTCCTTGAGGTCGTATTCGAAGTTGTCCGCGAAATGGCCCTTTGCCCAGAAGGCCAGCGTCCGGGCCGTGCTGGTCCCCGTGCTTTCCGCGACGAAGGCATACTTGACCTCGAGGGCGGCGGCAAGATGCCGGATGAGCGTGCGCAGAAATTCTTCGCCGGCGACCTGAGAAGTCGCCTTGAGGATGGTGTGAAGGAGCTCCTCTGTCTTTATCCTCTTGAGTATCTGCAACTCAAGCGACCGATTCGCGCTCTTGAGCT
>MGPL01000090.1 GCA_001797415.1 Deltaproteobacteria bacterium GWA2_55_10
CCGTTTATATTATCGGCCCTGGAGCCCTTATCGGCATGAAATGAGTCCATCTGCCTTGTTGTCATCGTTGCGGCAGAAGCGGCGTACATGAAGAGTACGCCTCGTTCCTCGCTCCCCGATTTAACTGGGGCCTCGCATATGGAGCTTTTTGAGCAGCCTTATTTTATATTTACGCTGCCTATTCCCAGACCCTCTCGTCCCCTGCCGTCCTCAGTAGAACTCAGCCCTTTCCTTGAACTTCCTGTAGTTCTCAAGGACCTTCAGCGCGTAGCCGTCCTCCGGCGCCGCGCCTTCCTTTATCCAGGTGTCTATCCTGCCGGGACCGGTGTTATAGGCCGCCAGAGTGATATTCAGGTCCTTGTAGCGGCGCTTGAGCGTTGAGAAGTAATGGACACCCATCTTTACGTTAGTATACGGGTCGAAGAGCGTCTGCTCGCCCTTCCAGTCCACGTTGAGCTTGCCCGCGAGCTCCTCGCCTGTTGCGGGCTGTATCTGCATGAGGCCGACAGCGCCCCTGAAAGACCTTGACCAGTTGTTGAACGTCGACTCCGTCTCTATGAGCGCGAGAACGAAGAGCGGGTCTATCTTATGGGCAAGGCTCTCCATAAGGATGACCTCAGCGAGCTTCAATTCTTCGAGCGAGCCGAGCCCTGTCCTGTTCTCGCGCAGCACATCGAGGACATAATGGCTCGACGCCCTCGATGGCTCTCCGGCCACAGGCTCCCACTCGGAGAAGAACCTGCCGCTCGTCAAAGAGGGCGAGAAAGCCGCCTCGAAGACAAGAGCCATCGCTATCACGGCCAGTCCTTTTTTCAAAAACATTTTATGTGATTTTCCGAGAGACATCAAGAAGATAACTCCTGTAATAAAGTAACGCGAGAATATATTTTGTTTTGGGTTTTATGTCAAGGGTTTTACAAACCCGTGCATGACGTCCTTGATACGTAGCCTCAGGTTAGCCATGCCCTGCCATTCGTCTATATACGGGGAAAACGCTATCCCGTAACCCTTGCCCTGCACCGGGTGTAGCCTCGCAAGCCCGAAACCAATGCCCTTCTGAAGCCGTCCGTTCTGCTTCACCTTGAAGCTCAGGTGCCTTGAGCCCACGACCTCAGTGGACACTATCTGCGCATCAGACAATCCAAGGAGCGGCTCACGGTTGGATGCTCCGAACGGGGCCAGGCTCTCTATCTCCATCATGAGCCTCCTGTCCACCTCTTCGAGGGATACCACGGCGTCGATATTGACCTCGGGCATCAGGTCTTCGTCGGTTAGCACCCTGTTCGCGTATCTTATGAACTCGTCCCTGAAGGCCTCTACCTTGTCAGCCGCTACCGTAAGCCCGGCAGCGGCCTTATGGCCGCCGAACCTCTCGAGCAGGACAGAGCAGGACTTGAGCCCCTCGAGTATGTCGAAGGACCTTATGCCCCTGGCAGAGCCCTTGCCAACGCCTTTATCAATGGCTATGAGCACCGCCGGTTTCGCGAACCTGTCAACGAGCCTGGAGGCTACTATGCCGATGACGCCGGGGTGCCATTTATCCGAAAAGAGGACTATTCCGTTGTCAGTATGCCCTTCGAGCATGGAAAGGGCCTCTTCGAGCGTCTCGGCCTCTATCCGCTGGCGCGAGGAGTTCTCTCCGTCGAGCTCACTAGCGAGCCTTGCCCCCTCCTCGGGGCTCTCAGTCGTAAGGAGCCTCAGGGCGATACCGGCGCTCGCTATCCTTCCGGCCGCATTAAGGCGCGGAGCGAGCTGGAAGGCTATGTTGTCGGCATCACACCTGCCTTTCAAGCCCGAGCCCTCCATGAGCGCCCTTAACCCCGGCCTTTCCGTCCTCTCAAGCTCCTTGAGGCCGTAGTAGACAAAGACGCGGTTCTCATCGATGAGCGGCACGAGGTCTGCCACGGTGCCAAGCGCCACTATGTCGAGATACCTCTTGAGGTTCGGGACATTGTCCTTGAACCACCCGGCCTCGCGCAACCTGGCCCTCAGGGCGACAATGAGGTTAAATGCCACTCCGACGCCCGCAAGCCCCTTGAACGGGAAGGCGCAGCCCTGCTGCTTCGGGTTTACGAGGGCGTGCGCAGGGGGAGCCTCACCGGAGATCTCGTGGTGGTCGGTTATTATGATGTCGAGCCCGATTGTCGCGCCGTAGGCCGCCTCGTCGTTATTCGACGAGCCGCAGTCGACCGTAATTACAAGCTTGGCACCTGCTTCAGCTATCTTCTTCAGGGCCCCGGCATTGAGGCCGTAGCCCTCCGTGAGCCTGTCGGGTATGTATGTCATCACATCGACGCCTATCTCCTTGAAAAAGAGGTAGAGAAGGGCGGTCGAGGTCGCTCCGTCAACGTCGTAATCGCCGTAAACGGCTATCTTCTCGCGGGCCGCGAGCGCCTTTATTATACGCTCTATTGCCCTGTCCATCCCCTTCATGAGCATGGGGTCATGGATAGAGGCGAGGTCGGGCCTCAGAAAAGAAGAGGCCTTGTCGACCTCGACAAGGCCTCTGTTTACAAGAAGCTGGGCCGTAAGTGGAAGTATATTGAGCTTGGAGCCCAATTCCTCCTGAAGCGCCCTGTTGGCGGGCCTTACTTTCCAGCGTTTTTTATGCATCAGTCCTTTGCAGCCCCCCGAAAAAAAAGAACAGTTTAGTAGCGAATATTCTACTTTCAATGGGAGGAAAGGTCAAGGCAGGAATGCTGCGGATTCAAGGCGACCAGCAAGCGGAAAAAGTGTAAAAAGTGGAGCTGTTTATGACAAGGAAATTTCTTTTGCCGATGGGCGTGTAGAACTTGCGGAAGGGCCTCAGGGGCTTATCCTCTCCTCGTAGTCCTTCAAGGTCTCGACCATGCTTTCGTAATCAGGGTTCCCGGTATCGTGGTCCTCGATGAAGAAGCGGACCATTTGAAGGTGTGCCGGCTCTATGGGCCTCTCGTTCTCGAGCGCCGAGACCATGCCCTCCACCGCTTCGAAGATAGGGCGCGGCGCGTTTACGCTGCCGAGGTATCCCTTATAGAATATGAGGAGCTCTCTCAGGCCTCTTGACTGCTCATCCATTGCAAATCATAAGACTATAGCAGAGACCGGAGAAGCCGATTCGGCAAAAAAAACCGGCAGGTCCATCTGCCGGGCAAAGAGGTATCCGTGTTTCCGGGTCAGGCGCGCGGGAAGCCTTCGAAAAACCTGTTGAGGGTCACGGAGTCGAGCTGTTCCTGAAGGAGCGGCACTATGGTCGGGTTGTCGACTTCCCTTCTCACCTCTTTCTTTATAACAGAGATGAAGGGATAGACGACATCGGGGTCGAACTGCTTGTTCCAGTTGTCCTTTACTTCGTCCATCGCTTCCTTGAAAGAAAGCCTGGGCCTGTAAGGCCTGTCCGTGGTCATGGCGTCAAAGGCATCGACAAGGGCCATTATCCTTGCGCCAATGGGGATGTCGCCCTTCTTGAGCCTGTCCGGATACCCGCTGCCGTCCACCTTTTCGTGGTGGTTCCTGGTCATCATGGGGATGCCCTTCCAGGGGAACTTTATCTTTGAAAGTATCTCGTAGCCTATCACCGGATGGGAATTCAATTCCCTGCACTCGTAGCTCGTAAGCGGGCTGGCCTTGTTTATTATGGTCTTGTCCACGGCTATCTTGCCGATGTCGTGGAGCAGGCCCGCTATCCTTATGCCCTCGACCTCGTCGTTATTCCAGCCCATCTCGCGCGCGAGCACCGCGCTGTAGGCGGAGACCCTGTGGGAATGGCCCCTTGTGTAGGAGTCCTTCGCGTCGATGGCCGCCGCGAAGGCGTGTATGGTGTCGTAGTATATGCGCCTCAGGTTGTCGTAGAGGTTCTTGTTCTCCGTGTACTTGTGCATCAGCTTCATGAGAAGCGAATGGCTGTGGAGCGAGAACGAGATGTGCTGCGACATCACGGAGAGGAGCTGGTGGTCGTACTGGGTAAAGGGCTCGCCCGAGAACTTGCCGTTTATGGCGATAAAGCCCAGGAGCTCGTCCTTCACCGTCAGGCATGAGAGCATCCGCGCATCGAGCTTACGGAGCTCCTCCCTCGCCGTGCCCAGGAGCGTTACGGGATATGCGTTGGACGACAGGTCCAGCGGCTCCTTGTATTTCACGAGCTCGCCTGTCGCGTTGGCGCCTATTTTAAGCCTGACGCCGCCTATGTCGCCCAGCCCCTTTGAGGCTATCGGCTCGAAAGAGCCCCTGTCGCCGTCGAACTGGAATATCGCTCCCTTTGACGAAGAAAAGGAGCCCATGACCATGTAGAGAGCGGACTTCACCACCCTCGTGAAGTCCTTTGGCGAGGTTATCTCTTCGCCAAGCTCCGCAAGCGTGCTCAGGTTGAATAGGAGCTTCTCCAAGCTCAGTTCTGCTTCAGTCATCAGGTCCCTCCTGGATTCGCTCAAGACGCCGCCGCCTTCAGGCCGTGGTAACAGCTCCGGCCGCCTTCTCGTTTCCGCCTATCGCGTCCTCTTCGGTCTCGAATATCATTATGTGCTTGGTAAGCCCTACTATGCTGAATACGTCGTAGTTGACCTGCTTGAGGCCTGAGAAAAGTATGTTGCCTTTCCTGTCCCTGACCTTCTCTATCATGCCGATGAGCACCGACACTCCGATGGAGTTTATGAGGTCGGTCTCAGAGAAGTCTATGACCACCTTCTTGAAGCCGCGCTCAAGATAGCTCGTGCAGAGCTCTTCGAGCTTCTCGCCCTCGATGTCGTTTATGTAATTGTCGGGATAAAGGACGACGGTGTCCCCGACCTCCTTGAAATTGTTATATCTCTTGACCATTCCGGCCGTCTCCTTTTTTCACAAGGTACTTGACGAGGACGATCTTGGCCCCGCCCCTTATCCGCTCGACCCTGACCTCGTCCATGAGGCCCTTCATGA
>MGPL01000091.1:0-5011 GCA_001797415.1 Deltaproteobacteria bacterium GWA2_55_10
ATTCTCCAGCTCTTTTACGCCCTTGCTGAATAGAGAATTTTCCGGGTCAGCCTCCATAAGCTCCTTGGAAAGTGAGAACGCCTTCCCGGATGCAGAGTCCAGTTGTTCCCTTACCTCGCTTATCTTCTGGACTATCGAGCTTTCAGCCGGGCTGGCCGTTGAGAGGGCCATCGAGGTTATTCCCCTCTCCTTGGCCGCATACCCGGCTGCCTTCAGCAGCTCATCCGATAGTTCGTTGGCCTTGCCGGCCTTGCCCGCGCCCTTGTAGTGGCTGTAGGTCTTGAGCGTGGTTGCCACTGAAAAGGCAATAAGCGCGAGAACCAGCAGGCCCAGTACCGCGAGCATGAAATTTTTGATGCTGATACGGTTCAAGAACTGCATTTTGAAACCTCCCTGGCGTGCAGGTGATAGTAGTTATAAATGCGGCGTTGATGTTTTTCAAGTAATGGGAACATTCTGTTGTTCGGCTTACATACGAGCTTACTTAAGCTTTTTTTCCGCTGCAGGAAGTATTTGCATGATAAACTCCATGAAAAATTGGCGGAGGGGGATTTGGAAAGGACAGGCGCAAGGGCAGCGGCATTCAAGGTCCTGAACAGGGTCGAGGGCGGCGACGCGTATGCCGATATCGCGCTCGACACGGAGCTGCGCGGCATGGGCGGCCCTGACGCGGCGCTCTCTACGGAGCTCGTCTACGGCGTCCTGAGGTGGAAGCTAAGGCTCGATTTCACGATAGGCCTCTTCTCGTCCATCAAGACGAACAAGCTCGAGCACAGGGTCCTGAACGCCTTGAGGCTCGGCGCTTATCAGCTGCTATTCCTTTCAAAGATACCTCCTTCCGCTGCCATCAATGAATCCGTCGAGCTTGTGAAGCCTGACAGGAAGAAGGCGGGCTTCGTCAACGCTGTATTAAGAAAGATAGATTCCGAAAGGGATAAGATTCGGGTCCCGGAGCAGGACCCGATAAACCACATCTCCATTTCCTGGTCGCATCCTGAATGGATGGTGAAGAGGTGGGCCGAAAGGCACGGAATCGAAGAGACCATAGAGCTCTGCAAGGCCGACCAGGAGGCGCCTCCGAAGACGATCAGGGTAAACACGCTCGCGACGACAAGGGAGAAGCTTATTCAGGACCTTGCCTCAGATGGCTTTGAGGTCGGACCGACGCGTTATTCTCCGTACGGGATAGAGGTGAGGGGAGGCGGGCCGCTCGACGCGAAGGACCACAGGTACTATATACAGGACGAGGCCTCGCAGCTCATCCCGCTTCTGTTGTCGCCCGCGCCCGGAGAGACTGTATTGGACGCGTGCAGCGCGCCCGGCGGCAAGACCACTCACATTGCCCAGATCATGGGGAACAAAGGGGTTATATACGGCGTGGACAAGCACGAGGCAAGGCTCAGGCCAATAAAAGAGACCGCATCGAGGCTGGGCGTAAACATAGTAAAGACGTTTACCGCTGATGCCGCAGGGCCGCTCGGCTTTGTGGAGAAGGGCTCGCTCGATGCCATCCTCTGCGACGCGCCGTGCTCAGGGCTTGGCGTGCTCAGAAGGGCGCCTGATTCCAAATACAGGCGTAGCGTTGAGGATATCACCAGGCTCGCCCTTGTTCAGACCGCGCTCCTGGACAATCTCGCCGGATATCTCAAAAAAGGCGGAAGGCTTGTCTACTCGACCTGCACCTTCGAGCCCGAAGAGACGGATGATATAATCTCCGGCTTTCTTGAAAGGCATGCCGATTTCAAGCTCGAGGACGCGTCATCTGTGCTGCCGGAAGGATGCAGGGAACTCGTGGACGCGAAAGGACTTTTGAGGACCTTCCCGCACAGGCACAGGATGGACGGATTTTTCGGGGCGCGCTTGAGGAAGACTTAGGCAAAGGTGTCGAGCAGGGATTCTGTCATCTCGTCGGCTGTCCGCAAGGCGGCGATGTTCATCGAGAGCATATGCCTTGCAGTCATGAGAGATACTGCCTCGCTGGCTATATCGACATTCGAACCCTCGTATATGACGCCGTTCATGTTGTAGGCCGGGCCGGGGCTTGAGATCTTTGAAGCGGTAGCGTAGACGCCTCCGTTTGCCCCTTCCTTGAAAGATACAGAGTCGCGCTTGTCGCCGTCCGTGTTCGCGTTGGCTATGTTGTGGGCCGTTGCGTCAAGGAGTTTGAATGATGAGAGAATGCCTGACGATGAGATGCCGATGGGACGGAGCATAAAGACCTCCTGATTTACTTATCGGCAGAGGATGTTTAAGACTTTAGGGTTTTTTTAGAAAATTTTTTATTTATGAAATCCAGATACTTAGGCTTGGAATATCTCTGAAGCCGTTATCTCTCCCTCCCTCAGTATTACCAGCTTTTCCCCTGTCGCGTCAACGATCGTAGACCCCTTCTTTCCCTTCAACTCTCCGCCGTCTATGAGGATGTCGATCGTTCCGTCAAAATAACCCAGGACCTCGTCTGCCCTGATTGCCGGAGGCCTGCCTGACGGGTTCGCGCTGGTGGATGTTATAGGGGAAGAAAGCGTGGAAGAGAGCCTTCTGGCGTAAGGGCTCCCTGAGAGCCGAACGCCAATCGTGCCTGTGCCAGCGGTCAGGATGGAAGGCAGTTCCGGGCGGGCCTTGAAGATTATTGTCAACGGGCCGGGCCAGAATCTAGTCATTAATCTCCGGGCTTCGGGGTTTATCTCGGCGGCAATAGACGAGAGCATCCCTTCCTCTCCGATTATGAGAGGCATCGGGGACGCGGGCGGCCTGCCCTTTAGCTCGTAGAGGGCTTCTATTGCTTTTCCATTGAAGGGGTCGGCGCAGAGGCCGTAGAATGTCTCGGTGGGATAGGCGATAATGCGACCTGCCCTGAATGGGTTCAGGGCAGGCGAGTAATCATTTTCCGCGGAAAGTATATGGGGCCTTTCGTCCAAGTGTCATGCCTTGAGCTTTTTGGCCTTCTCCTCTATCTGCCGCGCCATCTCTTTTCTCTGTCTTTTGAGGGCGTCCCTTAAAGAGGCGTCGGCCGTAGCGAGTATCTCGACGGCGAATATGCCAGCGTTCTTTGCGCCTGCCTTGCCTATTGCCATCGAGGCCACGGGCACTCCGCCTGGCATCTGTACGGTCGAAAGAAGGGAATCGAGGCCCTTCAGCGGGCTTGAATCGATCGGCACGCCTATTACGGGCAGAGTCGTCTCGGCAGCTATGAACCCGGCGAGGTGGGCCGCGCTCCCTGCGCCCGCTATTATAACCTTTATGCCGCGGCTCTCAGCGTTTTTTGCGTAATCGGATGTCCTCCGTGGTGTCCTGTGGGCTGATGAAACGGTCATCTCGTAAGGGACCTTGAATTCCCTCAATACCTTTGCGGTCTCTTCCATCACACTCAGGTCAGAGTCGCTTCCCATCAGTATGCCGACAAGGGGCTTCTTTGCCATTTTTGCTCTCCTTCGGGGAATCCTATCTTAAAAGTTCCATCTTATTCAGGCTGCTCAAAAGGTCCATATGCGAGGCGTACTCTTCATGTACGTCGCTTCTGCCGCGACTCGACAAGCAGATGGGCTTTTTCAGCAGCCTGTTAGGGCTTTTTTGCCTATATCTCGCCTGTACTGCGCGCCTTCCCAGCTTATCTTCCCTACAGCGCGGTATGCGTTCTCTATCGCGTCCTTTATTGTCGGGCCGAGCGCCGTAACTCCAAGCACCCTTCCGCCTGCCGTGACCACCTTGCCGTCTTTTACGGCAGTACCCGCGTGAAAGACCATAGTGTCATTGAGCTTCGCCGCCTCTTCAAGACCGTTTATCTCGCTGCCCTTGAGGTAATTGCCGGGGTAGCCTTTAGCAGCCATCACTACGCAGACGGCCGCCTCCTGCTTCCATTTTATTTTGACTTCGTGGAGAGTGCCCTCTGAGGCGGCGACAAGTATGGGGACGATGTCGCTTTCCATCCTCATAAGTATCGGCTGGGTCTCAGGGTCGCCGAAGCGGCAGTTGAACTCCAATACCCTGGGGCCGTTCTTCGTCATCATCAGGCCCGCGTAGAGCACGCCCTTGTAGGGCCTGCCATCGGCCTTCATGGCATTGACGACCGGGACCATCACAGTTTCCATTATCTTTTTTTGCAGGGCGGGCGTTACCACGGGCGCGGGCGAGTAAGCGCCCATGCCGCCGGTGTTCGGCCCCATATCATTGTCGAATATTGCCTTGTGGTCCTGCGCGGGCGCAAGCGGCTCAACTGTCGTGCCGTCGGTTATCGCAAGAAAAGATGCCTCCTCGCCGGTAAGGAACTCTTCTATTATTATCCTCTTGCCGGCTGAGCCAAAGGCCTTCTCGGTCATGATGAGGTCTACTGCCTCTATGGCCTCCTGGGCCGTCTGGCAGATGATGACGCCCTTGCCTGCGGCAAGGCCGTCTGCCTTTACAACGAACGGAGGCTCGTGGGTCTCAATGTACGACTTTGCCGGGCCGGACTCGTCGAAGCGCTTGTAGAAGGCGGTAGGCACCTTGTAGCGTACCATCAATTCTTTAGAGAACGCCTTGCTGCCTTCAAGCTCGGCCGCTGCCCTTGTGGGGCCGAAGACCTTGAGGCCGGCGGCGTTGAACGCGTCTGTGATGCCGAGCGTTAGCGGAAGCTCAGGGCCTATTACCGTGAAGTCTATCTTCTCCCTCAGGGCGAATGCTTTGAGACCTTCAATGTCCTCTGCAGGGATAGCGACATTCTCGCCGTGCATGGCTGTGCCGGGGTTGCCGGGCGCTATGAAGAGCCTGTCTACAAGAGGGCTCTGTGATAGTTTCCATGCAAGGGCGTGCTCCCTGCCGCCGCTGCCGACTAAAAGTACCTTCATCTTATGAAAAGACTCCCATGGTTATTCTGGCTGCTCAAAAAGCTCCATATGCGAGGCCCCAGTTAAATCGGGGAGCGAGGAACGAGTCGTACTCTTTGTGTACGTCGCTTCTGACTCGCTTTGAGGTCAACGCAGCAGATGGACTCATTTCATGTCTGCTCAATGTCTGAAGTGCCTTACGCCCGTGA
>MGPL01000091.1:5160-5886 GCA_001797415.1 Deltaproteobacteria bacterium GWA2_55_10
GACATCTGGCCTGCGCCGATGCCGACGGTCCTGCCGTCTTTCGCGAAGATTATGGCGTTGCTCTTTACGTGCTTGCAGACGTTCCACGCAAAGAGGAGGTCTTCGAGTTCTTTGTCATTCGGCCCGCGCTGGGTCGCAGTCTTCAGGTCAGCCGCGCTCTCGAGGTCAAGGCCTTGCAGGAGCACTCCGCCGGAAACCCGCTTTATGTCCATGTCAGAGGGCCCGAAGCTCAAGGCCTCCGGCTTAATATCGCCTATCTCAAGGAGGCGGAGGTTCTTCTTGGATGCGAGCGCATGAAGGGCCTCAGGCGCGAATTCAGGGGCAATGACAGCCTCGAGGAATATCTTGCCAAGCTCCTCTGCCATCTCCCTTGTGACCTTTCTGTTGAGGCCCACTATGCCGCCGAATGCGGAGGTCCTGTCGCACTCGTATGCGAGGCCGTAGGCCTTCAATATCCCGCCCTTTGATATGGCCGTGCCGCAGGGGTTGTTGTGCTTCACTATTACGGCCGCAGGCTCGTGGAACTCAGAGACGAGGTTCAGGGCGGCGTTGAGGTCGAGGATGTTGTTATATGAGAGCTCCTTGCCCTGGAGCTGTTTTGCGTCGGCGAGGCCTGCCTTGCCCTTGACCCGCCTCCTGTAGAAGGCGGCCTTCTGGTGCGGGTTCTCGCCGTAACGGAGGTCCTGGACCTTCTCGAACTGGATGGTGTAGGTCTCGGGGAATGCC
>MGPL01000091.1:5916-6167 GCA_001797415.1 Deltaproteobacteria bacterium GWA2_55_10
ACTGCTCCGAGATAGTTCGAGATTGCCGCGTCGTAGCGGGCGGTGAGCTGGAAGACCTTTTTCGCAAGAGAGAACCTGGTCTGCTTCGAGAGGCTGCCCTTCTTATCCTTCATCTCGGATATTATCTTCCCGTAGTCGGCAGGGTCGACTACGACGGCGACATCGTTGTGGTTCTTCGCTGCGGCCCTTATCATGGTAGGCCCGCCTATGTCGATGTTCTCTATGGCGTCTTCCAGCGTGCAGCCCTTTGC
>MGPL01000091.1:6428-6579 GCA_001797415.1 Deltaproteobacteria bacterium GWA2_55_10
AAATGGGCGCTGCCGGAGAGGGGCACATACTTCGCCTTCCGCGCTATCTCCCCTGCCTCCGCCCGTTCTTTTACGTTCAGGGCCATCTCCGCCCCTTTGAGCGCGGCGTCGCCGACGTATTCGACATTTTCCCAGATGTTATGCAGCAGGC
>MGPL01000091.1:6640-7124 GCA_001797415.1 Deltaproteobacteria bacterium GWA2_55_10
GTTGAGCTCTTCGGGCCTGAGCCCCGCCTTGTCGAGCAGGATGTTTATCCCCGCCCTTGTCGCGGATTTTGCGGTCTGCAGGGCCCGGACATCGGACTGCGTAAGGCTTACCTCGCCTTTTGCGCCCCTGTAGAAGACAAACGAATTGCCTTCAGGGGCATCCTTTATCCTTGAGGCGAGGTTCGTGCCCATCTCGTTGCTGTCCGCTATCCTGCCGGACCTGTTTATGACGCCTGCGCCGATAAGCGCGTGGACAGCCTCTATGAGACCCGACCCGCAGATACCCTTCGGGGCCGCGCTGCCTATTACGGAGAGCCTTACATTGTCGCCGTTAATCGTTATACCTTCGATAGCGCCCGGCCCGGCCACCATGCCCTGGGCAACCTCGCCGCCTTCAAACGCAGGGCCTGCGGCAGCAGAGGTCGCGAATATCTGCCCCTGGTGAGCGAGCAGTATTTCGCTGTTCGTGCCTATGTCTATAACG
>MGPL01000092.1 GCA_001797415.1 Deltaproteobacteria bacterium GWA2_55_10
TCTCCTCTCCGAAGAACTTCTTGAACATGGCCCTGTGCCCCTCGTCCCTCTTGATAAGGGCCTCCCTGGTCTTCTCGTGCGCAATGATGATAGCGTCGCCGAAGTACTGGTTTCCGAATGTATGGTCGCCGTGATAATGCGTGTTGACCGCATAAACGATCGGCTCTTCCGTTGTCCGGCGTATCTTCGCCCGCAGTTCCTCCGCGAGCGATTTTGGCCCCTGCGTATCGATTACGACCACGCCCTTGCCGGTCACTATGAATCCGGAATTCGTCGCGCCGTTCTCGCCGACAAAGGCCCATACCCCCCTGGCAAGCTCCTTCAATTCCGCGGCGGCTGCGTCGGCGGCCATGAAAAGGCTCAGGATTATGAATACTGCAATAGAATACAGGCATTTTGATCTCATTGCAGCCCTCCCTGTTCCGTTCACGATATGAGATTCTATCCTCTATTCGGGCCCAAGACAAGGGACTGAAGGAAAGTTGCTCATCTTGCGGGGTACATACGCATCTGATAAACTTGAAATAGACGGCAGGAGAACCGGATGGCAAACAGAGGGATAAAGCTCATAAGGGTGCTGGGCATCCAGATTTCGCTGGATTATACATGGTTCATTATTTTCGTAATTTTCGCCTGGTCGCTCGCATACGGGTACTTTCCTTTCCAGCAGCCCGGGTTTACCAGAGGCACATACCTTTTCATGGGCGTCCTTTCGGCTCTTCTTCTTTTCGTTTGCGTGCTCATACACGAGCTGTCCCATTCCTATACGGCCAACAGGCTCGGGATGGACGTAAGGGAGATAACGCTTTTCATATTCGGCGGCGTGGCCCAGCTCACAAAAGAGCCTGAGGACGCCAGGACGGAGCTGAAGATCGCGATAGCTGGCCCGGCCGCGAGCCTGGCGCTCGCGATCATATTCTGGGCCGGGGCGCGCATCGTGGACGGCGAAGCCTTCCCCGTACTGGACTCCGTTCTCGGTTATCTGGCGCTCATCAATTTCGTCCTGCTTGTCTTTAACATGATACCCGGCTTCCCGCTCGACGGCGGCAGGGTCTTCAGGGCCCTGTGGTGGATGAGGACCGGCAACCTCGCGAGCGCCACAAGGGTGGCGAGCAACATAGGCAAGGGCTTTGCCATATTCCTCATAGTGTCGGGCTTCTTTCAGATATTCGCCGGCAACTTCGTGGGAGGCCTCTGGTTCGTGCTGATCGGAGTATTTGTCCAGCAGGCGGCTGAGAGCGGATACCAGCAGGTCGTCATAAAAAAGGCGCTCGAAGGCGTGAAGGTCAAGGACATAATGACCCGGCCCGTCATAACCGTGAGAGAATCGAACACGGTATCAGAAGCGGTCGATAATTATTTTTTCAAGTACCATCACGCGAGCTATCCCGTTACCTCGAACGGCCATGTGGCAGGGCTGCTTACGCTCAGCGACGTAAGGTCCGTAGACAAGGAAAAATGGAACGTGACAAGGGTCTCGGACGTCATGGACAGGCTTGGCCCGGGCGACGCGCTAAACCCCGAGGACAACGCTATGGACGCGCTCGCGAAGATGACGGGCGACCACATCGGCAGGTTCCCGGTCCTCAACAAGGACGGCGGGCTCGAGGGCATACTCTCCATGCGCGACATCATGAAGGTCCTCGAGTTCAAGACAGGACTCCAGAAGTAATCACTTCAGGAGTATCACTCCCCCGACAACCAGCGCTATCCCGGCGAGCTTCTGAATTGTGAACGCCTCGCCCAGAAAGAGGACCGATATCAGGAGGGCTACAAGCGGGTACGTGGCCGCCACAGGCACGACCACAGACGCATCTCCTGCCTTGAGCGCTGAATAAAAGGCGAGCTGCCCGAGAAGTCCCGCGAGAAGCCCCCCGGCAACGACGAAGAGCGCGCTTTTGAGGTCTACCGCCGCTACCTCGCCGAGCCTTCCCATGAAGAGGACTCCGAGCACCGCTATCACGGCTATCGGCATGGTCCTTATGAACACGCCGAGGACGGGGTCTATGGTAGTCCCCCTCAGGCCTATCTTTTCAAACGCGGGCGCGAGGCCCCATATCACAGCCGTCAACAAAGCAAATGCAAAAGACTTGTCCATCCCATTCCCTCTCCGCCTTTTTTCGTCCTGATATTTTATCGTATTCCCTTGCCGCAAAAAAGCCCAAATAAAAAAAGGCCCCTGCCGCTTACGGCAGGGGCCTTACTTTCAAACCATTACGCTTACTTGCTGACCTTGAGCTTCCTGTCATGCATCTTCTGCACGGGCCTGTTGTTCTTGTGCATTATCTTCTGTATCGCCTCTATCTGGCCGTCCGACATCTGAATCGGGCTCTTGAGCACTATCCACTTTACGCTCTCGGAGCAAGGAGGGGTCGTAAGCGAGCCTGCGTATGTAAAATAGCTCTTCTCCTCTGGCAGGAGAAGAGCGGCGTTTATATCTACATCGGCGGATTTCTTGTCGTTCGCCACCTCAGGCAGGTTCGACCAGATCGCCTTGTACGCCGCGTTCTCAGCGCCCTTGTCTATGAGGACGCCCACGACCGCGAGCTGGCCCTTGTCGTTCTTGTGCACCAGGTGCATCTCGTTGCCGTACGACTTGCCGTCTACCGTATGCTCGCTGGGGGTATGGAAGTGGAACTGCACGAGCTTGTATTCGGAGCCGTCCACCTCTACCGAGCTCCCGCCGTCATAGTTGACCTGCACGGTGTGCCCGTTGTTTACGACATTGAGCTTCGAGGCCTTATAGTCGAACTTGATCTCGGAGAGCGCCTCTGGCGTGGCGTTCGAAAGGTCTATCGGAGACTGGGTCTTTCCCTCTGAACAGGCCTTGAAGTCAGCTGCCATGTGGCCCCAGTGATCAGGGCCGTGGTCGCCCTCATAACCCCAGTGCGGGCCGTGGTCGCCTGCCTGCACGGTAAAGGCCGCAAGGCCCAGACCAAGCGCAAAAGCCGCTGCGATTAATAATCTTTTTCCTGCTCTCATTATCCTGTCTCCTTTCGGGGTTTTCCTTCAGGCCGTGATTATATAAGCTGATTAGCCCAAAGGCAACTATTTAGAAAAGATGAGCTTCACTGCCACGACGAGGAGCACGATACCGAATATTCTCTCAAGCGCGGGTGAAGAGAACGATGTCGCAAGCCTGCCTCCGAAATAACCGCCTATGAAGAAGCCCGCGCAGAGCAAAGAGGCGGCCTTTATATCCACATATCCCTGGCTCCAGTACGCCCAGGCCGCGAGTATGCCAATGGGCGGCACCATCATGGCAAGGGTCGTGCCCTGCGCCTGGTGCTGTGAGAAGCCGAAGAGGAATACCAGTGCAGGCACCACCAGTATGCCGCCGCCAACGCCCACAAGGCCGCTCAGGACGCCTGCCGCAAGGCCAAGGGCTATGAATAAGCCGGTTTCCATTTAGTAGGAGCTTATACCACAGTACGCTCAGATTTTAAAGGCGAGCCTTAAGAAGGACTGCAAAGCCAGAAATGCGAGGTCCTTTGCGACCTCTTTGGTGTCGATGGGCCTGTCATTCTCATCCCGCAGCCTGGAGGCAAGCTCCATTGAAGTCGGCATCGAGATATTATCGAGCTTCAATTCCTTCTGCAGGTGCTTGAGCGTATCTGCCTCGCCTGCTGCCGAAGGCGGCCGTCCACGCCTGAACGAGTCCTTATGGTCAGCGTATTTTCCCAACTCTCCCCTGTTGAGCCACAGGCCGCTGCAGCCGGGGCACCTCTCTATCAGCGCGTCCTTGGGGAGGTTCGGGTCAGTAAAGATGACGAGGGCATTGGAGCACCTGGGGCAAAGGCCCGTTCCCTTTAAGTCCGGATTTTCAGCGAGCAGGTTCTTGAGGTCAATGCCTTCGAGCTTCTTTATCGCCTCGCTGGTAACGAAAGAGAGCTCCCATTTGTCAAACCAGACGCCTCCGCAGCCGTGGCACTGGTCCAGCAGGAGCACCCTGCCGTAATTGGCCTCTGCGTATACCTCGTGCAGCTTGCCGCCGCACTCGGGGCAGGCCATCTCTTTCATATCAGCCATATCCTATGTCCTGACATACGCCATAGCTTCTAATCTCTTTATCCTCTCCTCGATCGGCGGGTGCGTTGAGAAGACGTCTGCCACGAGCCCCTCCTTATCGTCAAGCTTCCTCTTCAAAGGATCGGATATGAAAAGGTGGGCAGTTGCCCTGCGCGCCTTTATAAGGGGCGAGGTATGTGAGGATATCTTCCTCAGTGCGCTCGCGAGCGCAAGGGGGTTCCTGGTGAACTCAGCCGCGCTCGCGTCTGCCTGGTACTCGCGGTTTCTTGAGACCGACATGGCTATTATGCGCGAGAAAAGAGGCGAGAGCAGGACAAAGAAGCCTATGAGGAAGAGTATAAGGGGGTGTATACCGCCCCTGTCCTTCAGGTTCCTTCTGGGCCTTATGCCGCCGTATCTCCACGTCCTTATCGCCCAGTCGGATAGTACGGAGACAGTGCCCACAAGGACGGTAACGACGGTCATTGTAAGTATGTCGAACGATTTTATGTGGCCCATCTCATGCGCCACGACCGCCTGAATCTCTTCCCTGTTCATCGAATCGAGGAGGCCCTGCGTCACGACCACGGCCGAGTTCGCCGGGTTCCTGCCTGTAGCGAAGGCGTTCGGCGCAGGGTCAGCGACGACATAGACCTTGGGCATGGGCAGGCCTGATGCAATGGCCATCTCCGTCACTACATTGCGGAACCTCTTGTGCGACTGGTCCTCGAACTTGAGCGGAGAGGCGCCGAGAGAGCGGAGCACGATGGAGCTTCCGTAGAAGTACGATGTGAAGCTGTTTATCGAGGCGAGGCCGAAGGCGAATATCGTGGCGACAGGGAGCCTTGCCGTTAAATCGATTGTGCCGTAGGTGTAGGCGTCGACCGAGAGGCCGACAAGGATGACGAAGACAAAGAACCCCAGCATAAGCAGGACCGTTGTCCTTCTGTTCTTCTTCTGCTGGGAGTAGATGTCTGTCATGCGGAAAGACTACTTCATGCCAAGGTCGACCTTGGGCGGCGTGGAGGCGGCCTCTTCAGCCTGAAAGTACTCGGCCTTTTTGAAACCGAAGAGGGCGGCCAGGAGCATTGTCGGGAATACGTCCTGCTTGATATTGAACCTGGCTACGAGGTCGTTGTAGAACTGGCGGGCGAAGCTTATGCGGTTCTCGGTAGAGGCGAGTTCCTCCTGCAATTCAAGCACGTTCTTGCTGCTTTTAAGGTCAGGGTAGTTCTCGAATACGGCAAAAAGGCCGCCTATGGCGCGCGTCAGGAGCCCTTCGGCAGCGGACTTGTCATGCACGCCCTGCGCCCCCATTGCCTTTGCCCTGGCGTTCATGACGCGCTCAAGGGTATCGCGCTCGAACTCCATGGCGCCCTTCACGGCGTTCACCAGGTTGGGGATGAGGTCGTACCTTCGTTTAAGCTGTACGTCTATCTGCCTCCAGGCGTTCTCTACCTGGTTCCTCAGCGTGACAAGGCCGTTGTAGGACAGTATCGCCCAGATGACTATGAGACCGATTACGACAAGGACTATTATTGCGGCCAATTGAGCCTCCCTTTACTTGTCGGCCTTCCTGAAAAAGAGGTCGTGGAGCGTATATAGCTCGGTGACCTCGTACTCTTTCCTGCCGCCGGGCAGGTTTACGACCACTTCATCTCCCACTGCCTTGTTGAGGAGCGCACTGCCGATAGGAGAGCTGACGGATATCTTGCCGTTCCTCGCGTCCACCTCTTCTGGCGTTACAAGCTCGAATACCTGCTCCTCGCCAGTCGCGGCTTCAGCCAGGTGCACCCTTGAACCAAAGCCCGCTGCCCCCCTGGGGATATCATCGAGCTTTAGCGAAGTAAGCGTATTTATCCTGGAGCTGAGGTGGGCTGCCCTGGCCTGCAGGAACGACTGCCTGTGCTTGGCGGCCTCGTACTCCGCGTTCTCGCGGAGATCCCCGTGGGCCGCCGCCTTCTGCAGCTCCTTGGGCACATCTACCCTGAGCTCTTTTTCGACCTTCTGAAGCTCTTCCTTGAGCTGTTTTACAATAGGAAGCTCGTGCATATCTTCTCCTGAATGTACAAAGCGTTTTTACCCCGCCAACTCCAATCCGACGACGCTTTCAATATGGTATGTCTGGGGGAACATATCGATCAGGGCGGCCCTGGAGACCCTGTACCCGCATCCGGCAAGCGCCGAGATGTCCCTCGCGAGGGTGGGCGGGCTGCATGAGATGTAGACTATCCTGCCTGGCCTTGTCCCGGAAAGTGACTTCGCGATATCAGGCTCTCCGCCCCTCGGCGGGTCTAATACTAACACACAGTCCCTTTCCCTTTCAAGATTTTTAAGGTTCTGTTTAAGCCAAGCCGTTGCGTCAGCCTCATGGAACTCGGTGTTTTTAATGGCATTCCTCACGGCGTTCTCCTGTGCCTCCCTTACGGCCTCCCCGTTTGACTCAATACCTATGGATGCGCGCGCACCTTTTGCAAGGGGCAGGGTAAGATTGCCCACGCCGGAGAAAAGGTCTATTACCGTCTCTTTTCCAGTAAGACGGGCCAGGTCGACCGCCTTTTTCACAAGCTCGCTGTTGAGCCCCCTGTTGACCTGCGAGAATACGCTGACCCCGGCGGATATCCCCAAGCCCTCGACCGAATAGGAGACCCTTGTATCCCCCTCGGAGACCAGCCTCCTTGCCCTGCCCTTCTCCGGGCTCAGCCACACCTCGAAGCCCTTGAGGTGCCTTATTCCCTGAAGCGCGGTTGACCATGACCAATCAGCCTTTCCGTCGGTATGGAAGACAGCGACCGTCATTGAGTCCTGTTCGCTCAAGTTCACTTCAAACGAGTGAATGGGCGGCATCTGCCCGTTAGCGACTACCCGCCTGATATCGGCGTAGGTCTCGTTTACAGCGGGTTCAAGCAGCGGGCAGCTCTCTACATCCACCACCCTGTGCGACCTCGCGCCGAAAAAGCCGGTCCTGCCCATCAGGGCCTGAAAACGCGCCCTTGCCCTGTAATTGAATTCCTTTTTCGAGGCCAGGGGCTCGTCAAACTTTATCCCCTCTACCTTGCCTATCCTCTTTAATGTCTCCTCGAATATCCTCTGCTTCCATTCGAGCTGATGAGCATAGGCCATATGCTGCATGTTGCAGCCGCCGCACTCCCCGTAACAGGGGCAGGCTGGCTCGATGCGTAACGGAGACGGCTTCTCTATCTTTTCAATTACCCCTTCGGAGAAGCCCTTTTTCTCAGTGACTATCTCGACATCGAGGATATCCCCCGGCGCAGCGTAAGGCACGAACACGACCTTGCCGTCTATCCTGCCGATGCCCTTACCGCCAAATGCAAGAGACGTTATCTCTACTCTTTTTGTCATAAAAAAACGACCCTGCGGAAAAACCGCAGGGTATCTCCTTGTTCCTCCCCTCCCTTGACAGGAGGGGGGTTGATGGGAGGGTGAACCTGCACCCCATTCAGTAACAGATATTAAAATCAGACCTTGTTCAAGCGTGCTGCTTGAGCATCCTCTTGATCTTATCTATGGCAGAGAGCGCGTCCCCGCCGTATTCGTCAGCGCCTATCTTGTCCGAAAATTCCTGCGTGACAACAGCGCCGCCGACGATCGTAAGGGCCTTTATGCCCTTGTCTTTAAGCCTCTTTATTACTGTGTCCATCTCAAGCACGGTCGTCGTCATAAGCGCCGAGAGTCCGACTATATCGACCTTATGCTTTTCAGCCTCTTCGATAATCCTGTCGGCGGGCACGTTCTTGCCGAGGTTGATGACCTCGAAGCCGTGGTTCTCAAGGAGCGTGGCGACGATGTTCTTGCCGATATCGTGTATGTCGCCCTCTACGGTGGCAAGCAGCACCTTTCCGAGGGACGGCCCCTTCTTGCCCTGGAGTTCCTTCTTGAGCCTACCGAACGCCTTCTTCATGGTCTCCGCGGAGAGCATGACCTGCGGCAGGTAGTACCTGTTCGAGGCAAAGAGCCTGCCCACCTCTTCAAGGCCGGGCACAAGCGCCTCGTTGCTTACACGTATCGGCTCCCAGCCCTCTTTCAGGGCCTCTTCGACGAGCCTTACTATGTTCTCCTCGTCGCCTTCGATGACAGCCTTCTTGAGCTTATCACCTATTCCCGTTATAACGGTCGGACTATTTACACTGATATTCATTTTAAGCGTATCGGGATTTACAACTGTGGCCCCAGTCTCGCTCGCATTCTTGGCCGCTTCTAACGCCTGGTGTCTCTTTATATACCTCTCAGCCCTCTGGTCTTTGTTCAAGAGTACCAGAGAGGCATGGAAGGCGTCCATCATGGCCTTGTTGTTGGGGTTTATTATCGCGGCATCAAGCCCTGC
>MGPL01000093.1 GCA_001797415.1 Deltaproteobacteria bacterium GWA2_55_10
TAAAAATACCAATTTTTAGAGGCAGTCTTTACTTCTTTACTTCCTGAGAAGTTTCCTTCCGAAAAGACCCAGCCCCAGTAGCCCGGAGCCGAGAAGCAGCATTGACGAAGGCTCAGGCATAGGATAGTTATGACCTGATTCAGCGTCATGCGAGAAGGGCGCGAAGTCGTTTATGGACAGGCCCGACAGCTTTTTCTGGACCTTTGTATTGTAGAGGTCGAAGTGAATGGTATAGTCGCTGTCAAGGCCAGAGGTGTCGATATCGAAAGCGGCGTAATACATGCCCAGATTTTCGCCGCTGGCTCCGGCCGGAGGCGTATACGGAGTCAGGTCTATGCTGTCCCCGGCTATGGTCCTGTCCATGCTATTGTATGCCTCTATCAGGTTTGCCGTATTGAAAGTAAACGAGAACTCCTTGAAAAAGGTCTCATATATGCCGTGCTTCGCAAGGTCGCCGGATTCCCACTCTATTGCGGTCTCCAGAGGAGGCGCGCCGTATTCCATGTCAGCCGTGACATTTATCGTGCTTGTCACGTTTGTCTGGAGGTTCTTGAAGGAAAAGCTCCCGAGGCTATAGTCCGCCGGGCCGGTCTTAGGGACAAGCGCAGCCGAGATGTAATATGTATCGGCCACGCTGTTTGTGCTGTCGGCGCGAAGCAAGGCGTAGAGGGTAAACGAGGTCCCGGTCGCCATAATGGTCTCTTCGGGCGCTCCCTCATAATATCCGCCAGCTATATCAAGCTGAAGGTCGGGGATGGCATGGCTTTCCCTGACGCCGGTGAAAATCGTGAGTGCCGTAATTCCGATTATGGAAGCATATGTTATGAGTTTGCGCATGTTATAATCTCCTGAGTTAATATTTTGCAAGAACAATGCCATACGCCGGGCAGAGATTTTTATTTTTAAGTACTTGTTTTTAAAAGACTTTTGCAAGGCCTTCGAGCCCGCCTTCCCGCCCATGACTTGCCCCGGTGTTAGAAATTCCGAAAACCCTCCTGCAGAAACGATGAGGGCAAGGCCGATTACTTGAAAAAAATGCGTAAATCCGATAAGTTAGAGCGTAAGGCGCTATGGTGTAAGAAATCCAAACACCAGTATCTTTCACAGGTAAACGCTCTTGAATTTTTTAACTTGTTGAAATACCATCATTTTTGAGAAAATAGCGTCACGGGCCAGTTGGTTTTCTTTACACTTTTGCATTCCCATTGACCCATCAAATAATTGGAGAAACCGTTCAGAATTCCGATATATCCTTATATGGCCTCAGGGGGATCGATGGAAGTAGTAAAAATAAACGGAGCTTGCAAGACTTTCCGGGTAGACAGGAACGAGGTCAAAGCCCTCAACGGGATAGACCTCTCAATAAATGCCGGAGAGTTTCTCGCCATCGTCGGTCCATCGGGCAGCGGCAAGTCCACCTTGCTTAACCTCATCGGATGCATAGAGAGGCCTACTTCAGGGACCATCCTGTTCGAAGGCTCTGACGTGACCCGCCTCTCAGAGGACGAACTGGCGGAAATCCGTTCTGCGAAGCTCGGGTTTATCTTTCAGACCTTCAATCTGCTTCCTGTGCTAACGGTCAGGGAAAATGTCGAGTATCCGCTTCACCTGAGGAAGACGGCAAAGGACGAAAGGGACAAAAAGACTCTCGCCATTCTCAAGGAGGTCGGCCTCGAGGCGCACGCCAGCCATAAGCCTTCTGAGCTGAGCGGAGGGCAGCGGCAGAGGGTGGCCATAGCCAGGGCGCTTGTCGGCGCTCCTTCGATCGTCCTGGCCGACGAACCCACGGCAAACCTCGATTTAAAGACAGGCGAGGACATCCTGAAGCTCATGAAAGAGCTCAACAGGAAGCACCGCACCACTTTCGTATTCTCGACTCATGACCCGAAGATAATGAAGCTCGCGGACAGGATATTGGAGCTCAGGGACGGGGAGATAGCGGGCAAACAATGTACCTGAGGCTGGCGTTTAGAAACATATTCAGGAACAGGCTCCGCTCGCTCATTACGCTTGCGGCCATAGCGTTCGGCTGCATTTCGCTCACCATAGCCGGCGGGTTCATAGAGGATACCTTTGACCAGATGAGGGAGAGCTACATAAGGAGCTTTCTCGGACACATGCAGATATCGAAGGTGGGCTACTTCGAAAAGGGCGCTGCCCGGCCTTTCGATTATATGATAGACGAGCCTGAGAAGGCGCTCGGCGCCATAAGGTCCAACCCGAGCGTGGCTTCAGCCACGCCGAGGATAGAGTTTTCAGGCCTCCTCAGCACCGGAGATACCACGATCTCACTTATTGCCCAGGGCGTAAACCCGAAGTGGGAGAACGAGATCTCTACCTTTGTGGAGATCGATGCCGGCGAGAACCTCTCGGAAGGGGACGCGTACTCGATAGTGCTTGGCAAGGGGCTGGCGGAGGCGCTCGCCGCAAAGCCGGGCGACCCGCTTATACTTGTCGCAAATACACGTAGCGGGGCAATAAACGCCCTCGACGTCGAGGCCAAGGGCGTCTTCCATACAAGCTCAAAGGCCTTTGACGACAGGTCCATACGGATACCAATAGACACGGCGCAGAAACTGCTTCAGACAAAGGACATCCAGACAATAGCGGTGCTCCTCGACGACACAGGCAAGACCGACCTGGTAAAAGGCGAGCTGGAGACGGCCTTTGCCCACAACGGCCTTGATCTCGAGATAAAGCCCTGGTACGAGATGGCGGACTTCTATACCAAGACCGTCGACCTTTACAGGAGGCAGTTCTTTGTCCTCAAGCTCATAATAGGCATCGTGGTAGTCTTAAGCGTATTCAACACCATGAACATGTCCATACTCGAGCGCGTGGGAGAGATAGGGACCCTGATGGCCCTTGGCACAAAGAGGATGGGCGTGATATCGCTTTTCCTGCTCGAAGGGCTCATCCTCGGCGTCATCGGAGGCATAATAGGGCTTGTTGGGGGCTACCTCCTTGCCTCGCTTATATCCTGGGTGGGCATACCGATGCCGCCCCCTCCCGGCGCGACCATATACTGGACCGCAAAGATAAAGATAGTCCCTTCGGTATTGGCCTTCAACTTCGGCTTGGCTGTGATTGCTTCCGTAGTCTCGTCGTGCTACCCTGCCCTCAAGGCCTCAAGGCTTGAAATAGCCGATGCATTAAGACATAATATCTGAGAGATGCCTGTGAAATCGCAAATAAAGATCATCTCGTTTCTTTTCTCAATCCTCGTTCTCTTCCCGGTCTTTTCGCTGGCGGCCGTCAACAGCGCCGATGAAATAGTCTCAAAGGCCGACGAAGTCCGAAGCCCGCAGCTCGACTACACCGTCGACGTAAAAGTGACCAGCATAAACCCCGAAGGCACGCAGAGGTCCTCCGCCTACGAGGTGCTCGTAAAGGGCAAGGAGAAGACCATCATAAAGACGCTCTCTCCGGAAGCTGACAGGGGAAGGACCCTTCTCATGCTCGGCAAGGACCTCTGGGCGTTTCTTCCCGATGTCTCCAAGCCAATAAGGATATCCCTTCAGCAGCGACTCCTGGGCGAGGTCGCCAACGGCGACATAGCCAGGGCCAACTTTTCCGGCGATTACACGGCTAAGCTCCTCCGTACCGAAAAGATAGACGGCCAGGAATACCATGTCCTGGAGCTGGCCGCGATATCCGACGAAGTGACATACAACAAGGTAGTCTACTGGGTAAGGAAGGACAACCTCAACCCGTTCAAGGCCGAGTTCCACGCGGTCTCCGGGAGGCTCCTCAAGACCTGCTCGTATGAAGACTACAGGGTCCTTGCCGGGAAGAAGAGACCCTCCAGGCTCGTCCTGACGGACCCGCTCGTAAAAGGACGCATGTCTATTATCCGGTACGAGAACATGAAGGCACAGGACCTGCCGGACAAGTTCTTCACGAAAGACCATATGAAGAAGCTCAAATACTAAATGATGCGCTGGCTTCGACCCGGACTCATTCTATTTTTTATAGCGCTGTTCATGCCTGCCCATGCTTCGGGAGGCCCTTCTGCATCCAACCTGAAACGAACCGCGACAGTCGAGATAACGGGCGTCGAGGCCCTGACCGGAGAGAGCGGCACCTCCGTGGAAATAAGGCTCTCCGGAAGACCCGATTACAGCATAAGGTCCCAGATAAGCATCTCCGCCATTCACATCGAGTTCAAGAACGCCGCGCTCTCGCCCAAAGTCCCGAAACGCACCGAGGTATCAGACGGCAGGGTCGTCGATATTTCGGCTTCAGAGACCGGGAAGGGCCGCGCCAGGATAACCGTCAGGACATACCCCGGGATGAACTACAAGGTCCTCTCTGACGGCGCGGGTTCCGTAATAACCATCGATGTCGAGCCCCCCCCGGCGCTCTACAAATCAGAGCCGTCTTCTCCGAAGGCGCCGGGCTACTCCATTGACCTCAGGGGCTTTATCAAGCACGAGACAGCGTACAGGATAGCCGAGCCCCAGGATTTTACAAAGATCAGGAATACCTTTTACCTGGCCTCTACCGGAACGCTTTCAGAGCATGTAAGCTACAAGGCGAGCGCCAGGGCTCTCTATGACGCGGTCTTCGACCTTACGGACAACTACCCGCAGGCAGTAGAAGACGACCAGGAGTCCGAGGCTGACCTGAGGGAGACGTACCTCGACATTTCAGCAGGCGACTGGGACTTAAGACTCGGTAAACAGAATATCGTCTGGGGCGAGGCAGTGGGCCTCTTTTTCGCCGACGTGGTCAACGCCAAGGACTTGAGAGAATTCGTGCTGCCGGACTTCGATTTCATAAGGATACCGCAGTGGGCGGCGGACATGGAATATACGAAAGAGGCATTCCATCTTGAGCTTGTCTGGATACCTGTGCCTGAAGTCAACAAGATAGGCGTCGCAGGCTCTGAATTCCCTATGGCCGTGCCGGTGCCATCGGGCGTTACCCCCGTCATATCCGGCACGGCGGAGCCTGGGAGCGGCCTGGAGGGGAGCGAACTCGGAGCAAGGGCGTCTTACCTTGTAAACGGGTGGGACCTGAGCCTGTTTCACCTTTATACCTGGGACAAGTTCCCTGCCATGAACAGAGCGGTCCTTTCTCCGACGGTCTATCTGTTCTCGCCTGACCACAAGAGGTTAAACATAAGCGGCCTTACATTTTCCAAGGAAGTAAACGACGCGGTGCTAAAGGGCGAGTTCGTCTATTTCAACGGCAAGCACTTCTCTGTAACAGACGCCGCGGACGATGATGGGCTCCTCAAAAAAGACTACCTGGACTATCTCGTTGGCGTGGACTATACCTTTTTCGACAAACTTGATTTCAACTTCCAGTTCATGCAGCGCATCATATTCGGCTTCGATGACAGGATATTCAGGGAGGAGCGCGTACGCTCCTCTGTTTCGGTCTGGTTCAAGACCGGCTTTCGGGAAAATCGGATAGAACCCGAGTTACTCGTCATAACCGGGATAGACGAGCTCGACATGCTCTTGAGGCCGAGCGTATCTTTCAGAGTGCTTGGCAATCTTCAGGCAAAGCTTGGGCTTGATATCTTCGAAGGCCCCATTGACGGCATATTCGGCCAGTACCGCGACAGGGACAGGGTCTACGCAGAGGCGAGGTATGACTTCTAAGAGAGAAGACATATACAGGGAAGCCACGAAGAGGAACCTGGGGCTTTTCACGGAGGCCGAGCAGGAGCGCCTTCGTAACGCCAGGGTGGCTGTCGCTGGCCTGGGCGGCGTGGGCGGCATCCATCTGGTGACGCTCGCGAGGATGGGCGTAGGGAACTTCAATATAGCCGACCATGACATATTCGAACCCGTGAACTTCAACCGCCAGTACGGGGCCAGCATGAATACTGTCGGGAAGAGCAAGACCGAAGTAATGCGAGAGACTGCCCTGTCCATAAACCCGGAGGCGGGCATAAAGGTCTTTTCCGACGGCATAAACGAATCCAACATCGACGAGTTCCTCGATGGCGTGGACCTGGCAGTCGACGCCATCGATTTTTTCGCCATAGAGGCGAGGAGGCTCCTTTTCAGGAAGGCGCGTGAAAAGGGCATCCACGCCGTTACTTCAGGCCCCATAGGGTTCGGCGCGACGCTTCAGATTTTTTCTCCGACAGGGATGAGCTTCGATGAGTACTTCGGCATATCGGACGGCATGGATTACATTCGCAAGATGATAGCCTTTTCGGTCGGGCTCACGCCCAGACCGCTCCACCTCGGCTACATGGACCTCTCGAAGGTGGACCTGAGGGCAGGCACCGGCCCGTCAATGGCCTCTGCGTGCGCCCTTTGCGCGAACCTCGTTGCAACTGCCGCCGTTGATATCCTGCTCAGGAGAAAGACCGTCAAGGCAGCTCCCCATTACTTCCAGTTCGACCCTTACAAACAGGTCTACAAGAAGGGTTACCTCTTCATGGGGGGGCAAAACCCGCTGCAGGCGTTCAAGAGATGGTTCCTGCTGCGAAAGATAAGACCCATGCTGGAAGGAGCGAAGGAAAATGGGAGCCGCAATTGAAGAGATAAGAAAGATAGTCACCTACGGCGTGATGGCGCCGTCCGGGGACAATTGCCAGCCCTGGGCCTTCCGGCTCAAAGGCGATCTCCTCGAAGTCATAGACGACAGGACAAAGGACACTTCCTTTTACAACTTCCGCAATACAGCGTCATACATAGCCCACGGCGCTCTTCTTGAGAACCTGAGGATCGCCTCGTCTGCCCTGGGCTTTTCCATGGAAGAGGCGATTTTCCCTGAAGGCGAGGAAGGTCTCATCGTAGCCAGTATCCGCTTTTCAAAGGCTCCCCCAAAAAATGAACCGCTCTTCCCTTTCATTGATAAGAGGTGCACCAACCGGTTCAAGTACAACGGCGCGCCCCTTACGGACGAGGCCCGCAGGGGGCTTCTCGCGTCAATCAATAGTATTGCAGGCGCGGAGCTTGCCCTTGCCGAAGGCCGGGCTAAAAAGATTGCCGCAAAGGCGGCAAGCCAAAACGACCGCATTCTCTTCGAGCACAGGGGCCTCCATGACTTCCTCTTCGACCACATCAGGTGGAGCGCAGAGGAGGCCGAGGCCACCAGGGACGGCATGGACATAAGGACCCTGGGGCTCGACCCTGTCCAGCAGAGGTTATTCCCTTTGCTTAAGTCCTGGGGCATTCTGAAGTTGCTAAACTCCGTTGGCTTGAGCCGCATGGTACCGCATCAATCATATATGCTCTGCAGCGGCTCGTCTGCAATGGGGCTGGTGCAGGTAAAGGGGAGCGACCCAAGGGCCTTTCTCGACGGGGGCAGGGCAGTTCAACGGGTCTGGCTAACGGCCTCGATGCTCGGCCTATCGCTCCAGCCCATGACCGGGATACTCTTTCTGTTAAACAGGCTCTATAATGAATCTGACAGCATCGGGTCCAGCTACAGGATAATGCTGAAGAGAGCTGAAGCCCTTCTGAAGGAAGCCTTCTCTCTCAAGCCGGGCTATACGCCTGTCATGCTCTTCAGGCTGGGGATTGGCAGGACGCCGAGGGTATCCTCTCTAAGGAAGGCTATTGAATTAAAGGCGTAAAAGCTGCTTTCATGCTGCTCAAAAAGCTCCATATGCCAGGCGTCGAGGAGCGAGTCGTACTCTTCATGTACGTCGCAGTGACGAGCGACGATGACAACGCAGCAGATGGACTTTTTCAGCAGCATGTTAAAATAAAAAAAGGGCGGACCAGACGGTCCGCCCTTTTGATTTGCAGCTTTAGTGCTTATTACTTCCTTACCCTTCTCCTGACATACATGCCGAGGCCAAGGAGGCCGCCGCCAAGCAGGAGGAAAGTACCGGGCTCAGGAGTTACCACGACCGAGGGGTCGTTGCTGGTAAACATCCAGGGGCTGCCGGCAGCCGTGTTCACATTCAGGTTAGAGGTGCCGTACATCTGGACCAGCGGGCTCCCGCTCTCGCTCTCAAGCGGGTCGTCCGTATACGAGAATGTGTACCCTGTGTTGTTTGTGACGAAGTTCAGTCCGAACCAGCTGTCGCCTATGGCCTCACCGAGGTTTGTCGGAGGGATGATAGGCGCATGGGTGTACCAGTAGCCGCCAAGGGTCGTGAGCGTGGCCCAGAGCGACCCGTCGGTCGAGTTAGCGATATCGGTGGCGACAGGGCCGTCATCGGAATATCTGGTAAGTGAACTGTCGGAATAGAGCTTCATCACAACGCCGCTTGCGAGCTCTGCCGCGCTGATGACGCCGTTCGGGTCATATGTGCTCGTACCCATTGTAATGTGATAGGTCAGGCCCTCAAGATAGGCCGCGGATACCGTGTTCAGGAAGTAGCCAGTGAGGGTGTCTATGCCACCCGCCAGGACGTTATCCTCATTCCAGACAGTACCGCTGTACTGGTTGTCTATGTTCTGGACATGAAGAATACCGTAGAACTGGTCGCCAGCGCTTACAGTCCCTGACCCGTCTACGTCAACCCAGTTCTCTATATTGTTGAAGTAGATGTCGTTCACACCGCTGCCCCCGAGTACAGGAGAAGCTTGGGCAGGCGCACCGGACACGACTGTTGAGAGTCCGATTACAGCTGCCATAATTGCCAAATTCCGCTTGATGCTCATCTTATCCTCCTTTCACCAACTTGAATATTGTGAAGTTTTATTTGTCTATTTATAGGTGCAATGGCTGTGCCAAATCCCGCAAATCTCTCTTCTGCTCTTAACTTGTTGAATTCTCAATGTATTTTATAGGGCGGCAATTCCCTGCATTTTTTAATGGCTTTTTGGGTTTGTAAATAAAAAGAGACAAACTGTAAGATATTTCGACAGGCTCCGGGACTCCAAAAAAGGTATTTAGATGAACTCTGATTCGATGTGATTTGAAGGCGGGTCAGTTCCGGGCGAGCAGCGTTTCCTCAAGCGCTTTTACTATCGCGGGGTCATATAGAGAACCGGAATTCTTTTTCAACTCTTCCAGGGCCTCGGCTGCCGAAGACGTGCTCCGGTAAGGCCTTTCCGAGGTCATTGCAGAGTAGGCGTCTATAACCGAGAGCACCCTTGAGAGGAAGGGTATCTCCTCTCCCTTGAGCTTGTCAGGGTAGCCGGTGCCGTCCCATCTTTCATGGTGGTGGAGGATGATCTTTTTGACCTTCTCGGAGCATTCGAAATTGCTGAGGAGCCCGAGGGTGTTGTATGGATGGGCCTTGATCGTACGCTGCTCGGAGGCCGTAAGGCTTTTTTTGTCCAGGACCTCGCCGTCGACCACCATGAGCCCCAGGTCATATACCATGGCCACATAATGGGCCGTTTCGATATCTTCTTTGCCCGCGTTCAATCTTTCGAGCGCCTTTACG
>MGPL01000094.1:0-305 GCA_001797415.1 Deltaproteobacteria bacterium GWA2_55_10
CCCTCGTTGACGAGGGCAAGGCAACGGTCAACCAGAAGCCTGCCAAGGCGGGCTACAAGGTCAGGGAGGACGACGCAATATCCATCTCTGTGCCTGAGCCAAAGGGAGAGCTTACCGAAGCAGAGGATATCCCGCTCGATGTGATCTACGAAGACGAGGACATCATCATCGTCAACAAACCGGCTGACATGGCGGTGCACCCCGGGGCAGGGCGCTCCAGCGGCACGCTCGTGAACGCACTGCTCTTCCACGCCGGAAAGCTCGCGGCTATAGGAGGGCCTCTCAGGCCGGGAATTGTCCATCGG
>MGPL01000094.1:323-6925 GCA_001797415.1 Deltaproteobacteria bacterium GWA2_55_10
GGCGTGCTCGTTGCGGCGAAGAACGACCAGAGTTATCTCAGCCTCTGCAACCAGTTCAAGGAACGGACTACCAGGCGTAAGTATCTCGCCCTTGTCTGGGGCAGGATGAGGTGTGATGAGGGAACGATAAGCATCGCGATCGGCAGGGACTCTGTACAGAGAAAGAGGATATCCACGAGGGCCAGGGTCAAGAGGGCGGCTGTAACGAAGTACACGGTCCTGAAGAGGTTCCCCCTCATGACCCTCATCGAGCTTAAACTCGAAACAGGGCGCACCCATCAGATAAGGGTGCATCTTGCGGAGATAGGCCATCCCGTAGTGGGAGACCAGGTCTACGGAAAGAGGCCTGTGCCCCCTGCCCTCGCCAAACCTGTATCGGATATAGTGAAAGGCATAAACAGGCAGATGCTTCACGCGTACTCATTGGGAATAACGCACCCGAAGAGCGGGGCTCCTCTGGATTTCAGCGCGCCGATGCCGCCTGATATGCAGAGGCTTGTGGACGCACTGGAGGGAGAGTCGATTGAAAACACTTAACGGGATTAAATTCTTCTCCTCCCCACTTTTCGGCGAAGGCGTTGTCCACGGCTTTCTCACCAGGCTCGGCGGCGTGAGCGCCCCTCCTTACGAGAGCCTCAACTTCGACGCAAGGGACACTGACCTGAAGGAGAACGTGGAGGAGAACAGGTCCAGGTTCTTCAACACCTTTGGGGTCGAGCGGCTCATGACCGTAAGCCAGGTGCATGGAAGCACAGTGTTCAGGCTTAATGGCGATCTGCCCGGCGCTCTGCCTGAGGCTGACGCCATAATTACAAATACAAATGGCGCCGCCATAGGCATGCTCACGGCTGACTGCCTCCCTGTACTTATCCATGACCCTGTAAACAGGGCCATAGGCGCAGTGCATGCCGGATGGAAAGGCACGGCTCTGGGCGTGACCATCAACACCGTGAAGGAGATGGGCAGGGCCTACGGATCAAAGCCGGGCGACCTGATTGCGGCGCTCGGCCCTGCCATAGGCCCCTGCTGCTATAAGGTCGGAGAAAATGTTATGGAGGAGTTTCTTAAGAACTGGCGAGGGCTCGACAGCTTTGTCCCGCTTGAAGACGGATTGAGGCTCGACCTCGGCGCAGAGAACCTGAGCCAGCTCCTTTACATGGGCGTACCCGAGAAGAACATAAGCGGCTCCGCTCCGTGCACCTCCTGCACAAGGGATTTCTTCTCGTACAGGAGGGACAACGGCAGGACAGGCCGCCAGTTGAGCTTCATCATGCTCAAGGACATGTGATGATAGTCGGCCTCACGGGCGGCATAGCCACGGGCAAGAGCCTTGTCTCCGCGGAGATCAAGAGGCTCGGCGCAACCGTAATCGACGCGGACGTCATAGCCCGCGAGATAGTCGAGCCCGGGAAACCCGCCTACAACGAGATAATAGAGGCGTTTGGAGAGAAGATACTGAACCCCGACGCTACCCTCAACAGGAAGGCGCTGGGCGACATAGTATTCTGCAATAAGGAAGCCCTCGCCATACTCAACCGAATCACACACCCGAGGATACGCCAGCGGATAAGGGAAGAGATAGCCAGGGCCGGAGATGACGAGCTTATCGTCGTTGACATTGCCCTCCTCATCGAGATGGGGTTCAAGGACGAGGTGGACAGCATCATTGTCGTGTACGCGGACGAGGAGAGGCAGATAGAGAGGGTGCTCAGGCGCAACGGCCTCACGAGGGAAGAGGCGCGCCAGAGGCTATCCTGCCAGATTCCTGTTAAGGAAAAGCTCGGCTATGCCGATTATGTGATAGAAAACAACGGAAATATCGAGAGTGCGGTAGAGCAGGCCAGAGAGGTATTCAGGGCGCTTAAGGGGGCCAAAAATATAAAAAAAGGCACTTGACAGCCCCCAACAGGCATGCTATGGTGAAATTACCTTTCAAATATTGTTCACTTTACTGCTGCCTCAAAGCTTCAATCCGGAAGATTTAAGCCCAGAGGAAAAACAAACCCATTTATAGTGATCCGCTTTATAACTTGCAAAGGCCTGGAGTAAACCGCTTTATTATCCCCCACTCCACAAATCCCAAAACACCCTACAGGAGTATTGTATGAACCTTAAAGAACTTAAGGAGAAGAAGATTAACGAGCTCACAACGCTCGCGAAGAAATATAATATAGAGCAGGCGTCCAGCATGCGAAAGCAGGACCTCATCTTCGCCCTCCTCCAATCCCAGAGCGAACAGAACGGGATGATATACGGCGAAGGCGTGCTGGAGACCCTTCCCGACGGCTTCGGTTTCCTGCGCGCCCCGGACTACAACTATTTGCCCGGCCCGGACGACATATACGTATCCCCCTCGCAGATAAGGAGGTTCAACCTCCGCACCGGAGACATTGTCTCCGGCCAGATAAGGCCTCCGAAAGAGGGCGAGAGGTACTTCGCGCTCCTCAAGGTCGAGAAGGTCAACTACGAAGACCCCGAGGTGGCAAGGGACAAGATACTCTTCGACAACCTCACGCCGCTGTATCCGCAGGAGAAGATAAACCTCGAGCTCAAGAGCGAGAAGAAGGACCAGTCCACCGACATCTCGATGAGGATAATGGACCTCTTCACGCCTGTCGGCAAGGGGCAGAGAGGTCTCATAGTCTCCCCGCCCAGGGCCGGTAAGACCATCCTTCTGCAGAAACTCGCAAATTCGATAACCACGAACCACCCCGAGATAGTCCTCCTCGTGCTCCTCATAGACGAGCGCCCCGAAGAGGTGACCGACATGCAGAGGTCGGTAAAGGGCGAGGTCATAAGCTCTACATTCGACGAGCCCGCGCAGAGACACGTGCAGGTCGCCGAGATGGTCATAGAGAAGGCAAAGAGGCTCGTCGAGCACCAGAAGGACGTCGTCATACTGCTCGATTCGATAACGAGGCTCGCGAGGGCCTATAACACCGTCGTGCCGCCCAGCGGAAAGGTGCTCTCAGGCGGCGTCGACTCGAACGCGCTCCACAAGCCCAAGAGGTTCTTCGGAGCGGCCAGGAACATCGAAGAGGGCGGGAGTCTCACCATCATGGCAACGGCCCTTATCGACACGGGCAGCCGTATGGACGAGGTCATATTCGAGGAGTTCAAGGGAACCGGCAACATGGAAATCGTCCTCGACAGGAAGCTCTCCGAGAGGAGGATATTCCCGGCCATCGACCTCAACAAGTCCGGCACGAGGAAAGAGGACCTGCTCCTTACCAAGGAAGAGCTCAACAGGATCTGGATACTCCGCAAGGTGCTCCAGCCCCTGAACCCGATAGAGTCCATGGAGTTCCTGCTCGACAAGATACAGCATACCCCGAGCAACAGGGGCTTCCTCGATTCGATGAGCAGATAGAAGACCGGCAGCAGACAAAGGCCCCGGCGGAATCGAACCGCCGGGGCCTTTTTTTATTTCCCTCCCTTTCCCGTCATTGCGAGGAACGAAGTGACGAAGCAATCTCCCCAATATCCCTTTTTCCCAAATGCCTGAGATTGCTTCGCCTCCGGCTCGCAATGACAAGCATTCTCCCCTCCCTTGACGGGAGGGGACTAAGGGGAGGGTGAGATCCATTTTACCGCCTCATTACGGCACCTACTGCTTAACCTCCCCAGGGGCTTTTTTATTGCATCCCCCTTCTTCAGACTGCTCAAGAAGGTCCAGATGCGAGGCCCCGGTTAAACCGGGGAGCGAGGGAGGAGGCGTACTCTTTGCCGTACGCCGCTACTACGAGCGACGAAGATAACAAAGCAGATGGGCCTTTTTCAGCAGCCTGCCCTGCTTTTTTATTCTTGAACTCCACGCACATAGTTGCTATTATGGACTATTACGCCAGACGGGACGGGTCTGCCCGGAACGAGCGGGATCCCGTAAACTATTTAAAAACGTAACGATATTCAGGAGGAAAGCACCATGAAAGAGGGAATACACCCGGCGTACAACGCGACAAAGATACACTGCGCGTGCGGGAACGTAGTGGAGACCTGCTCCACAAAGAAGGACCTCTCCGTAGAGGTATGCTACAACTGCCACCCGTTCTATACCGGAGAGCACAAGCTCCTCGACGTTGCCGGCAGGATAGAGAAGTTCAGGAACAAGTACAAGAATATCATCAAGAAGCAGGCCTGAAGAAGGAGGGCCTGGTGAAGGTAGCCCTCCTCAGGCACACCCCGGAGCCGGAGAGGACCGTCGCGATGGCGGCCAGGCTCTGTTACTCTGCCTCCACCATAAGCGAGCTCGAAGGCAAGGCGGCAACGAGCGGCCTCGAAAAATTCCTCGGAAAGATCCTTAAGCTTGGGCACCTGTCGGTCCTTGAGCACGCCTCCTTTACCTTCGGGATAGAGGGCATCTCAAGGGCCACATCGCACCAGCTCGTCCGCCACAGGCTCGCCTCCTATTCCCAGCAAAGCCAGAGGTATGTAAAGGCGACCAGCCCTGAGTTCGTCACCCCGCCGTCGATTGCGGCTGACAAGGACAAGCTCAAACGCTTCGACAAAAAGATAAAACAGATCTACGACCTCTACAGCGAGCTGGTGGCCGAAGGCATACCGGCTGAAGACGCGAGATATCTTCTTCCCAACGCCGCCTGCACAAAGATAATCGTCACGATGAACGCGAGGGAGCTCCTGCATTTCTTTGATCTCCGCTGCTGCGAACGCGCGCAGTGGGAGATAAGGGAGATGGCCACCGAGATGCTCAGGTGCGTAAAGGTAGCAGCCCCTTTCATATTCAGGGACTCAGGCCCCTCGTGCGTCAGGGGTAAGTGCGGCGAGGGCGAGATGACCTGCGGAAAGCCGAAGGAGATAAGGGAGAAATTCAAAGCCCTTTAGCTTTGGCCCTATTATTTTAATTACGACTATTCAACTATGATAGAAAAACGTCTTGAATCATTAGAATCGAGGTACGATGAGCTTTCAGACCTCCTGGGCCTGCCTGACGTGGCCGGGAACGCGGACCTGTATCAGAAGTACGCCCGCGAGCACTCTTCTCTCCACGACCTGGTCGAAATATACCGAAAACTGAAGAAGATAGATTCCGAATTGGCGGACAACAGGCAGATACTCGATGGCAGGGACGAAGAATTAAGGGAGCTTGCCAAGGAAGAGATCCCGAACCTGCAAAAAAGGCGCGAGGAGCTTGAGAACGAGCTTAAGATAATGCTCCTCCCCAAAGACCCTAACGACGACAAGAGCATCATAGTTGAGATAAGGGCCGGCGCGGGCGGGGACGAGTCCGCGCTTTTCGCGGCTGAGCTCTTCAGGATGTACTCACGCTACGCAGAGCGCAGGGGCTGGAAGGTCGAGGTTATGAACACCAGCCCCACGGGCCTCAACGGCATGAAGGAGATCATAGCCGAAGTAGCGGGCAAGGGCGCGTTTTCGCGCTTCAAGTTCGAAAGCGGCGTCCACCGCGTCCAGAGGGTGCCTGAGACAGAGGCTTCAGGCAGAAGGCATACCTCTACCGTGACAGTCGCGGTCATGCCCGAGGCCGAAGACGTAGAGGTCGACGTCCGCATGGACGACATACGGGTCGATACCTTCAGGTCAGGCGGCCACGGCGGCCAGAACGTGAACAAGGTCGAGACAGCAGTGCGCATGACGCATATTCCGACAGGCACTGTCGTAGCCTGCCAGGAAGAGAAGAGCCAGCACAAGAACAGGGAAAAAGCCTTCAAGGTATTGAAAGCCAGGATACTTGACGCCAAGATACAGGAGCAGCAGAAAAAGATAGCGGCTGACAGAAGGACCCAGGTCGGCACGGGCGACAGGAGCGAGAAGATAAGGACATACAACTTCCCGCAGAACAGGGTCACGGACCACAGGATAGGCCTTACGCTCCACAGGCTCACGGAGGTCATGGAAGGCGACCTCGACGAGCTCACCGACACGCTCATCGGCTATTACCAGACAGAGGCATTGAAGAAAGAGCAGGGCGCGGCGTAAAAATTCGTAGTCATTGCGAGCGAGGCAATGACGGCAGGAAAAACCGGTAAATGGACAAGATACTCATCGAAGGCGGAAACCGCCTCGTAGGCGAAGTGACCGTAGGCGGCGCAAAGAACGCCGTACTCCCCCTCATGGCAGCGGCCCTCCTCACGGACGGCTGGCTCACCATCACCAACGTACCCAGGCTCCGCGACATAGATACCTTTAAAATACTCCTTAAGCACCTCGGCTCCGAGATTAACGAAGGGCCTGAGGACAGGACTGTGAGGATAAGGACCAGGGACGTAGCTTCGCCTGAGGCCCCTTACGAGCTTGTGAAGACCATGAGGGCCTCTGTCCTGGTGCTCGGGCCTCTTGTGGCAAGGTTCAAGAGGGCGCGGGTATCGCTTCCCGGCGGCTGCGCCATAGGCGCGAGGCCCATCGACCTTCACCTCAAGGGCTTGAAGGCAATGGGCGCGGAGGTCGTCATAGAGCACGGCTATGTGACTGTGACAGCCGAGCGTCTCAAGGGCGCGAAGATCTACATGGACACCGTGACCGTAACCGGCACAGAGAACCTCATGCTCGCCGCTGTCCACGCCGAAGGCACCACCATATTGGAGAACTCGGCTTTGGAGCCCGAGGTCGTCTGCCTCGCGGACGCC
>MGPL01000094.1:6988-8732 GCA_001797415.1 Deltaproteobacteria bacterium GWA2_55_10
AATATCAAGCTGAAGGAAGTCGGCGCCGAGGTGCTGCCCGAAGACGGAGGAGTTCGCGTAATAGGCGACCTGCCGATGAGGAGCGTTGACATGAAGACCCTCCCCTACCCCGGCTTCCCTACGGACATGCAGGCGCAGATGATGTCCATGATGTCGATATCGAGCGGCTTGAGCGTCATAACAGAGACCGTCTTCGAGAACAGGTTCATGCACGTAAGCGAATTGAAGAGGATGGGCGCGGACATCACCATAGACGGCAGGAGCGCGGTCGTAAGGGGCGTGAAGAGATTGAGCGGCGCGCCGCTGATGGCAACGGACCTCCGTGCGAGCGCTTCCCTCATACTCGCCGGGCTCGTGGCTGACGGCAGGACAGAGGTATCAAGGATATACCATCTTGACAGGGGATATGAGAGAATAGAGGAGAAGCTCAAAAGGCTCGGGGCAAAGATAGAACGGGTGAAGGAGTAACCTTAGACCCCCCCCTTTCCTAAAGGGGGATCGAGGGGGATTAGCGGTTTTTGATAATCTCCCCTAACCCCTCTTTAGAAAAGAGGGGAACTAAAGATATGACCAACGACGTGCTTACGATAGCGCTGCCCAAAGGCAGGATCTTGAAAGAGGCCTCGGTATTATTCAAGGCAGCCGGGATAGATATCGCGCCGGTACTGCAGGACGACCGGAGATTGATATTCGAGGACGTTGCGCCTGGCCTGAGGTTCATGGTAATAAGGAGCCAGGACGTGCCGACGTACGTCGAGTACGGGGCAGCCGACATCGGCATAGCAGGCAAGGATGTCCTCCTTGAGCAGTCAAAAGACCTATACGAGCCGCTTGACCTGGGGATAGGCGTGTGCAGGATGATGGTCGCCGAGCCAAAGGAGCTTGGCGCGACCGACAACCCAGGGCAGTGGACGCATGTGCGCGTTGCGACCAAGTACCCCAATATCACATTGAAGCATTTCCTCGGCAAGGGCATACAGGTCGATATAATAAAGCTCTACGGGTCGATAGAGATCGCGCCGCTTCTGGGCCTTTCCGAGAGGGTAGTCGACCTGGTGCAGACAGGAGAGACGCTCCGCCAGAACGGTCTCGTCGAGGTAGAGCACATCATGCACATCACTTCCAAGCTGGTGTGCAACAGGGCGTCGCTCAAGACAAAACCCCGGCGCGTAAAAGAGCTTGTGGACGCGCTCGGCAAGGCCGTTGCGGCAAACGGCAAATAGAAATTTCCCATCTTTCCCCTTATGCGAATAGCTGAATCCAAAGACAAAGGCTTCCAGGCGCTCCTCTCGGAGATACTCAAGAGAGGCGACGAGGACACTTCTACCGTCGAAGAGACGGTAAAGGAGATAATCTCAAGCGTGCGCTCACGCGGGGACGACGCCCTCGTCGAGTACACCCGCAAGTTCGACAAGGCTGATGTAAAGGGAAGGCTTGAGGTCAAAGCCTCTGAGATAGACAGGGCAGTAAAATCAGTATCAAAAGAAGACATAAAGCTCCTTGAGCTTGCAGCAACCCGCCTCGAATCATTCCACAGGGGCCAGGTAGAGAACTCCTGGTTCACCGCAGACAAGGAAGGCACAATATTGGGCGCGAGGATCACGCCCCTTGAGCGCGCGGGCATCTACGTGCCCGGCGGCAAGGCCGCCTATCCGTCGACAGTGCTCATGAACGCGATCCCGGCAAAGGTCGCCGGAGTGAACGAGATCATCATGGTAACCCCGCCGGGCAAAGAGGGCATAAA
>MGPL01000094.1:8759-11629 GCA_001797415.1 Deltaproteobacteria bacterium GWA2_55_10
ATCCGGAGTCGACAGGATATTCAGGGTCGGCGGGGCGCAGGCCGTTGCCGCGCTCGCCTACGGAACAAGGTCCATACCCAGGGTCGACAAGATAACAGGGCCGGGCAATATATTCGTCGCCACCGCCAAAAGGCTCGTCTTCGGCAGGGTCGATATCGACATGATAGCCGGGCCGAGCGAGATACTCATCATAAACGACGGCACCGGCGACGCATCGTGGATAGCGACAGACCTGCTCTCACAGGCAGAGCACGACGAGCTCGCATCAAGTATGCTCATCACTACATCTCCTGCAATGGCAAAGGCCGTATCCGCCGAAGTAGAGAAGCAATTAAAGAAGCTCAAGAGAAAAAATATCGCCAGGGCCTCCGTTGACAGGTACGGCATAATCATAATCGCGAAAGACCTCACAGAGGCCGCAAACATCTCGAACAGGATCGCCCCTGAACATTTAGAGCTTTTCGTCGAGAGGCCGTTCGAGCTGATGGGCCGGATAAAGAACGCCGGCGCGATATTTTTAGGCGCTTATACTCCTGAAGCTGCCGGAGACTATCTCGCGGGCCCGAACCATACGCTCCCGACAGGCGGCACCGCGCGCTTCTCTTCGCCCCTTGGCGTATATGATTTCATTAAGAGGACGAGCGTAATAAGCTTTTCAAAAGAATCCTTCGGGAAGCTCGGCAAGGAAGTAAAAAGATTCGCGGACCTCGAAGGCCTCGAGGCGCATGGACTAAGCGCCGCCCAGAGGCTAAAGAAAAAATAAGGACAACCGCCATGGCCCGTAAGGCAAAGATAGCCAGGAAGACAAGGGAGACTGAGATAACCGTCGAACTGAACCTCGACGGAAGGGGCAACGGAGACGTGAAGACGCCGCTGCCCTTCTTCGACCACATGCTCACGAACTTCGCGCGCCACGGGCTCTTTGACCTGAAGATCAGGGCAAAGGGCGATGTCGAGGTCGATTTTCACCACACGGTGGAGGACGTCGGCATAACCCTCGGAGAGGCCCTTAAGAAGGCGCTCGGCAACAACGCGGGTATAAAGAGGTGCGGCTCTTCCGACGTGCCGATGATGGACTCCCTTTCGACCGTAATACTCGACATAAGCAACAGGCCGTACTTCAAATTCAGCTCTGCCGTCTCCTCTTTCGCCATCGAGAGCGTCTATTCGTCCTTGAAAAAGGGCAGCGTGGAGAAGACGTTCGATGTCGGGCTCATGAAGGAGTTCATGAAGGCGCTCTCGAACAGCGCCGGGCTCGACCTGCACATAACCCTACATTACGGCGAGGACATCCACCACGCGATAGAGTCCGTCTACAAGGCCCTGGGCCGAGCGCTCGGCGCGGCCGTTACTGTAGACCCCAGGATAAAAGGCGTGCTATCCACAAAAGGCAAGCTTTAGGCAATGATAGCCATAATCGACTATGACATGGGCAACCTCCGTAGCGTTGCCAAGGCATTTGAGAAGGTCGGCGCAACCGCGGCAGTCACGCGCGACCCGAAGGCCATACTCAATGCGAGCCACGTCGTGCTGCCCGGCGTGGGCGCGTTCAAGGACTGCATGAGGAACCTCGATGAGTACGGCCTCATCGACCCGATAATCAAATCAATAGAGAGCGGCAAGCCCTTCCTCGGCATCTGCCTGGGCTTGCAGCTCCTTTTCGACGAGTCGATGGAGTTCGGCCGTCACAAAGGCCTTGGGGTGATAAAGGGCAAGGTCGTGCGCTTTCCCGAAGGGACCGGCCTCAAGGTCCCGCACATGGGCTGGAACGAGGCGAACAAGAGAAAAGACTCCCCGCTGCTCTCAGGCATAGAGGATGACACGTTCTTCTACTTCGTCCATTCGTACTACGCCGTGCCGGAGGACAGGTCAGTTGACCTCACTACCACGGGCTATGGAATGGATTTCACGAGCAGCATAATGAAAGACAATATAATGGCGTGCCAGTTCCACCCGGAGAAGAGCCAGAAGCCGGGGCTCAAGGTGCTCGAGAACTTCAGCCGGATGCGCTAAGGAGGTCACATGCAAATATTCCCGGCAATAGACATAAAGAACGGCAAGTGCGTGCGTCTTACGCAGGGCAGGATGCAGGACGAGACAGTCTATTCGGACGAGCCCTGGGAGATGGCGAAAAAGTGGGAGGCGAATGGAGCCTCTATCATACATCTTGTCGACCTTGACGGCGCGGTCGAAGGCAACGCCAGGAACTTACCCGTAATAAAGAAGATAATCAATTCAATAAAGGTGCAGGTCCAGATCGGCGGCGGCATAAGGGACATTAAGACCGCCGAGACCTACCTTGCCATGCCCAGGGTCAAAAGGGTGATAATCGGCACAGCCGCATACGAGAACCCCGCGCTCGTGAACACGCTCACGCGCAAGTACCCGGGCAGGGTCGCCGTCGGCGTTGACGCAAAGGACGGCAAGGTGGCCATAAAGGGCTGGGTGACGGTCACGAGCGAAAAGGCCGTGGACCTTGCCAGGAACCTCGAAGGCGCGGGCGTCAGCTGCATCATATACACCGACATTTCAAAGGACGGCATGATGGCAGGGCCCAATATCGAGGCCACGAGGGAGATGACGGAGAGCGTCAATATCCCTGTCGTCGCGTCCGGCGGCATCTCGTCGGTCGCGGACATCGAATCATACAGGGGCGTGCGGCTCGAGGGCATGATAATAGGCAAGGCCCTTTACACGGGCAAGCTCGACCTCAATGAAGCCATAAGGACGGCAAGCTCTCTCTGATGCTTACAAAGAGGATAATACCGTGCCTTGACGTAAAGGACGGAAGGGTCGTAAAGGGCGTGAGCTTCGTTGAGCTTAGAGACGCCGGGGACCCGGTGGAGTCCGCGAAGGCTTACGAGCTGCAG
>MGPL01000095.1:0-8085 GCA_001797415.1 Deltaproteobacteria bacterium GWA2_55_10
AGGTGCCCGTGGGCATCGACCAGGCCCCTCACCTCGAACTCTCAAGGGAGATAACCCGCCGCTTCAACTTCCTTTACGGCGAGGTCTTCCCTGAGCCTGAGACGCTCCTTACGGCAATACCCAAGGTGCTCGGCACTGACGGCAGGAAGATGAGCAAGTCCTATAACAACGCCATCTTCCTTTCAGACCCGCCGGAGGAGATAGAGAAGAAGATATTGACCATGATGACCGACACCGCGAGGAAGAAGCGCACCGACGTCGGCAACCCGAACCTCTGCCCGCTCTTTCTTACGTTCCACAACCTCTACTCTGACGAGAATACAATAAACTGGGTAAGGGAAGGCTGCACAAAGGCCCTCATAGGCTGCATAGAGTGCAAAAAGTCCGTATTACCCAAGGTGCTTGCCAATATAGAGCCGGTACAGAAGAGGCGCAAGGAGCTTGAGGCACAACCCGGACAGATAACCGGGATACTCAGCGAGGGCGCAAAAAGGGCCCAGCCGATCGCTGCCGCGACCATGAAAGAGGTCCGGGCCGCGATGGGAATTGAATAGCAATGGTCTCTGCATATAACATAAAGCTCGACATATTCGAAGGGCCGCTCGACCTGCTTCTTCATCTCATAAAGAAGAGCGAGGTCGATATTTATGATATCCCCATAGCCTCCATCACCGAACAGTACCTCGAATACATCGAGATAATGAAGGAGATGAACCTCGAGTTCGCCGGAGAGTTCCTGGTCATGGCAGCCACGCTCGTGCATATAAAGAGCAAGATGCTCCTGCCCGTGGACGAAGAGGCCCCGCCCGAAGAGGAAGAAGGAATTGATCCGAGAGAAGAGCTGATAATAAAGCTCCTCGAATATCAGAGATACAAGGAAGCCGCCAGGGAGCTCTCCGAGAAGAACCTGCTTGGAAGGGACGTCTTTGCGCGAGGTTCTGAAGAGCCCCTTGAAGAGCTCGAAGAAGGGGCGGGCTTCGTCAATGTCTCTGTCTTCGACCTCATGGAGGCGATAAAGGGTATTCTCGAGCGCGCCCCGAAAGAAAGAACGATAGAGCTCACCTCTGAGCGCTTCAAGATCGCGGACAAGATAAACGATGTAATGGAGTACCTCGGCAAAATGCGGAGCGCGCCCTTTACCTCGCTATTCCCCGAAGGGGCCACAAAAGGCGAGATTGTCGTGACCTTCCTTGCGATACTGGAGCTCGCGAAGCTCCTCATGATAAGACTTCACCAGACGGACGACAGCGTAATCAGGGCGTACATACCGGAAGAGAAGGCCGAAGAAGCGCCTCAGGCGAACGGGACCGATCAGGCGGACCAGGCCCAAGAAGACAAAAAGGAAGAGTAGAGTATGCTGGATAAGGATAGCCTAAAGCCAATAATCGAATCGATAATTTTCGCGGCGGAGAGCGCCATAAGCTTTGAGAAGATATTCGGCGTGCTCGAAGGCGAGGAAAAAGCGGCCGTAAAGGCCGCGCTGGGCGAGCTTATCGAGGACTACAGGAACAAGGCAGGCGGCTTCTACATAGAAGAGGTCGCCAGCGGCTACCAGTTCAGGACAAACCCCGAGTTCGCGCCGTGGCTGAGAAGGTTCTTCAAGATAGGCATGCAGAAGATAAGCAAGGCCGCCATGGAGACCCTGGCCGTAACCGCGTACAAGCAGCCTGTGACAAGGGGCGAGATAGAGGGCATCAGGGGAGTTGATTCCGGCGGCGTGCTCGCCACGCTCATGGAGAAGAGGTTCATAAAGATAGTCGGCAGGAAGGAAGTACCCGGAAGGCCGGTGGTCTACGGCACCACAAAGGAGTTCCTTGAGACGTTCGAACTCCGTGACCTCTCGTGCCTGCCGAGCCTCAAGGACCTCAAAAAAATGGAGGAAGAGTATGCCCAGGAACAGGGGCAGCAAAGAGCCGAGGACACAGTCAAAGACTCAGTTCAAGGGGCCCAGGAAGCCGCAGACGGACAGGAGCAGAACGAAACCGGAGACCAGGACAGAGTCCCGGGGCAGAACGAAACCGGAGACCAGGACAGACTCCCGGAGCAGAACCAAGCCGGAGACCAGGACAGACTCCCGGGGCAGAACGAAACCGGAGAACAGGACAGACTCCCGGGGCAGAACGAAACCGGAGACCAGGACAGACTCCCGGAGCAGAACCAAACCGGAGACCAGGACAGACTCCAGAACCAGGACGAAACCGGAGAGTCGATACAGGACGGAACAGCCGAAGAGGGCGGGGAAGCCCTCCAGCTCTCGGCCGAGGACAGCTTTGAGAGCGGCTGGGAGGAGACCGACGAGGAAACCGGCGCCGAAGGCTCCGGAAGCCCCTCACCAGGACCGTCTTCAGAAGATAATAGCGACAGCGGGGATAACCTCGAGGAGGAAGGCGGAGGAGCTCATCCTGGAAGGCCGCGTAACGGTCAACGGGAAGACGATAACTGAGCTCGGCGCGAAGGCCGACCCGTCCTCTGACAGGATAGAGGTAGACGGAAAGAGGATATCCGTAAAAGGCCCCAAGGTATATCTTCTTCTCAACAAGCCCAAGGGTTATATAAGCTCGGTATCAGACGAGCACAACAGGCCTGTCGTCACGCAGCTCGTAGCCCGGGTACGCGCCAGGGTCTACCCCGTAGGCAGGCTTGACTATGACGCCGAAGGGGTGCTCCTTCTTACAAACGACGGCGACCTCTCGAACAAGCTTATTCACCCGACATTCCAGGTGCCCAAGACCTATCTCGTCAAGGTAAAGGGCATCCCTCCTAAAGAGAAGCTCGAAAAGCTCGAGAAGGGCGTTTTCCTCGAGGACGGCAGGACATTGCCCGCCAAGGCCAAGTTCGTAAGGGCCACGGAGGAGAACTCCTGGATAGAGCTTACGGTCTTCGAGGGCAGGAACCACCTTGTGAAACGGATGTGCATGGCTATCGGCCACCCTGTGCAGAAGCTCAAGAGGGTGGACTTCGCCGGGATAAAAGTAGGCAAGCTCAAGCCGGGCGAGTTCAGACCTCTGACCGAAAAGGAACTGGAGACGCTCAAGGGGCTGGGAAAGGAATAGCTGTTCCTTATAAATACATCATCGCTCCCCTCACCCCCGCTTTCAATCGGGGGTGAGGCGCTGTATAATATTGATTCAACCTCCAATCTCATTCATTCCTATAGCAAAAACCTAAAATAAGGAGCAAAAATGAAAAAACTGATTGCCCTATTGTTTTTTCTTTTTTTCCCGACGTCATTATTTGCAGGCAACTATTCAAACCTTCTCGCCCAACTTAACGAGTCTGAAATAAATTATTTTGAAATTGAGCAGTCTATTGAAAAGGCATGGACGGAATCCGAGATCGCTCAAACGCATAATTGGCAAGGAGAACATCTGGTCTTTTTCGAATTATCCATGACCGGAAGACCATACGAATTAGAGGTCCTTGACTCATCTTATTCTGATCTCGAAAAAGCGGCTTGCGACGCGATACTAGCGGCATCCCCTTTCCCAATTAAATTCGAAAAAGATCTTGTTGTACAGTTTGATGGGAAAAAGGTTTTTATTTATGAGATTAAAAGAGGAATCGCAGCTGTAAAAATTGCGGAATTTAGAAGCAAGCTTGCGGAAGAGAAAAACGACTATAAAAAGGAAAAACTGAGCGTGAGAAAAGATTTAAAGCTGCCTCGGCTAAATATATGAACGCCTTTCAAACTATTCCGTTTGGCGCGAGCTATGATGATGTTATTAATGAATTACGAGAAACCCTAGGCCAGGAGAAAATATCAGAGTACAATGGATTGGTTTTGATTGATGAATTCTCATTGGGTGAAATTTCAGTAGGAGTAATATTCCATTTTGATCACAAAAACAGATTATACTCGCTATCCTTTGACACCCAACGGCTTACTGCAAACAAACTCGACTCTATTGTTCAAAATGAGGCAGATTATCTTACAAAGGTGTTTAGAAATAAATACGGGCGTCCTTCTCATTGCTATAAACCTGCTTTTTATAATATCAACGACGGGTACGTTTCCTATATGAGTAGATGGCAAAACAAGAACCTTGAAATTTATACCGGCCTAACCGTAAATGATGCATTATATTTCGCGCGCGGAATTGTGACTTCAAGGCAATTGGAAAATGCTTTTGATTCATACAAAAAAGAGACAGAGAGAAAAAAAGTGGAAGAAGGGGCTAAAAGCTTCTAAATTCAAATATTTAAAAGATGACTCTTGTTTTGCTTTAAAAATTATGCACTGCAAAGAACTCTCCAAAACTCTCACCAGCTATTATGAATCCCTCTTTTCCGCATTCGGCCCGCAGGGCTGGTGGCCGGGCAGGACAAGGTTCGAGATAATAATCGGCGCCATCCTCACCCAGAACACGGCCTGGACAAATGTCGAGAAGGCCATCACGAACCTCCGGGACAAAAAGGTATTAAACCCTGAGAAGATGAGGGCGCTTGCCCATGACGAACTCGCAAGCCTCATACGGCCCGCGGGCTACTTCAACATAAAGGCAAAAAGGCTCAGGCATTTTCTCGACCACCTCTTCAACAACCACAAAGGCAGCCTGGATAAGCTCTTCAGGCAGGATACCGTCATGCTCAGGGCGGAGCTTCTATCGATCAACGGCATCGGCCCTGAGACAGCAGACTCCATCCTCCTCTATGCCGGAGACCACCCGGAGTTTGTGGTCGATGCCTACACAAAAAGGATATTAGAGCGCCACAGGGTCATAGACGGCAAGGCCGAATACGAAGATGTGAAGACCCTCTTCATGCAAAACCTGCCGAAAGACCTCCGCCTCTTCAATGAATACCACGCCCTCATCGTCAGGACAGGCAAGGACTTCTGCAGGCCCAGAGAGCCCCGGTGCAAGGAATGCCCGCTGGGAAAATTCATGCCCTGATTTCCCCCTCACCCCTGCCTCTCCCCAAGGGGAGAGGGAGAAAAAAAACAGCTTACGAGGCATCACAATTCCGAGACAGTCCCGTAAACGCTCGCGTGACGACTTCTTCCTTTTCTAAAGGGGGATTAAAAAAGATAATCTCCCCTGCCCCCTCTTTAAAAAAGAGGGGAACTCCCCCTCCCCTCTTGGCTTTTCTTCTCCCACGTAGTAAAATCCCTTTCATGTCCAGAATACGCATTTTAGATAAATCGCTTGCCTCCAAGATAGCCGCCGGAGAGGTCGTCGAGCGGCCCGAATCTGTCCTTAAGGAGCTTCTTGAGAACTCGTTAGATGCCGGCGCGACATCCATATCCGTCACCGTGACCGAGGGCGGCAAGCGGCTCATCAAGGTCATCGACAACGGCTCAGGCATAGCGAGGGAGGACGCGGAGCTTGCTTTCCTTCGCCATGCTACATCAAAGATATCCATTGAGGAAGACCTCGAAAACATCATGACTATGGGCTTTCGCGGAGAGGCCCTTGCCAGCATATCGGCTGTCTCAGTAGTGACCCTCAGGACAAGGCGGCCGGAAGAGATAGTCGGTACAAAGATTCTTAGCGAAGGCGGCTCTGAACCAGTTGTATCGGATGAAGGCTGTCCTGAAGGGACATCTATCGAGGTCAAGGACATCTTCTACAACACCCCCGCAAGGCTCAAGTTCCTGAGAGGCGCAGAGGCGGAATACGGCAGGATACTCGAGACATTCAAAAAGATAGCCTTGGTAAACCCTGACAAGCGCTTTAGACTTGTCCACGGCTCCGGCAGGCCAATCGAGACAGCGCCCGGCACGCTGAGGCAGAGAATAGCAGACCTTTACGGCGCGGAAACGGCCAAAAATCTCATCGAGATAGAGACGCCGGACCTCAGAGGGCTCATAGGCAGTCACGAGCCGAGCTACCCCACGGCGAAGTTCGTCAATACATACGTCAACGGCCGCTGGGTGAGGGACAGGTCAATAAACCGTGCTATAATTGAAGGATATGGGCAGCTGCTTTCAGGCAGATACCCCTTCGCTGTCCTCGACCTCGCAGTCCCTCCTCAAGATGTGGATGTAAATATCCACCCGGCAAAGAGCGAGGTCCGGTTCAGAAACCAGGCCTGGATATTCGACCTGGTCAGATACGGCATAAGGGATGCCCTGGCAAAGGCATCTGCCGCGCCTGCTGCCGCATACTCGAAGAGGCCTGCATTTTCAGCTGCGGCAAGACCATCTTCTCTTGGCGAGAGCACAACTGATTACAGTCCTTCTGTAGAGGCCGTACAGCTTGAGCTCAGGGAAGAGGCGGACGAGGCGGTAATAAATCCTGAGTTCCTGGATTTACAGGTAATCGGCCAGCTCTGGGGAGAGTTCATCGTCGCCCAGACGCCTGAGAGGGCCGGAGTGGCCTACATAATAGACCAGCACGGCGCAGCTGAACGGTGCGCCTTTGAAGAGCTGAAGATCAGATTCTGTGCGGGCAGTATCAGGAGCCAGGCACTGCTTCTGCCCGAGCGCATAGAGACTACGCCGGAAGAAAAGGAAGAGGTGCTGAAGGCCTCTGAGTACCTCTCCAGAATGGGTTTTGAACTGATGCCCTTCGGCCCGTCGATAGTGGCCGGGGGCGAGACATTTCTTATAAAGTCAGTGCCGGATATCCTGTCCTCTCGTTCGTCAACAGGCCTCATAAAAGACCTTGCCCAGGAGCTATCGGCCTTTGGGGGCAGCTCAAGGATCGAAGAGAGGATAGAGTCGGCGCTAATGAGGATAGCATGCCACAGCGTTATAAGGGGCCCCAGGCCGCTTGCCAGGGAAGAGGCGGCTGCCATTTTGAAGGGGCTTTCAAAGATAGACTTCGCAGGACACTGCCCTCACGGAAGGCCTATCATAAAGAGGATAAAGCGGAGCGAGCTGGAGGCCTTCTTCCTGAGGTGACGCCATGATATCCCGCCGGAACTTCATAAAGGGCGGGCTCATACTCGGCGGCGCAGTCATGCTCGATGGATTTGTGCTCGAACCAAAGGACATCGAGGTCCAGCGGGTCGATATCCGCATACCGAGGCTGCCCCCTGCCTTCAACGGCTTCACCATCTGCCAGCTCACTGACATACACCACAGCCCCGTTGTAGGCCTCAAATACATAAACAAGGTCGTGGACAAGGCAAACAGCCTCAGCCCTGACCTGGTCGCGCTCACGGGAGACTACATAGACGACGAGCGCAAGTACGCGGCCCCCGCGATAGAGGCCCTCGCGAGGCTGAAGGCCCGCCACGGTGTCGTCTCAATCCTCGGGAACCACGATTACTTTATCGGTGAGAGCTACAGCAGAGAGGTCATCAGGCAAAGCCGCATATCCCTCCTGCAGAACAGCCATATAATGATAAGGTCGGGAGGAGATACCCTCTGCATAGCCGGCACGAGGGATTATCTCGAGGACAAGCCGGACGCAAGGGCTTCATTGAAGGGGGTGCCGCTCCAGGTGCCCCGGGTACTTCTCTCACACCACCCTGATTACTCGGAATACCTGCCTCTCGATGAAAAGGTAGACCTCGTACTCTCTGGCCATACGCACGGCGGACAGGTCAGGCTCCCCTGGTCCTTTGCCCCTATAGTCCCTTCGAGCTTCGGCCAGAAATACTCCGGCGGCCTTGTCCGCAACAGGCTCACTCAGGTCTATGTCTCAAGGGGCATTGGCGTATCCCTGATACCCGTAAGGTTCAACTGCCCGCCTGAATTGACGCTCATCCGTCTCGTGGCATAGCCTTGCCGGAAATAGCAGGTTGTTGAAAACAACCTGCCAAGCAATCCATGGATGGAAAGACATAATTGCGAGACTATCCAAGTCGAGCAATTTGTGAGGCTTGGCCGAATTCACTTCGGACAAGCCGGTGTTGAAAAAGCCATGGATGGACTTTTTCAACGTCCTGATTGTATAATCCCCCTTTATGGAAAAAACGAAGGTCGTCATAATCTGCGGGCCGACTGCCACGGGCAAATCGGCCATTGCCGTGGAGCTTTGCCGCATTTTCAACGGAGAGGTCGTAAGCGCAGACTCCATGCAGGTCTATCGGCACATGGACATAGGCACTGCCAAGCCGTCAAAGGAAGAAATGTCGGTCGTTCCTCATCACCTCATCGACATCGTAGACCCGGATGAAGAGTACACGGCCGCGAGG
>MGPL01000095.1:8122-10195 GCA_001797415.1 Deltaproteobacteria bacterium GWA2_55_10
AGCCGCCTCAGGGGGCAAAGAGACGCTCCATGCCATGCTCAAAGAGGTAGACCCTGAGAGCGCGTCCCGCATACACCCGAACAACCTCCACAGGGTCGTAAGGGCCATTGAGGTATATCAGCTCTCGAAGAAACCCATCTCCGAGTTTCAAAAAGAGCACTCGTTTGCCGCGTCACCTTACGAAACGCTCAAGATCGGCCTTACAAAGGAACGGGGGGAGCTTTACGCGGACATTGACAAAAGGGTCGAGCGCATGATGGAGGCAGGGCTTCTCGAAGAGGCCAGTTGGCTCTTAGCGCTGGGCTATGCTTCTGACTTGAAGCCGATGTCTGCTTTGGGTTATAAGGAAATGACCGGGTTTTTAAAAGGCGCGTACCCGCTGGACGAGGCGGTCCGCTTACTCAAGAGGAACACCAGGCACTACGCTAAAAGACAGCTCACCTGGTTCAAAAAAGACCCTGAAATAAGATGGTTTAATCCTGCTGACAAAACAGGTATAATATCGTCCGTAAAGGAATTTCTGACTTGAGAAGATATCTTTTCATATTCACATTAGCGCTTGCGCTCGCAGTTCCCTCTTTGGCCCGTTCGGCTGACATGGAAGCAATATCCTCGGAGGGTACGGCCACAAAGTCGGACGACATCGCCGACGTGAAGAGGCGGGCAATAGACCACGCGCTCAAGAACGCGGTCACCGAGGCGCTTAACTCCATTCTCTCGAAGGAGTCCTTGAGCGCGCCTGACGCCGTCATGCAGTCGCTTCTCGCCAACCCGCGGTCTTATGTGACCACCTACAAGATACGCTCCGAGGGATGGGTCACGCACATGGACCTTGTTCCCGCTGGCGCGCTGCCCGATGGTGTATCATCCGCGGCAGGAGCAGTGCTCTACCATATCTGGATAGACGCTTCGGTTGATAATGACACGCTCAGGGATGCTGTAACAAAGTTCCTCGCCATCAACGAAGGTTCCGGTCCCGTTGCGATAAATATAATGGACGTCAGGGGATACGCCGAGTTCAGGGCCCTTGTGACCTCGCTTCAGAAGATAGCCGTCATAAAAGACCTCTCGTACAACTCCTTCTCGAACGGGCGCATAACCATGCTGGCAGTGGCAAGCGGCGGAGCATCGAACCTTGCCAACCGCATAGCGAGAGAGCTGCCTGAGAACTATACCGTGGTCGAGGGCGCGGGGCAGATAATCATCCGGCCGTCAGCGGGGCTCTCGCACGAATGAAAAAACTCCTCTTCGCAATATTCATAGCCATCTCGGTTGCGGGCTGCGGGCCTGCGGTAAAGCATGCCGTATCTCCTGATTTTGCCCAGCTCGCGCCCTACCGGGTCGTGGTGCTCCCTCTCGTATGGGAACGCCCGGCAGTCGCCGAAGCCGACCAGATAAGCAATCTCTTCAGGCGGATGTCCGCCGAGAAGCTCTCCGCACTCAATTACCAGGCAGTCCCCCTTGAGGATGTCGAGAGGGCGGGAGCAGGGCAAAAGGACTGGTTCGCTGGCAAGCAGCCGCACGAGATAACGGCCCTCTTCAACGCCGATTCGGTCCTTTATATACGCCTGCTCGACTGGGACACTGACAGTCTCACGCCTTACGCGTCGCTCAAGATAAAAGCCTCTTACGAGATGCACTCGGCAGCCGGGAAGCTCCTCTGGAAGGCCGAGTACAAGAGCAAAGAGGCTGACCTCAGCATCGACAAGGCGCCGATGCACCTCACCATGTACAAGGCCTACGAACCAAGGATACAGCGGTTCGTGGACGCCATCTTCACGACAATGCCCGAAGGGCAGCTCCAGGAGAAGACCAGGAAGCAATATTTCAAGTGGCTGCCATAGAGACATTCAAGCAGTTAATTTGAAAGGCTCCTATTACGTTCAGGCTGCTCTAAAAGCTCCAGATGCTTTTGCGTCGAGGAGCGGGGAATGCGGCGTACTCTTTGCCGTACGCCGCAGCTACGAGCTTTGAGGCCAACAAAGCTGATGGACTTATTTCATGCCGTAAAAGGGAAAATGAAGAATATCCCGAACTTATTGACGGTCTTCAGGATAGTCCTCGTCCCGGTCT
>MGPL01000096.1:0-5323 GCA_001797415.1 Deltaproteobacteria bacterium GWA2_55_10
CTTCTGCTCAAGGTAGCCGGCATTGTTCACGAGGACGTCTACGCCTCCGGACATATCGATTTCCGTCTTGAACATATCGCGCACGCTCTGCCGCTCAGTGACGTCGACCCTCAAGGGATACGCCCTGACCTTAAGCAGGCGGGCCTCTTGCGCGGCCCTGAGAGCGCCTTCCCGGTCCTTGTTCCAGGTCATGACGACGTCCGCGCCGTTTCTTGCGAACTCAAGGGCTATTGCCTTACCTATCCCCCGAGAAGCGCCTGTCACTATGGCGGTTCTTCCTTGAAGCGCTTTGAGGCTCATGCCACCTTCCTTTTATCTTTTTCAATATTCCGTTCGCGTCAATGCCGTATGCGGAGCAGATGTCCGCAGATGGCCACGGCTCCACGAAAACAGTCGGCAGGCCTATTCTAAGAAGCTCGCACCTCAGGCCCCTGTCAGCCATCAACGCCGCTATAGAACTGCCTACGCCGCCGTCGAGAACGCCCTCCTCGACGGTCACCACTCTCGGCGACTGGTCCAGCAGAATAGCGAGCTGCGCTTCAGGCAGCGGCTTGACATAACGGAGGTTGACCAGCCCGCAGTCCCATCCCTGCCACCTGAGCCGCCTCATTGCCTCTTTTGCTGCGCCAAACCTGTTGCCGACCGCGATAATGAGCATGTCCCTGCCCTCGCGAACGACCTCGGCTTTCGCAAAGGAATCCGCGGGCTCGTGCAGCGCCTCTTTTGAAAACTCATCCACCGGCCCGTACGGTATGCAGACGAGCACCGGCCCTGACAGCGTCTTGAGGTTATCCCTCACCATGCGCTCGAGCTCGTAACCGTCCTTCGGGTAGAGTATCCGCAGGTTGGGCAATGCCCTCAGGTATGAGAGGTCATAGATTCCGTGATGTGTCGGGCTGTCATAGCCGGACAGGCCGCTCCGAACGCTAAGCAGGAGGACAGGAAGGTCCATGTAGCAGATATCATGGAAGAGCTGGTCAAAGGCCCTCTGCATGAAGGTGGATTGGAAGAAGACGACCGGCTTCATGCCTTCGAGGGAAAGGCCGGCTGCAAGGGTCATGGCGTGTTGCTCTTCCATTCCCGGATCGAAAAACCTGTGCGGATATGCTTTTGCAATAGGCTCAAGCCCGGTAGCGTATACGGTCGAAGCGGTAACGCACACGATACTGTCGTCCCGCTCCATTTCGCCGCTTATGGCCTTTGACGCGGCGTCCTGGTATCCGGTATATGAATACTCGCCCGTGGTCTTTCCCGTGACAGGGTCGAACGGGAAGGAAAAGTGCATCCTGTACTGGTGCCTGTCGGCCGCCTCAAGGCCGTATCCTTTTGTCGTCCTTACATGGACGACAGAGACTCCCTCACTGTCTTTCACTTCCCTGAATGCCTCGGTCATGGCCCTGATATCATGGCCGTCGACGGGACCCGTATACTTAGCTCCGAGAGAGGTAAATAATTTTTCTTCCCTCTCCGGCCTTCTGGACTGAAGGTAATTATGGATGCCCCCGAATCCCCTGCTTATCGCATATCCGTTGTCGTTCAATATTATGACCAGGCGTATGCCCTTCTCGGCGACTGCGTGGTTGAGGCCCTCAAGGGCCATGCCCTCGCATATCGAGCCGTCGCCGATGACCGCCGCTACGGGAAGCCTCACTCCCTTTATCCTGCGCGCCAGCGCAATGCCGAGCGCAGCGGAGATGGAGGTGCCTGCATGGGACGCGTCGATGATGTCGTGCCCGCTTTCGCGCCTGGAGATGAACCGGCTCATGCCGTCCCGCGTATTCAGGGTCTTGAGAAGAGCGCCCCTGCCCGTTATTACCTTGTGCGCGTATCCCTGGTGTCCCGTGTCCCAGATGATTGGTTCCGAAGGGGAATCGAAGACTGAATGGAGCGCTATGGCCAACTCCACCGTGCCCAGATTTGCCCCTATGTGGCCGCCGGTCCCGGAGACGGTCCTGATGATGAACTCCCTCATGCTTCTGGCGAGCGAGTTGAGCTCGTCTATATTCATTCTCCTGAGCTCTTCCGGGCCCTTTATGTCTTCGGGTGAGATCATGCCGCCTCCGTTTCAGTCTCGAATCTTATGAACGAGCAGGCCTTATCGAGCGACGCAAGCGCCTGTTCGCGGCTTTGCCCCGCAGCCCACACGAATCCGCAAAGCGCCGTGTTGTCCGCCGGCTTCTTCACGACCTCGCCCGGCTTCCTGGTAATCATTACGCTTACGCCTTCCAAGGCGGCGGCTTCATCCAAGCCGCTGACCGAGGCCACCCTGCCGCCTTCGTTCGGAAAGAGGCCTGCCCAGCCCGCCGCTCTATCGCCTTTTTGCATTTTGAATTCCTTACCGCCGTTCAAACTCTCAAACCATGCCCTCACAGGGTCCATCCCTGCCAAAGGAAGTACGAACGATGTGCTGACCTCTCCATGAAACCTGGGCGCCAGCTCTATGATGAACGGCCCGTCTTTGGTCACGATAACGTCACCCTTTACAGGACCGCCCGTTATGCCGAGCGCCCTTGCGGATCTCTCCAATAGAGAGTATAGGAGAGCGCAGTCCTTGTAATCAGGAGGCGTCACGCCCTTGACCGGGTAATGGAAAGGCGGCGGGCTGAACATCCTCTCGAGGATGCCGCATTCATGGAATCCCCCGTCATGGAAGACGCCGTTCACATCCAAATGCGTGCCATGAAGCAGCTTCTCGGCGAGGACTTTGCCGGAGATCCCTCTTGCGGATTCATACGCCGAATCGAGCTCATCATAATCGGCTGCAGACCGGATGCCTCTGCTGCCGCTGGCGTTTACCGGCTTCAGGATCACAGGAAAGCCGAAACGCTCAACAGCCGCCCTCAAATCGTCCTTTCCGGATATGATCGCCCCGGCGGGCGTACAGATGCCTTTGCGAATCCAGATATCCTTTGAGAGGCTCTTATCCAGAGCCAGCCGAACGGAAAGAGCGCTCGCTCCGGGAAGCCTGAAATGCCCGTTCAGCGCCGCTACCGCGGGCAGGCCGAAGTCGCTTCCGGCAAATGCTCCGCAGATCCGGTAAGACCTTGACACATCCTCACCGACCCGGATGAATCCCTCCACATCAGTCCCGTCAAGAAGCACGAAGCGGTCTGCCGCGGCGCGCCCGGGCGCATCGGCGTTTCTGTCCGTGACAACGGTATAAAGACCAAGTTCCTTTGCCCTTCTGATCGCCGGAAGCTGCAGCGTACTCCCGCCTATTATGATCAGGGCTTTTTTCATGTCATGTTCCTATCCAGCCATTCGAGATGGCGCGGCCCCTTCGAAAGGCCGTCAATGGGTATACGAATAAGGTTCGAGCGTATGTCACTGGATAACAAAGTAGTGAAACCTGGCGGCTCCTCAGAGTAGAAGACTGCTGCGGGCCGGAAAGGCCAGGTCATGGTTTCAATCGAAGCGCCGGTCGCGACCTTCACGGCAAGGCTGAAGAAATCGAAGCCTGTGCATGCGGCAGGAAGTAGCTCATCGCCGATGAGGTCTCCGCCCAGGTCGGAATGTATCTCTATGAGCATCGGCTCACCTTCCATGGTGATGCGCATGGAGACGAGGAGAAGCGCGGCTGCCTTTGGGAATGACGAGACCAGCTCCTTTATTATTTCAAATGCCCTGGTCTCGGTCCTGGTGCCTGATATCACCGAAGGGATGCTGAGCCCCAAGCCCTTTATCCTTCCGCCGATGTCGACTCCAACGAGCTCGTCAAGCCATGTAAGGGCCTTTGCAGTGCCGTTCTCCGCCAGGTAGAGGCACGTAACGTCTATGCCCTCGACAAAGCTCTCGACCTCGACAAAGACCTCCGGGTCGGTGCAGAACCTCAACGCCCTCTCGTCTCCGCACAGGTAAATGCCTGTCTTCCCAACAATGGTAACCATCGGCTTTACTATCACCGGATAGTCCCGCGCGGAACAAGCCCTTGCCGGAAATGGAAGATGTCTCCTGCCGCAGAACCCGCGCAGAGCTGACTTGTCTGTCGAGATGCTTATAAGCTCCTCGTCCAGGCCGGGCAGTCCGTACTTTCGCGACGCCGCCAGCGCAGTCCTGAGCGCATCCGCCGCGCTTGTCCTTGCAACGATTCCCCTGATGGCCCAATCCTTTTCAAGTCCTTCGAGATATTTCAAAAGATAAATCCTATCATGCGTGGATGAGACGACGGCTGCATCGGCCATCGGCATGCCGGGGGCCTTTGCGTCCCTGTCTACGGCGATCACGCCGAAGCCCGCCTCCTTTGCGGCTTTGATAACCGCAAGCTGGCTGACGCCGGCGCCGATGCTCACGACGGCATCTCTCTTATTCTTTTTTCCTGCCAATGGCCTGAACCTCCCTGCCCACGCCGTGGCGCGCAAGGTCCTTGTAGATATTCCTCAGAAGTCCATCCTGGCCTGCCGCCGCGAGGTTCTTCTCGAACCTCTTTCGCTTTGCATGGCAGGCCCTTCCCAGCGCGTCATTGCCTACGTACTCGTCACCCATCAACAGGAATATGTCTATGGGAAACGTCGCCTCTATCGAGACTGTCTCAAAGCCCGTTCGCGTGAGCAGGCCCGAGACCGATACCGGATTGAAATAGTTCACATGGTGAGGCGGGCTGACCCACCACGGCGAGTAGCCGCATGCCTTCCTCAGCGCCTGCTGGAACGGATTGTAGTCGTTCGGCACAACTACGCAGACGAGGCCGCCCGGCTTCAACGCCCTGGATGCTGTAATCAGGACGCCTTCAGGGTCCGTTATATGTTCGAGCACCTCGCTCATGTGCACCACGTCAAAGCTCCTGTCCAGGGCACGGGCAAGGTCATGGGAAAAAAAGTCCTCTATTATCTCAAGCCCGAGCGACCTGCCGTGCGCCGCCGCTTTCACGGACGGCTCGACCCCGAGCGTCTCCCATCCGTGCCTCTTTCCGTAGAGCAGGAAATAACCCGGCCCCGAGCCTATATCGAGGACAGAGCGTCCTTTGCCCGGGAGCAGCCTCTCGAATTCCCTGTATCTCGCCGCATAGACCGTATCCCACCACTCCAGGTCCTCGAGATGGCGTTCCAGATACAGGGGCTTCTCCTTCGAATAATACTCGTCCCGGTATATGGATGTTAATGCGTCATTATCCGGGAACGGCGAGATGTGCCTGAAGCCGCACGGCCCGCAATCTATTACGTCGTATCCGTTTATCCTGTCCATGACAGGCCCGCAATGATTTCTCATGGCCTGCTCCCGAGCCTTTGCGCGATAAGGGCGGCTATCCTCTGCGCGCCCCTGCCGTCGATAAGACCGATTGCCGACGCCCTCATCTTCGATAGCAGCATGGGGTTCTCAAGCAGGC
>MGPL01000096.1:5352-8648 GCA_001797415.1 Deltaproteobacteria bacterium GWA2_55_10
GGTACTCTTTCGTAAAAGCCCAGCGAGGCGGCCATGCCCGCTGTTTCGAAAAAATCGGCGGCCTCGGCGTGGGCAGGCGAAACGCCGTAGAAGACCGCGGGCACTCCCAATGCCGCGAGCTCGTATGCCGTAACGCCGAATGACGCTATCGCGAGGTCCGTTCTTTTCATCAGATATCCGATATCTCCGGGGCTGCACTCTATCCTGAAGCGGCTGTCGATGCGTTTTTCCAACTCATCTCTCCCCTTGAAGCCGGGGCCGAGCGCCAGGACAGCCTCAAAATCCCTCTCAATCTTCCTGAGGTCTGAAACAGCCCTCAAGGTCAGCCCTGCCGGGTCGCTGCCGCCCATGGTGACGAGTATGCGCTGGACCTGGCCTGGCCTGAACAGGAGGTCTCTTTGCGCGAATTCCCTTCTGAGCACTACCCAGTCCCAGCCGATCTGAAGCTCTCCTTTAAACCCCTCCCAGCCGAGCCTCATCGCTGCCGGGACCGGCGGATAGAAGGCCAGGTCCGATCGAAGCCTCTTGTCGCCAGGGTCGTCGATATCGACTATCAGCGATCCTCTTTTACGCAGCTCGTCAATGCAGGCCGCGCCTGACTCGTCCCGCGTATCGAAGACAACGGCATCCGCGTCTTCAGCTGCCATGCAAAGCCACTCTCCGCAATCGGCGCCTTTGGGGGCAAGCTCTACCCTATAGCCCTTTTCACGAGCCATCCCGGCCCCGACAGGGCCTTCGCGCATGGCAAATGTGATATTGAATCCAATGGCAGCGAGCTCCTCGGCAAGGGCCATGCACCTGACAAGGTGGCCGAAGCCGGTTTCATGCGACGCGTCGCACCTGAATATCGCTGCGGGCATAGTCATCTGATTGGCCAGTTTACCGGGTTCAGGAGCTTTTCATCTTTCAATGCCATGCCATTCAACATACCAAGCGTGTTACCGTCGAATTTGCCGCGCCTGCACGCTTTAAGCGCGGACTTGAGCTCCTCTGCCGTCCTTACGCCCGCAAGCACCACCGATACGCGCTCGTTTGAAAGGCAAAAACGCAAGGCCGCTTCCGGCATCTCATCCCAGCTCACTCCAAGCGCCTCCCTTATACCCTCGGCAGCGCGGCCGAGCGCACTCAGCTCAGGCGGCAGCCATCTTGATTTTTCAGTAAGCGCGCCCTTCAGAAAGGCTGAGCGGACGATGATTCCGGCGCGTTCGTTTTTCAGAAAGACCTCGCTCATGCGCTGGTCAAGCATGCTGTAGGCGGCCTGGACAGTGTCAAAGGCCGCTGCCGCCCTGTACGCCTCCTCTACCGTGTAGACGGACGCGCCAGCGAACAGGAGTTTCCCCTTCTCAATCTCGCTCTCAATGGCAGACAGCATTTCCTCTTCGTCAATGACGTCCGTTGTCGCGTTATGGACCTGAACGACCTCTATGCGCTCGCGTTTGAGCCTTTTGAGGCTCCCGTCAATGGAACGCGTAACAGCCTCATTCAATGCCCTGCCCCGAAGCCTCGCCTCTCCGACGCGGGGGATCGAGACCTTTGTCATTACGACCACATCCGCCGCATTGCCAAAGGCCTTTCCCAGAAGCTCCTCTGCCCTGCCGTAGGCCGGAGCAGTATCGAAAACGTTTATGCCCTCGCAAGCGCAGCCCTTCAGAAGATCGATCGCGTCTTTTTCGCCCGGAGCGCCGAAGCCCCCCGGAGCCTCTATACCGTAATCGACTCCGAGAGAGACGGTACCGATGCCGATGGCCGAAACCTTGAGGCCTGTATTTCCAAGGACCCTGTATTCCATCTATGTCAACCTGTAGAAGCCCCTTCTGGCCACCGGGCCCTTGAGCAGCGACTCGACTTCACCAGCCCTGGCAGCTTCGCCTATTATCATGAAACACTCCTGCGCGGCGGCAAGATAGGCGACGACATGCTTATCTTCATGAGCGAGAGAGGGCTTGAACTGGTTGAAGGCCAGGAACCCCCGTTCAAGCATCAGCTGCGTGAAGAGGGTCGTCAGAGCGATGGCGTCGTCCCGTTCAAAGATGAAGTGAGCGAGGCTCGGCAGCTCTCCGACGGTTATTTCAAGGCCGGCCATTTTTGCCGCCCTTTTCCAGCCGTTCTGCACCATCGACCCTGCGCTATTGATCCGAACAGCCGCGCCGTCCCGTATGAATTTTTTGATGGTAGCGAGCGCCGCGACGGGACCTATGCGCTCTGTCCAGTTCGTGCTGCTGATGAAGGTCGATTGCGCCGCCTGCATCACATCCGCATTGCCTATGACAGCCGCCATCGCGTAACCGTTCGCCATGGCCTTGGCGAAGACGGCCATATCCGGCTCGATGCCGTGGATGAGGTGAATGCCGCCCGGCGCCATTCTGAAGCCCGTTGTTATCTCGTCGAATATGAGTACAGCCCCTGCCTTTCGCGCGATTTCCCTGACCTCTTTCAGAAAGCCGGGGCATGGCGCGTGGTCCCTCTGCGGTTCCATCACGACCGCCGCAAGAGAGCCGCAGTTCTTCTCTGCTATTTCTTTAAGCTGGTCCGCCCTGTTATATAGAAAAGGCACTGATGTGCCCTTGAGCCCCCTCGGCACGCCCGCGGGACTCAGGCCCGGCATCAGGTGTCCGTCAAGGCCGCTGCTGTCGCCCAGGTTGGCGGCAAGATACCAGTCTGTCCAGCCGTGATATCCGCAGAACGCGACCATGTCCCTGCCCGTACGGGCTCTCGCTATCCTGACGGCCATTGACATCGCCTCTCCGCCGGAGCGCGCAAATCTGGCCATCGCGGCCCAGGGGTGGAGGCCGCAGAGCGTCTCGGCCAACTCGACCTCTTCCGGAGCATTGAGCGTGCACATGGCCCCGCTCTCTATTGCCCGCTTTACGGCCCTGTCGACATCAGGGTCCGCGTAGCCCAGAACGCACGCGCCCACTCCCATGATGCTCATGTCGATATATGTACGGCCGTCCAGGTCCGTGACCTTCACGCCGCTGGCGCTCGCGTAATAGGCAGGCCAATTTTCCGGCAGGAACATCTCAGGCCTCTTTGAAAGGAGCTGAGTGCCCCCCGGTATGATATCCTTTGCCCGCCTGTAAAGGTCCTGGCCTCTCATCTCAATCCCCCGACGCCTTGCGCTCTTCCAGCAGAGATCTTACATAGCCCTCGTTCCTCTGGATGCCGCCGTTTATCTTCAAAAGCTCCGGCTCTCTCTCCAGCAGCGCGAGTACGTCAGCCGCGTGAAATATCTTGCCCGGAACATAGAGCCTGTCAAAGACCTCCCTCAGAAAGATCAGGTCCCTCTCCTCGTCAAG
>MGPL01000096.1:8681-20865 GCA_001797415.1 Deltaproteobacteria bacterium GWA2_55_10
CTCCAGCCTGCCTACCGCCAGACCCGATCCCTCCTTCTCCATATACGGGACCACATGCTCCCTTTCAGACCTGAGCTTCGCGCTCTCATGCGCCTTCTTCAATGCCTTGAACGAGAAAACCGTGCAGTCAAGTCCGTCCGGGAACTCGCCTGAGAGGCCGAAGACGTCATAGCCGCCTTTGGCGTAACCGCTTACGACCTCGTCGACAATCGCCGGGTCGATGGCCGGGCAGTCTGCAGTTATTCTTACCACAGGGTCTGCGTCAAAGACCTGGGCTGCCCTGAAATACCTTTCGAGCACATTTTCCTCGCTCCCCCTGAAACAGGGGATCGAATGCTCCCTGCAAAACCGGGCAATCGGGTCGTCGGTCTCTTTTATGCTCGTCACCACGACCGCGCCCTTGAGCGTCTTTGCCTGTCCGAGCCTGTTGACTACATGCCAGAGCGCCGGTTTTCCGGAGATCTGCATCAGCACCTTTCCGGGCAGACGCTTCGAGCCCATACGGGCCTGTACGATTGCTAAAGTCCTCATATCCTCTCCAGTCCTTTTCTTGTCTGTACGAGAGGGCGGAGCCCGTCTGTCGGGTCAGCCCTCCAACCCCTCTCCTTTGCTTCCGGGGGCGACGGGCCCTTTTGTCCGTCTCCGTCAGCGCCAAAGCCGGTATTGACTGTCTTTATGACCTCGCCTATCTGTTCAGGCAGCCAGCAGTGGCCTGTCCTGAATTCGTATCCCGACCCGTCAAGGTCCATATGGAACTCGACCATCTGCGCCCCCCACCTGTGCACGGCCCTGTATATTACGGCGGGGCTTACGGTATGGTCTGACCAGCCGGCCTTTACATTGAAATGAGATCGAAGGGTCTCTATCGCATTGAGATTGCAATCCTGAGGCATGGCCGGATAGTCCGATACGCAATGGAGGAGCGTAATATCGGCGCAGCCGCCTGATGCCAGCGCGTCCACGGCCTTTTCTATCTCGTTCATGTCAGCCATGCCCGTTGAAAGCACGACCGGCTTTCCGGTCTTCGCGCATTCCGAGAGCAGGCCGGTCCACAAGAGCTCATAAGAGGCAATCTTGTAGAAATCGACGAAGGGGTAAAGCTCGTCGACCGCCTTGAGGTAAAAGGGCGTGCATGAGAAGAGCATCCCTTCTTGCCTGCATGCCTTTGATATCCCTGGCAGGAATCCGGCAGGCAATTCCCAGGCGGCCCTGGCCCCGAGCTCCGGAAAGGCCCGCAGGGCCTCTGGCGCGAATAGCTCTTCTATTTTAAAGAGCTGAAATTTTACGGCGCTGCAGCCGGCCGCTGAAGCGGCCATTATGAAATCAATGCACCTTTTGATGTCGCGGTTGTGGTTACTCGAGATTTCCGCAACGAAGCTCGCCGTCTTCATAAAATCCCTTTACTGCCGATATCACCTGGCCAGACATCTCGTCCGTCATTGCCGGAAAGAGCGGCAGGACGAGGCATTTGGAAAAATATTCCTCCGCGACCGGGAAGTCCCCGCGCTGGTGGCCGTATGTGCGCCGGTACCATGGCTGAAGATGCACCGGCATGTACATGGCGTGGCAGCCCACGCCCCTGTCCCGAAGGTATCTGAAGAGCCTGTCCCTTTGCTCGACGCGGAGAACGTAGAGGTGCCATGCCGGATCTGCCCATTCCTTTTCCACTGGCAGGGTTACTCCGGGCAGGCCTGAAAGCTCCCCGTTGTATCTCTTCCATATCTCGCGTCTCCTTGATATGAACGCGCCTATCCTCTTCATCTGTGAGATTCCAAGCGCGGACTGGATATCCGTGAGCCTGTAATTGAAGCCGAGCGATGTCATCTCGTAATACCAGGGCATAAGAAGCTCCTGAGATGAAAAGGCCGTGCCTTCGAACTCCTCCGGGTCCCTTGTCATCCCGTGGCTGCGAAGCCTCCTGCACGCCTTGTACAACGCCTCGTCGTTGGTGAGTATCATCCCGCCCTCGCCTGATGTGACCGTCTTTACAGGGTGGAAGCTCAAGACCGTCATGTGCGAGTGCGTACATGAGCCGACCGTGCGCCAGGCGCCATCTCTGTCTTTCCAGCGCGAGCCTATCGCATGGGCAGCGTCTTCGATTACATAGAGCCCTCTTTCGCGGGCTGACTTCCATATCGCTTCCATATCGCACGGATGGCCCGCGAAGTGGACGGGTATGACGGCCTTCGCGGCCCTGGTCATCTTCTTCTCGATCTGCGCGGGATCGATGCAGAAGGTATCGGGTTCGATGTCAGCGAATACCGGTTTTGCTCCGCAGTAGGCGATTGAGTTGGCCGATGCCAGGAAGGTATTCGGCGATGTCATGCCTTCGTCGCCCTGCTTGAGTCCGCAGGCCAGGGCAGCAACATGCAGGGCGGCAGTTCCGTTCGATACCGCTATCGCAAATCTCGCCCCGCAGTATCCGGCGACTGCCTCCTCGAACTCCTCTACCTTCTTTCCCTGGGTGAGGGCCGCTGAGCGGAGCACGTCTACGACTGCCCCGATGTCGCCGGAGTCTATCGACTGTCTGCCGTACGGGATCACGCCGCCCTGAGCCCCCCGAGCATCTCTCTGAGCTCGTCTATTGAAAGCCATTTCGTATTTGTGGCCGAGCTGTACTCGAAGCTGTCGTGCACCGGGGCGCCGCCGTTCTTTTTGTACCTGTTCGCGAAGAACCTGAACTCCGGCTTCAGGACATAATAGCCCCCGTACTCGATCGTCCTCCTTGCCTCGTCGACGGGTATCATCACCTCGTGGAGCTTCTCTCCAGGCCTTATGCCGATGTATTTTATGGAGCATTCCGGCGCTACAGCCTTTGCGAGGTCCATGATGTTCATGCTCGGGATCTTCGGGATGAACATCTCTCCGCCGACCATCCTCTCAAGCGAATCGAGGGCGAACCTAACGCCCTGCTCGAGCGTGATCCAGAACCTGGTCATCCTCGGGTCCGTGACGGTTATCTCCCCCGCCTCTCTCATCTTCATGAACAGCGGTATGACGCTCCCCCTGCTCCCCACGACGTTGCCGTAGCGGACAACGCTGAAGGCGGTATCGTTGCCTCCTACGTAGTTGTTGCCGGCTATGATGAGCTTGTCCGAACAGAGCTTTGTCGCGCCGTAGAGGTTTATCGGGTTGGCGGCCTTGTCCGTGGAAAGGGCAATAACCTTTTTGACGCCCTGGTCTATGGCGGCATTGATGACGTTCTCCGCTCCGAATATGTTTGTCTTCACGGCCTCGAAAGGATTGTACTCGGCTGCGGGGACCTGCTTGAGCGCGGCGGCGTGTATCACGTAATCGACCTTGTCAAAGGCCCTGTACATCCTGTCCCTGTCCCTTACGTCCCCCAGGAAGTACCTCATGCACGGGTATCTCTGGTCAGGGAAGACCTGGGACATCTCGTGCTGCTTGAGCTCGTCTCGCGAGTAGATGATGAGCCTCCTGGGTTTATAGTCCCTGAGTATCACCCCTGTGCATATTTTCCCGAACGACCCGGTGCCGCCGGTTATGAGAATAGTTTTTCCGTCGAGCATGATATTTGGCCTCAAAACGCCACGAGCAGCACGCCTGCCGTGACAGCTATCTGGTAAAGTATCTGTGTGATGTCCTTGGTATCCTTGACCCACGCCTTATGGTCGAGCTTCTCTGGCACGACTATCGTGTCGCCGGGATCGAGCTTCGCCGACATAAGCCCTCCACCCAGCCAGCTCCTTCTCTCCGAATCCCACCTCAGCCCCCATTTCGAACCTCTCTTGCTGACTGCAGTCCCGTCCACTTTCAAGATGTAGACCTCGCCCGTGTCCGCCGTCTTCGTATATCCTCCTGCCCTGCCTATATAGGAGTTAACAGACGCGCCGGACTCGTGCATGAGCGCTACCTGGTTGTTCACCGCGCCTATCACCTGTACCTGGCTGGGCTGCTCCGGCATCGTGAGCGAGTCGCCGGCCTCAAGGACTATGTCGGACTGCGAGCCCTCGAGCATATCCATGCTTTCCACCCTTACCACCATCCTGCCTTCCGCCTTTACGGCCCTCATCTTCTCTATCAGTTTCTTGAGCTCTTCCGCCCCGGTCTTCTGCTGCTCGGCCTCTTCAGGAGTCACGGAGCCCTTTATCTCTATGGCCGAATGGGCGAAGAGCTCTCTTTCAAGCCTGCCGATGGATTCGTCGAGCTGCTTTTGCTGGAGCTCCCTTACCGATTCCCTTCTGAATACGGACCCCCTCAGGTATGCCCTTTCGGTGAAGCCTCCGGCCCTCCTTATGACCGAGCTCAGCTTCTCGCCCTTGCTTATGAAGTACGTTCCGGGGAAGCGGACTTCGCCCCTTAATTCCACGAATGTGTCCTCGTTCCATCCTGGCACGCGCCTGACGAACAGGCTGTCGTAAGGCTTGAGGTCGATGTTGTGGGCCGGGTCGCCTTCCATTGCCTTTCTCAAGTCCACCTTCCTGTAGGCGACCGTATAGCTCTTGCCAAGGGCGACCTCGCTCGAAGCTATTTCCGCCTCTTCCAGATACGCCGAATCAGGCAGGCTGCCGGCCGCGAATACAAGGTCCCTTACCGTCATGTTCACCGCGTAAGGGTACTCGCCCGGCATGTTCACCTCTCCGTGGATGGAAACATTCTGAGGCGCTACCTTCTCCCACGCGGAATGTATTACGACTTTGTCCTGGTCCTTCAGCTCGATATTGTGTTCTTTGTCTCCTTCGATCGCCTTTGAGACGCTGAACTTGAGTAGCGTCACGTCTTTCGTTATCGGGTCTGTCCTGTAGAGCTCGGCCTCCTCGTACCAGGCGTCCCTTGTGAAATTCCCGGCCTTGAAGACCAGGTCCTTTATCCTCATGCCGCCCGTGAGGAGATATGACTCCGGGTACTTTATCTCTCCTTCTATGGTCACGAACTCCTTCCAGCGTTCCTCCCAGACCGAATGGACGATGAGCGTGTCCTCATCCATCATCACGAGATTGTGCTCAGGGTCTTCCGCCATAGCCCTGCCGAGGTCGATGAATATGGTCTCGAACTCCCTGCCGGCGTTTACCCTTATTATCTCCGCCTTATCCAGATACGCGTCCTTCCTGAGGTCTCCGGCATAGAGCACCAGGTCTTTTACCGTGAGGTTGCCCTCAAGGTCGAAGCTCCCGGGGAATCGCACCTCGCCTTCAACGGTTATTGCCGGGATGTCCTTGAAGAACCATTTTGAAAATACATATATTGAGTCTTGGGCGGAAAGGGGCAGGTCCTCGTCATTTGCCCCGTCGAGCAGCCTTCCAGGATTGAACGGGACGAGTTCGGTAGCGCCGGTGGCAGGGACAATCCGCTTTATAACGCCGTAGTCGAGGTAGGTCTCTTTCAGGAGGTCGGCTTCGCTCCGCAAAATGTCGCTGAGAAGCATGCCGTCCTTGAGCTCGTACTTGCCTGGCCTCTTCACGTTGCCGTGGAGATAGACGGCATTTGCGTCACCGCCGATTATCGAGAAGACCTTTACAAGGTCCGCATCCTGCAATTTGAGCTTTTTGAGCGACGCGGACTCCCTCGCGTCGATGTCGAGTATCACGCGCCTCTCGTTCTTCTCTATCCTCTCAACCTGTATCTGCTGCGTATACGCCGTAGGGATGATGCCGCCGGACATCTCCAGCACAGTGTAGAGGTCCGGGTTTTCCCTGAACTCGTAGACAGCGGGCCTCTTCACATTGCCGGTGACCCCGATAAGCGGGCCTGTGACAGGGACGAAGATTACATCCCCGTTCTGGAGCCTGAAGTCCGTTGACTTGTCTCCCTTCAGGAGCAGGTCGTAGAAGTCCATGACTGTGATGGTCTTGTTCGCGCGCTTGAGCTCTATCTTCCTCAGGCTGCCTATGGCGGTCGGTCCGCCGGAATACAAAAGGGCGTTGGTGATGGTGGACATTGCGCTGACAGTGTATGCGCCGGGCTGCGTGACCTCTCCGAGCACGAATACCTGGATGCTCCGGAGTCTGCCCATTGTGACGCTCACCTGCGCGCCGATGATGTTCTTTGCCTTTCTGGACACGGCGGCGCTCATCTCGGAGTAGGTCATGCCTGCGACCTGGATCGGCCCTATATCGGGGAACTGTATGGTCCCGTCCTTGCTTACCGTCAGGCTGTACTGCGCGCTGAGCCTGCCCCACATGAGGATGTTTATCTCATCCCCCGGCCCTATCATGTAGTCTGAGGCTACCGGCAGGTCCTGGGCCGGCGTGAGGTCGGCGCCTGAGAAGAGCTCGTATCCGAACGGCCTTATATCCGCGTGCCCTTGAACGGAGCCGGAAGGATCAGAGTATCTGTCAAAGAGCGAGGCCGGGCCGGACTTCTCTGCAGGCCCGGTTTCTTTCGTATGCACGGGACCCTTCTCGTTGTGCTTTACCGTCTCTTTCCGGCTTTTATCCGGTTCTTTTTCCTTTGCGGCCCTGTCCCGCTTCTCGATCATCTCCTTGCCCTTGAGCACGTCCGAGGGCAGAAGGTCCTTGAACTCGGGGTTCTTCTTCAAAGCCTCGACGGCTTCCGGGGTAAGCTCGCCGCTATTGAGCTGTTCTATAATCTCGTCCTTTGTCGGCTGCGCGCCTGAGGCGGACAGCGCCGGAACGAAGGCCATCAAAACGGTCAGGAGGAAAAACCTGACCCTGCGCGGCAGGAGAACCCTTCTATGGTAAACAGAACCGTCCTGCATCATTGCCCCTTTCTCACCCTTTCCAGAAAGAACGAAAGGAAGAGCCCTGAAAGCAGGGACGCTGAAAAGCTCATCCGCACCATGCGGCCCCTGTCCGGTTTGCTCTTCCTGTCCGGCGCCCTCGGAGGGTCGACGACCTTGAAGGCGAAGTTCTCCTTCACCTCCGAGAGCATGGCGACCTCCATTTGCTGGGCTATCATGCTGTATAGTTTTTGCCTGATGAACGGGTCTGCCGTGGTATTGAGCTGACCTTCCAGATATTTCCTGTTCGTCTTCGCGACCCTCTGCGCCTCGTTGCTCATGTGGTCCGTCAGGGCTCTCAGATGGTATTCGATAAGCCCGGCGGCTATTTCAGGGTCCTTGAATTCGGCCGAGACCGTCACGGTGCCGTCCTTTACGTTCCTGCCTACCTTTACAGCCTTATCGAGAGCCCTTATGCCGTCCCAAACGCCGGGCTCCGCGGGGCTTTTCTTTTTAAGGCCGGGATTGACAGACAGGATCCCCTGCCTCAGGACGGCCGACATGGGCTCAGGGCCGGGCTTTTTCCATTCCTTCCTTTCGGGGTCCCATCTTTCGCTGAAGAGGACGGGCAGGAGGTCATAGTCCCGGATCACCTTTTCCCTGAGGACATTTGATTTGAGGAGGTTGTATATCTCTGAAGCGGAAGAACCGCCCGGGAGCGAGATGCCTGATATGCCGGCAAGCTGGCTTGAGAGGACCGAGAGCCCGCCCTGGGCCGCGTCCTTGCCGGATATAGGCGTGATTACGGCTGACGACTCATAGAGGTCGTCTATAAAAAGGGAATAGAACGCGGTCGAGAAGGTGCTCACGGCCACAAGGGCAATGGTCAGGAACTTCCATTTCCATAAGGTGCGGATGTGGCCTGAGATGTTGAACTCTTCTACAGAAGGCATTTGGGAAGCAGGGCTGAGACTGAGCTGTAACGAAAGACCCGCAAACCGTCAGGACATATTACTGGCAGAGGTAGGCATGAGTCGATCAGATGGACTCTTGAATGAATTGCCTTTGGAAGTTGCTGTAACGGGGTGAAGGAAGAACAGCTTGAGGAAAAAACCTTTAGGAGCAGCAATAGGAGCAGTAAAGAGAGATGTTCAGCTGATTACCAGCTTTTCGTTTGTCACGAACGGATAAAGAACCCTGTATTAGCTCCTTGAGTTAATTTAGTGCTTTGGAAAGTCCAACTAAGTTCTTCAATTATAAATAGTTCAAAGCGTTATTTCAAGATATTTTTTAAATATTCATTGTATGTACCTGAAAATACGACATTATCTTGTTAGCTACTTAAAATATTTGAAAACCATGCGCCTGAATTGGTATAATCTGAACGAAATTGAATTTCATTCGGCTGGCACACATTCACTTCCGACCTCTCGCCTCGACGCTTTAGCCTCCTTGACTGCCAGCAGATATCGAAAAAAGGCTGACGTCCCAAAGCAAGCAACCTTCCAATAAAAAGGTGCCCATGCAGATTGGCACAAAGACACTCGTCACCATTTCATCCACGTTCATCGGGCTGACCATTGCCCTCTTCTTCATCTCACAGGTCTTCCTGCTCGGCAGTTTCAAAGACTACGAGGAAAGGGACACCGCGCTCAATGTGGTCCGCGTAATCAATGCCCTGCAGGGAGAGATAGAAAACCTGCACTCGCTCAACCTGGACTGGGCCTCCTGGGACGACTCATACGGGTTCGTAGGAGACCGGAATCCCGAATTCATAAGATCAAACCTCAATAACGAGACCCTTGCAAAGCAGAGGCTCGATCTCATAACCTTCCTGAACAAGTCCGGCGATGTCGTCTTTTCGAAAGCGATCGATCACTACTCAATAAAGGACACCGGGTTTCCCGAAGAATTCAGGCCTTTTATCGCTTCAGAAGGCCTGCTATCGGCCGTAAGGCTGCCCGAGGCCGGACAAAGCGGCATTATAAAGCTCGGCAACAGGTTCATGATAGTAAGTTCCCGCCCCATTCTCACCAGCGAAGGCAACGGCCCCGGACGCGGCGCCCTCATAATGGGCAGGTATCTCGATGATAATGAGTTGATGCGTCTATCAGCCAAGACCTACCTTCCAGTAAAACTGTTGAGCTACGACGAGGATTTCCTTGAATCACTCGGCGAGGAGGCGAGCCGGCCTCTTGACGGAAAAGAAAACATTATGACCCGCGCTGCCTCGAATGAGGCCGTATGGGGCTACGGGATAGTAAAGGACATCGCGGGCGCTCCTGCATTCGTACTCGGCCTCGAGCTACCCAGGGAGATCTACAGGCAGGGCCAGGCAAGCCTCTCGTACTTCATGGCATATCTCCTTCTGGCGGCGCTCGCGTCGGCGGCCGTTATCATCCTTCTCGTTAAAAAGACCGTCCTCTCCAGGGTATTGAACCTGAGCCGCACAGCAGGCGAGATAGGCCGTACCGGCGACCTTTCCGTACGCGTGCAGGCCGCCGGGGAAGATGAGATATCCGCATTGGCCGGAGAGATCAACAGGATGCTCCAATCGCTGGAAGGCCTCGAGGCCGAAAGGAAGTGCTCGGAAGAGAAGATGCGGAAGGCCAACGACGAGCTCGAGGCCCATGTCAGGGAAAGGACAGCCGAGCTTGTAAGGACGAACGTGGAGCTCAAAGACGCGATAACCGAGCGCAAGCGGGTCGAGGAGGCGATGAAGGAGATGGTCTATCACGACTATCTCACCGGCCTCCCGAACAGGATGCTCTTCACCGACCGCCTCAACCAGCTCATAGCGCGAAGCAACAGGACTACCGGGATCATAGCCGCGGTCGTCGTCATGGGAGTAGACCGCTTCAAGGTCGTGAACAACAGCCTGGGACACTCAGCCGGAGACGAGCTTATAAAGAAGATATCGCACAAGGCTCAGTCGGCCCTGCGGGATACTGACACGGTCGCCCGTATAGGCGGTGACGAGTTCGCGCTCCTGCTGCCGGACATATCCAGGATAGAAGGAATACCTGCGGTGCTTGAACGGGTATTGAGCTTTCTGAGGATGCCCATTGAGCTGATGGGGCACAGCCTCTTCATTACGGCCAGCATGGGAGTGGCCGTATTCCCCCATGACGGAGCTGACAGCACGGCGCTCCTCAAGAACGCCGAGGCCGCCATGCACCATGCAAAGACAAAGGGCGGCAACACCTTCGAGATGTACGACCCGGAGATGGCAAAGAAGGCCCTGGACAGGCTCACTATAGGCAACAGGCTCCGCAAGGCCCTGGACAGGGAAGAGTTCGTCCTGCATTACCAGCCCCTCTACGACCTCAGGGAGAAGAGGTTTACCGGGGCAGAGGCCCTTATCAGGTGGAGGGACCCCGAGGCAGGCAGGCTTGTCCCGCCCATGTCCTTCATACCGATAGCCGAAGAGACAGGAATCATCACCCCGATAGGCGAATGGGGTCTGCTTAAAGCCTGCACCTTCGCCAAAAAGGTGCAGGACAGCGGGTACGGGCGTCTTGGCATGTCGGTAAACATCTCGCCGAGGATGTTCGAAGAGCAGGGCTTCGCGGAAAACGTCGTGGACATATTGAAGGTCTCAGGCCTTGACCCCCAGAACCTCAAACTCGAAATAACGGAGAGCCTCTTGATGGCCCACCTGGACGAGGCCGCAAAAAAAATAAGCCGGCTCAAGAATGCCGGCATCCGGTTCTCGATAGACGACTTCGGTACCGGCTATTCTTCTCTCGCATACCTTCAGAGCCTCTCCATAGACGAGATAAAGATAGACCGCTCGTTCATCATGGGCCTGCCCTCTGACAGGTTCATAGTCAATGCTATCATAAATCTCGCGCACAACCTGAACCTCGAGGTCATAGCCGAAGGGGTCGAGACTCAGGAGCAGTTGGATTTCCTCGTCGAGCACAAATGCGACAAGATACAGGGCTTCCTCTTCGCCAAGCCCATGCCCGAGGATGAATTCCTCAAGCTCATGGCGGAGAACAACAGGCCCAGGGGCAAGGCTGCCAATTGACGCGCTGGCCGCAAATCATCTCCACAAAACAAAAAGGGCTGGTTCCTTAAGGAACCAGCCCTTTTTCATTGATGGCGGGGCCGACGGGACTCGAACACTTATACCTGTCTTGCAAGCAATTGATTTATAAAGTTTTTTTTATAATTTTTGGATTTTGGTGACGGTCTGGTGACGAACCCTATCAATATATCCAAGTCTACAATTTGATGTTCTGAGCTGGTGTTCACCTGACATTTGACGCTAAAAAGAGGTGATAATACCTCTGAAAGAATCTACAAGATTCGTGGGCTACTCCCGCCAACAGTTCTACTACGAACCCCTCTGCGCCATATCAGGTAATTCCTTCATGCTTTCCGGAGCCAGAGGCCCCCATCCCAACGCATTGATGAAGCACGATGAAAACCATCCTTGAACACTGCCTTTGCCTGCGCCCAGCCATCCCATGCATATCCCGCTCGTAAGTTTTCACTGGCCTCGTTCAATTGTTCCCACTTATCCGCTGCATCGCTCCACCTATCTCGGAGTAAATTTCCACTTCCTCGGGGGTTCCGTTTCCACACCGGATTCGGGGCGCCCCCTTTGGAGCGCGTGACTCTTTTGGGTTATCGGCGTTAAAATCCCCAACGACTGAGGAGGTGAAGGAGAGCAAAAAAGTGGCTTAATATTAACCCGGGCAGGAGGGCGGCACTGTCAGGCGGATACTGTCACTGCACAGTCAGTAAATACTGTCACTACAATACTTATTTCTTTATCTCAAAGGGTCGAGGCGATCCGCATATTGGCGGCCCCATGCCAAAAACTGCCCAAGTTCGCTTTCTGGGTCTATTTGGCCATAATTCGCAATCGCATTCTTTTCAATTGCTAAAATGAACTCACGAATTTCACAGCATCTTTTCCAGCGCTCTATATTGTTTTCAAGTTTTTCGATTCTGCGTTTCTCTTCATATGCCTTTCGTTCTCTTTCCTCCTTTTCTAACTGAATTTTTTCTGATTTAAGCCGTATAGATCTAAGCCTTACAGCAGCCCTTATTAAGCCAATTATAAAATCGTTCAGAGAGTCCTCGATTTTATGTTTTAGTGTATCAGACCATTTGGTGCGTAAACCGCCTTGTTGAAGATCATTTGTTATTTTAAGGATCAATTTGTCCGATGGAACATAGGTATAAGCAACATAATCTTTAGGTCTCCATTTCTTTTCCCGTTCTGACAATTCTTTTTTAACCCTCACCATCTTTGGCGAAAGCGAGAAAGATACATCAGTCCTCAACATCGAAACAGTGGCATTATGTCCATGACCAACTTGTTTGACCAGAAAATCTCTTCGCTTGAACGCGTCAAACAAACGATCCCAAATAACATGAGCTCGCTCTACCGCGGTAGAAGCATTACCAGATTGCACTATGATTTTATTTTCTGGGAGCCTTTCGTATTCGATTTTTACCCGTGCCTGTTCATATTGAACCTGGTCTAGTGGCAAATTAGGAACGGGTCTTATAGTATCTTTAATTTCA
>MGPL01000096.1:20884-21576 GCA_001797415.1 Deltaproteobacteria bacterium GWA2_55_10
ATCCCATAAAGCTTGGCTAACTTTGTTAGTGGTTGGGACCAGGCCTGGTCATATAAATCCTTACGAGTAACTGTTCTTTTCTGTGACATGTTTTCCTCAAAAATGAAAAAATATTCCATTTTGGCATATTACAATTTGGAATATATCATATTGCCCTAATCGGGGCAATATAATGAAAACATCCATCTATTCCAAAGATCATATAGAATTGGTAAGTCGCCTGAAACAAGCTCGAATTGAGGCGGGACTTAACCAGAAAGAAGCGGCTGACCTATTGGGGAAAACCCAGTCTTATATATCCAAAATTGAAGCCGGCCAGAGAAAAATAGATATAATGCAGCTCAAACTCTTTGCAAAAATTTACAAAAAGGATCTCAACTACTTCCTCGGACCCAAATGAAGGCCTCAGATAATCCGCAAACGGCTTAATGTACTTGAGCGCATACCAAGAATCCTATAAAACTCCACATCCGTTAGGTGATGTAGAATTTCATCAGAGACTTGCCGGCCTCATAGGGAAACCCTTCCCAAATGAACTGATCGAATGCCACGCCGTCCCTCACCTCACGCCGAACTTTTTTCCTCCTAGAGTGGATGCGCAAGCTCAGGTCCGGGACTTAACCAGAAAGAGGCGGTGGACTTCCCCCGATTTAGTGGACACACCAAAAGGTTAGTGTTATAGGAGTCTAATC
>MGPL01000097.1:0-1159 GCA_001797415.1 Deltaproteobacteria bacterium GWA2_55_10
GAGGCGGGATTCCAAGAAGCGGCCTCCCATAAGGCCGAGCACAACGCCTTCATCGAAAACCTGACCAGACTGCACGCGGAGATCAGCGCCCAGCCGGAGGCGAGGCAGCTCCTCGCGATAAGGACGAGGAAGCTCCTTTCAGACTGGTTCTTCAACCACGTATCGAAGGTAGATAAAAGACTCGGCGACTTTCTGCTCTCAAAGACGAAAGCCGCCGGCACGGGCATCTGAGGAGGGATTCAGAGATGGCGCTCATCCAATGGAAAGACGACTTCAGCGTTCAGGTGAAGGCATTTGACACGCATCACAAGAGGCTTATCGACCTTATAAACGGGCTGCACGACTCGATGCTCACGGGAAAGCATCAGGAGACCCTGGGCAAGACCCTGAAGGAGCTACACGACTATACCAGGTACCACTTCGGCGAGGAGGAACGGCTCATGACCCAGCATGGCTTCGAGGGCTACAGGGCGCACAAGCTCCAGCACGACAACTTCGTCGCGAAGGTGCAGGAGTGCATAAGGAAATACGAGACAAGCAGGCTCACGATGACCATAGATATCATGAACTTCCTCCGTGACTGGCTCAAGGATCATATCTTCGGCACGGACAAGCGCTACTCCGGGTTCTTCGGTTCCAGGGGAGTAGCCTGAGGAGCCGTACTAATGAACCTCCCCGCAGCAAGCTGCGGGGTATCTTCTTAAATTCTTCCCCTCCCTTGACGGGAGGGGACTGAGAGGTGGGTGAAAAATATTTTCACCCCCACCCTGCCCTCCCCCGTCAAGGGGGAGGTAATAAGGTAACGCCCGTAGCAAAGCTACGGGGAATTTCACGATTAAAGGGGGCGTCGAGGCCACCTTTTTTTGCCCTCTTCTCCGCCTCTCCCCAAGCCTGTTGCTCTTCCGCCCTCTTTATGGTAGAAATCTCTTATGAATCCCTGAAAGGAGCCACACATGGCCGACGTAATAATAGACATCACATGCCCGGTCTGCCAGACCGTATTCAAGAAAAAGGCCCGCGACCTCACGGACGGAGCAGTCATAAAATGCCCGAAGTGCGGAGAATCGACCACGATAAAGGGCGACATGTTCACCGAGATGGTCAAGAACCTCGAAAAAGGCGGCAACGCCTGAATCGACGCCGGGCCCCCACAGGCAAT
>MGPL01000097.1:1166-13107 GCA_001797415.1 Deltaproteobacteria bacterium GWA2_55_10
AAATTCAATCCGCACCGCTCTCCCTTCCTTTGTTGTACCTCTCAAAACGGATGAGACCAAACAGGAACAGGAGGCCGGATGAGACGCATTTTAGCGCTGGCCGATGCAGCCGCCCTTGCCTCCGGTATACGGGGCTGCCGCGAATGGAGCGGTCTTTCGAAAATGCATGCTCCCCGCAGTGAGAACGAAATTGAGCAGCGAGTAAAAAGCGCCCTGCCATCATGAACAGGACAGGCATATTCTTCATAGGCGCTTCCGGGTACATAGCAACCGCCGTCATCGCCGGCGCTCTGGCCATGAGAAAGGGCCTGTGCAAAAGGGCCGGCATGGTAACCGAGCTTCCACGGTTCTCCGGCCTCACGCTCGCTGACCCCGAGTCATTCGCCTTCGGCGGCTGGGACATAAGGCAGACATCCGTGATCGAGAGCGCGCGGAACTTCTTCAGGTCATCGCAGCTCCCTTCCGAGATACTGCCTCTCATCGAGGCAGACCTCGTCGAGGTAGGGCCAAATATCTGCCGCGGCGTCAGCACGAATTGCGGAAAGGCAATAGAGTTCATCTCATCGCCCCCGGCGCATGACAGGGATATCACGCTTTCAGCCCAGGTCAGGATGCTGCGGAAAGACATACAGGAGTTCCGCGAAAGGAACTCCCTTGAGAGTATAATAGTAGTCAACCTCGCGTCCACGGAACCGCCCCTCGAGGAGCGGCCTTCGCACGCCTCCGTCGATGAGTTCGAGAGGTGCATAGAGGAGGACCGATACAGCGAGGTCAGGGCCTCGACGCTATATACCTATGCCGCCATACTCGAAGGCTGTCCCTACATAAACTTCACGCCCTCTAACGCCGCCCTGCTGCCCGCGCTCATAATGCTCGCCGGGGAGCGCGGCGTCCCTGTAATGGGCAATGACGGCAAGACCGGCGAGACCCTCGTCAAATCCGCCCTTATACCCATGTTCCTGTTGCGCAACCTTGAAGTCCTGAGCTGGGAGGGATTCAATATTTTAGGCAACATGGACGGCCAGGTCCTGAGCGACCCGGAGAACAAGGAATCGAAGATAAAGACAAAGGACAGCCTGCTGCCAAAGGCCCTGGGCTACAGCCCGCACTCAAGCGTGCACATAGACTACGTGCCCTCCCTTGACGACCAGAAAACAGCATGGAATTTCATACACTTCAGGGGCTTTTTCGAGACCAAGATGTCGCTGCAGTTCATCTGGCAGGGCTACGATTCGATACTCGCGGCCCCGCTCGTCCTCGACCTCGCGAGGCTCTCGGAGCTCTCGAAGCGCCGGGGCGAGGCGGGCCTGATGAGGCATCTCGCCTCCTTCTTCAAGGCGCCTGCCGGGGTGGAAGAACACCTCCTCCACGAACAGGCCGGTATGCTGTTCAAATACGCTCAAGACGCAAAACAAAGCGGGGTACACACATGAGGTTTTCATTCAGCACCAGCGCCTTTACCGGTTATCCGGTCATAGAGGCGGTGGATAAGATAGCCGCAGCCGGGTACGAGGGCGTGGAACTCCTCGCCGACATTCCGCACCTCTATGCGCATACTCTGCGGGAGCCGGATATAAAAAAGCTCCAGGCCGCGCTCTCGAGGACCGGCCTCAAGGTGTCGAACATAAACGCGAACACGGTTCGCGGCTACTATGCCTCGGGCGACGGCGAGCCCCTCTTCGAGCCGTGCCTCGCCGACCCCGACCACGACATCAGGGGATGGAGGATCGAATATACGAAGAAGTGCATCGACCTCGCCAGGGTGCTCGGTTCAGAGAGCGTAAGCGTGACCTCAGGGCCGATACAGCCCGAGACGACCCCCGAGGAGAGCATAGAATTCCTCAAGGATTCCCTGAGGAGCATAATCAGGTACGCGGAGGATAAGAAGGTCCGCGTAGGCCTCGAGTATGAGCCCGGCCTCCTCATCGAATCCAGCTCGGAGCTTGTCTGCCTTATAAACGAGATCGGCTCCAAATACCTGGGCGCGAACCTTGACCTGGGGCACAGCTACATCATCGGCGAAGAGCCGGAATCCACGCTCGACCTGCTGGACGGCAGGATATTCCACGTGCACCTCGAAGACATCAAGGGCGGCAGAAAGCGCTTTCACCTCATGCCCGGCGCGGAGGGCATGGATTTCGGACGCCTCCTGAGGCTCTTCCAGATGCGCTCCTATAACGGGTTCATAACGGTCGAGCTCTACAGCCAGCTCCACCGGCCCGAAGAGGCTGCCAGGAGGTCTCTGGAGTTCCTCAAGGGGCTCAAGCTCCTGAAGGGCAGCGTGCTCAAGAACGCATCGCCTTGATATGGACAGGCAATCACTTACGGCCGAGCATCTCTTTGAGCCTCATTGCGTCCTTGGCCGCGTAGCCTGCCTCGTCGTTATCAAAATAGCAGTAGACGGCCTTCACCTTCCTCCTCCAGCCCTTTATGAACCCGTCCCAGTCAGAGAGCGCCGCATCCGAGTACTGGCCCCTGTACTTGCCTGCAGGGCCGTGGAGCCTTATGTAGATGAAGTCCGCCGTGACCTCCCTCGGGGAGAGCAGGTAATCGAAATCGTAGATGCAGAAAGCGGCGTTATGCGCCCTCAATAGCGCGTACACATCGGGATTGAACCAGCTCGGGTCCCTGCACTCGAAGGCAAACCTGTAGCCAATTGGGAGCGCCTCCAGAAAAAACCTCAACCTCTCCGTATTAAGGTTCCATCGCGGCGGGAGCTGAAAGAGTATGGGCCCGAGCTTATCTTCCAGCGCAACGGCCCGTTCAAGAAAATTCTTTACAGGGCCTTCGGGGTCTTTGAGCCTCTTGACATGGGTAATGAAACGGCTTGCCTTGAGCGCGAAGATGAAGCCATCCGGACTCTTCTCGCGCCAGCGCTCGAACGTCTTTACCTCGGGCAATCGGTAGAAGGAATTGTTTACTTCGACGGTATTGAAACTGCGGGAGTAGTACTCGAAGAGCCTGGTCTTTGGGATGTCTTGAGGGTAGAAGGGGCCTATCCAGTGCCCGTACTGCCAGCCGGAAGTCGCTATGAAGACGCCTTTCTCATCCAAGGTGCCCTCCAGTCCGGAATGATTTTACGGCAGGGACATGCGGCCTAAAAAGAACCGGCGGAGCCGGAACGGATATTACACCGTCCGGTCCGCCGGGTTTGACGCATCGGGTGCTTAAGCCCTGTTACTTCGCGGGCTCTGCAGGCGCAGCGGGCTGCTCTGCAGGGGCGCCAGGCTGTGCGGGAGCTGCCTGATCAGCGGGTGCCGGGGCGGCCTGCTCGGCCGGTGCGGGCGCCGGGGCTTCCTGCTTCTTGCAGGCTGTTACGAGAGTGGAGAAACCGAAGAGTGCGACAACGAGAGCGAATCCGAGCTTTTTCATTTACTTCCTCCTGTTTACATTTGTGTTTTGCGTTTTTTACTGCTTTTCTGTTCTAAAAAAACTGAATTCGTGACGAATGGTTTTTCAAACCCCCCTGAAGGATTGTATCCGCCTCCTTTCGAAGGGGCCTACTTTACCGTGAACGACACGTAGGCGCATTATAGTCTCCCCCCTACAAAAAAATCCTTAACGGACGAACCGAAAAGGATTCATAGCTGAATTATGAAGCAAGCATAGCCCTTTGGGTATTCTTTGTCAAACCGCCCAGCCGAACATCACGGGCCACGAAGCGCCCCGGCCCAATAAGGAAACGATTAAAGAGCTGATTTCAATTCCGGACTAAGCTGATTCCACATAATGTACTCAAAGTCGGGGCGCTTGTAAATAGAATAAACGGGTTTTACAAAAATAATTGGCCCGGGAAAAGGCCGCAGTCTCATTTAAGCTCCCCGCGGCAAGCTGCGGGGAATGAGCTCGCTAAGGGTTTTCGACCCTTATTTCAAGCTCTTCCGAGAAAAGGATGCGGCCTGACGGCCTCTGGAAGAAGCCGGCCTTGTCCGTATTCTCTGTGCCGTAAAAAAGGGCCGCCGCCATTGTGTATACGCCCGGCATGGAGGGCGCCTTGAGCCTGAATGTGACCGTAGCGGCCGGCATTATGTCTTTTTCAAGGTCAAATGGCTGTTCCTCTATCATTATGTAGCTCATGTTCCTGGCAAGACCGTTGGCCCTCCTGTCGAGCCAGGTTGTCTGCGCCTTGTTGTCCTGGCCCTTTACTTCTGGCGCACCCGAGACAAACCAGCCAGAGGACGATATCGGGCGGGCCTGGAATCTTAACGCCCTGTCAACGAGCATCACCCCTATTGCCGGGCCGTTGCCTCCCCTTGCCCGCACTGTGACTGTAACTTCCTGGCCTGCTTTCGCCCTGGCTGGCGCCAAAACAGATATACTGGATTTGGAGTCTATGAGCTTTGCAACCCTTATTATCTCTTCCCTCTGTTTGCTCGAAAGCTCAACATAAGGTGACGGCGGCGTCTGCGCCCTCACCGCCCCGTAGTGCTTTGTCTCAGGCACCTCGTTCCTGGCGAGATCAGCCGGCGCCTCCGGCATGTACTCTATTTTCGCCGCCGAATGGCAGGAGGCGCAGAAAGGGCCGGTGTCTGTCACATAATTCGGGGTCCCGTTGGGGTATGCGAGTGCGGCAGCAGGCGCAATAATCACAAAAAGGGCAGCAAAAACCGTTTTTTTCACACTTACCCCCTTTGGAGGCCGCGCCAATCAGGACGGCACAGCGCAATTTGATGTATTATATTAAAAAATCTACACGCCATCTTGACTTCTGTCAAGCTTGACTAAATACAAAAAATAAAGAATATTCAATTATCAGGCACCGCTCTACCCAACGCAAAAGTGCGCGCCAGGAACATGGACAAAACCAAAGACCCGCGAAAAGCTCCGGGGGACAGCATGCCCGAATCGAACCAGTTCTGGTCGCCGCTGCGCATAGTGGCCGTGGTCGCCGTCTCGATCTTCTTCTCAGAGCTGCTTGTCATGATAATACTGTTCTTCCTGAGCGAGCGTCTCGATCCCATACATGCGATCATTCTCGACGCGCCTCTCCTTATACTCATACTCTCGCCGCTGCTCTACTTCTTTCTCTTCCACCCGCTCATCACGATGGTCAGGCAAAGGCGGGAGGCTGAGCTTTCAGCCATGAGGGAGAAGGAACGGTTCCAGAGCTATCTGGACGTGGCCGGCATAATAGTCGTGGTGCTTGATACTGAAGGGCGGGTCCAGCTCATTAACAGGAGGGGATGCGAGATACTGGACTACAGGGAGGATGAGATACTCGGGAAGAAATGGATAGACCATTTCGTTCCGGAAAGGATCAAGGACGAGCTCTCGTTCGCGTTCAGGGCCGTTCTTGCCGGCGACCTTGAGACCGCCGGGTACTATGAAAACCCCGTGCTGACCAGAAGGGGCGAGGAGCGGACCATCCTCTGGCATAACACCGTGCTTACAGAACAAGGCAGGGTGATCAATACGCTCAGCTCCGGCGAGGACATAACCGAACGGAAGCTCACGGAGAAGGCTCTGAAAGAGAGCGAGACCCGGTACCGGCTCGTCCACGACACCGCGTTTGACGGAATAATCATATCCAATGCCCAGGACCGGATAATAGACTGCAACGAGAGCGCGGCGAGGATATTCGGCTTTTCGAGGGAAGAACTCATGGGACAAGACGTCCTGGTGCTGGTGCCCGACAAATACAGGAAGCTGCACAAGGAAGGGCTCAAGAGGTTCCTGACTACCGGCATCAGCAAGATACAGGGCAGGATAATGGAGCTCGAGGGCGTGCGCAAACACGGGGAGGTATTCCCGATGGAACTCGCGCTCAATAACTTCATGCTCGGAGGACAAATACATTTCACCGGCATGGTGAGAGACATAACAGACCGCAAAAAGGCGGAACGGGAGAGGGAGATAATACAGACGCGCCTCTCCCAGTCGCAGAAGATGGAGGCCATAGGCAGGTTCGCCGGAGGCATAGCCCACGACTTCAACAACATACTCACCGCCATAAGGGGAAACGCCGAGCTGGCCCTCGAGGATATCGGCAAGACAGACCCTTCCTACAAAAAGATAGACAGCATCATAACCTCCGTTCTCCTCGCCTCAAAGCTCACCAGGCAGCTCCTTCTTTTCAGCCGCGGCCAACGCTTCGAGCTCGTGCCTCTCAACACAAACAAGCTGATCGAGGACCTGCTTGTGATGATCAGCCGCATAATAGGCGAGAGCATATCTATTTCCACGGAGCTCGCTCCGGGGCTATGGACAATAGAGGCCGACGAGGGGAACATAGAGCAGGTCATAATGAACCTCTCTGTGAACGCCAGGGACGCCATGCCCGAGGGCGGAAGGCTTACCATCAGGACCGAGAACATGGTCATCGATGAAGAGCGGGCCAAATCAATACCCGACGCGCGGCCCGGAGAGGTAGTCTGCCTGACGGTGGCCGACACGGGCACGGGCATAGAAAAAGACCTTCTGCCCAGGATATTCGAGCCCTTCTTCACCACCAAGGAGGCAGGCAAGGGCACTGGCTTCGGCCTCTCCATCGTCTACAGCATCGTCAAGCAGCATAATGGCTGGGTAACGGTCTCAAGCCAACCGGGCAAGGGTACCACGTTCAGGATATACCTGCCGGCCAGGAAGGACGCGGCTGCCGTCCTTGCTGAGCGGGCAGCCAGGCATCCCGAAGGCTCCGGGGAATCCATCCTGCTGGTCGAAGACGACCGGCAGGTCAGGGAGTTCACCAGGGTCGCTCTCTCGGAGCACGGCTTCAGGGTCGTGGAGGCGGGAAGCGCGAAGGAGGCAAGGGAGGCGCTTGAAGTACAGAGCGACGGCTTCCGCCTTCTCTTGAGCGATGTCGTGCTCATGGACCAGAGCGGGTTCCAGCTCGCCCTTGACGTGCTCTCGATGAAGCCGGACATGGCGGTCATCCTCACGAGCAGCTATCTTGAGCACAGCCAGAGGCAGACGCTCGAGACGAGGGGCTACAGGTTCCTCGAGAAGCCTTATTCCATGTCCGGACTGCTCGCGCAGGTCAAGGAAGCGCTGAATATAAGGAAAGAGGGATGAAAAAGATCGTGGCCGTGACCGTTTTTCGTGACCAGGAAGACGGACGGACCGCGCTCACGGTCAATAGCTGTCATTCTGAGCGGAGCGAAGAATCTCTGAGTTTCTGAGCCCGGATGATTCGGAAGTGGCAATCACGACATTTCGGGTTCAATTTACAAAATTGAACCCGCCTTTGAATGAACGCTTTTACCCCTCTTTTCTAAAGAGGGGCAGGGGAGATTATTTTTTTGTAATGCCTGTTCGCAATCCCCCTCAGTCCCCCTTTAAAAAAGGGGGAAGCAGATACTGTCATTGCGAGCGAGTGAGCCGAAGCCGCGAGCGAAGCGTGGCGGGCTTTTCTCAGGCCTTCTGGCAATTCCGTGAGATTGCTTCGTCGCTTTGCTCCTCGCAATGACAGCAAAAACGAAATTAATCAGAGCTTCCTTAAGTATTGAGGCGTACTCTTTGCCGTACGCCGCTACTACGAGCTTCTGAAGCCAACAAATCAGATGGGCCTTTTTCAGCAGCCTGTCAGGGGCTTGCGGCCCTGTGATGCATGGGATACCCCATCGACCAGCCGTGCTCGCGGGCGCTGAAGTGGCCTGACCTGCCGATTACGATGTGATCGAGGACCTTGAGGTCGACCGCGGAAGCGGCCCTGTCGAGGACCTTTGTAAGCTGCCTGTCCATGCCGGAAGGCGTCGGGTCGCCGCTCGGGTGGTTGTGGACGAAGATGACCGCCCTCGCGTTGTGCTTGAACGCCCGCTCAATGGCCTTGCGCGGATAGACGACGGTCTGGTTTATCGTACCCTCGTGCAGTACCTCGAGAGCGAGAGCCTCGTTCTTGGCATTGAGATATACGGCCAGGAATTTCTCGATCCGTTCGCCTGAGAGCGTCATGGTAAGATAATCAAGCAGCCCCCGGGTGTCCGTTATGATGTTCTCGCCTATGATGCGCTCGTTCAGGTAAACGCCGGCCGCCTCCTTCACGAGCTTCAGGAAAACAGCCCCGCTCTCGGCAAAACATCCGGTCTTCGCTATTTCCTCAGGCGTGGCGTCAAGGAGACCCCTCAAACCTTTGAAGCTGGTCATAAGCTCCCCCGCGAGCAGCCTGGGGTCTTTCTTCGGCGCCGCATAACAGAGGATGAGCTCCAGGACCTCTTCCTTGCGGAACCCTTCGAACCCCCCTGTAATGAAACGCGCCTTGAGGCGGTCCCTGTGCTCTTTCAGGAAAATGGCGTCTGCTGCCTTCACTCCCGGAAATCCTTCCCTGCGCTTTTCACTCTGAGATTCCGCGAGATTATACTGTAATCAGGCAGCCGTCTTCTCCTGCACTTTGGTACAGGTGAACCGAGGCGCGATCCATTAGCAGGTTGTTGAAAAAACAACCTGCTAAGCAATCCAGGGATGGATTGCCAAATTGCGAGATTTGAAAGTCGAGCAATTTGTAAGGCTTGGCCGAATTCACTTCGGACAAGCCGTTGTTGAAAAAGCCATGGATGGACTTTTTCAACATCCTGTTAGTTAACAATCATTTAAGCCGGGGGCGGCGCTTTGTAACGGAGGGGACTGGCGCTGGACTATGGCAGCGGGAAAGTAAAAAGACCGAAATATTCTAAACGCCGCTAAGTTACAAGGCCGTTATCGAGCGCGATCGCTATCGCATGGGCTTTGTTTACGGCGTTCAATTTTCTCTCGATGTTCTGGACGTGGAACTTCACGGTCCTTTCGCTTATGTTGAGGATGACCGAGATCTCCCAGTTTGTCTTTCCCTCTTTCATCCAGCCGAGCACCTCTCTCTCCCTCGTCGAGAGCTCGAAATCGGTGCGCGGCGGCGCCCCGCATATCCTTATGAAGGCCTGGTGCAGGTGCGGCGTGATCATGTCGAGCACCTTGAGGTGATGGCTGGTGAACCTGTTGCAGTCGCCTGCGAAAGAGAAGATGCTCCAGTTGGGGCCGTCCGAGCTTATGCCGCTCGAGATGCCGAACTTGAGGCGGAATTCGGCGGCCTTGTTCATGAGGTCGATGAATTGTTTTTCAGGGAAGCGGCGCTGGGCCTCGGACCAGGTATATGCCCTGGAGTGCTCAAGGCTGAAGGGAAAGACGATGTCTTCCTTGTAAAGTTCTTCTGATGAATATATTCCTGCCCATTCACCGGGCCGATTGTCGTTAGCGACCTTCAAGAGCCTGCCCGTCGAGGTTTCTCCGAGAGCGCAAACGCTCATGTCGGCAGAGACAAGCTCCTTTATCCTGCCTGTCAGAACGATTACGTCGTTCTCGGTCTTGCACGTCAGGGTCGACTGGATGATGTTAAGGATTTCCGCCAGTTCCTTCTTAGAGAAGTCCTTGTAGTCCATCTCCGCCTCGCCTCACTTTTCCAAGGTCAACCGATCTGAATTAAATAGCGGGTTCGCCTTTAACAGCCGCAAGCCCCTGCTAATGCGCCGACGGTGAATCTGTAGATTTTATTGGCATCGGGGATGCCGCCCCGGCATGCAGCCGTAAGCACTACTTCTTTGCCTCTCTCTGAACAGAATGGCATTTGAAGCAGTTCCTCGTCGGGAAGGCGACCTTGCCGTGGCAGACCCCGCAGAACTTACCCTTCCATATCCCGCTCATTGAAACCGGGGTAGCCCCGGCCTTCTTCCTGAATATTTTAGGGTGGCATGTAGAGCACTTGAGCCACTCGGTATGTACTGCGTGCGGAAAAAGTACATCCGGCATGAAATCCATCTTCGATTTGATGATTATATCGCCGTCGAATTTCTCCCTGTCCGCCGATTTCAGCTTCGGGTTTGTGCCGTTTATGGTCTCCTGCGGCGATATCATTCCGTCTGAGATGGCCTTGGCCCAATCTACAAAGCCGTAATTGTCCTTTGGAAGATGCTGAAGCGATATGACGTCGGGGCTCGGGTCTATTATGCCGTACTTATTTCTCTTGAACTCGCCGGGCTTTCTCTTGTGCTCGATACCGGGCCGGTCAGCGGGCGCCGGGTCAAAAGTGGAAGGCTCCTCGCAGTTCGATACGACCGGGAGCAGGAACAGGATAAGAGCTATTGCGAGGACCCTCAATACGAACATCTTTCGATTCCGGCATTGACGAACCCCTCGGCAAGATGCGGGGGGTGCTTGCTATGCGTTTTATTTTTATTAAGCGGACATTACCGTAAGGTTGCGAAATAGTATCACAACTGGAACTACTCCGCAAATAAAAAGGCAAAAGAAACCTTCGGGGTGAAAAGACGGGCGGGATATAAACAGGCGGTTTTATTTACAGGATTTCAGGGCAAAAGTCAAAATCCTTGCCGTTGAAAGAGGGCTGCTTTATCTCAGGCCCGGAAAAGACCCGGCCTAAGTTGCCGCTGCCTGGCCTGACCGGTCGAACCTGGACGCGCACCAGGGACAGGCCAGCCAATCGGGCTTGCGCTCCCTGCCGCACGAGGTGCAGCTCGTGGGCACAGGCGCGTCGCAGTGCGCGCATGCGGACGCTCCGGCCGGGATGGCCTTGAGGCAGGCCGGACAGACACCGTCCTTCTCCTCCTCGTTCCGGCCCATATATATGACCCTGGTAAGCTCCTCTAGGGTCGTAGCCCCGGAGGCTACCTTCTTGAGCCCGTCGAGGTGCATGGGCATCATGCCCGCCTCCATCGCGGCCTCGAGCAACTCGTGCTCCGGCGCGTCGGTGGCAATGAGGGCCTTGAGCCTGCTGCTGACCGTAAGCACCTCGAATATGCCTGTCCTGCCGGAGTAGCCCGTGTTACCGCAGGCGCCGCAGCCCGCGCCCTTGTAGAGCTTTGTCCTGCCTGACCACTTGACGCCGGCCTTCTTTATCTCCTGCTCCGTGGGGGTATGCTCCTCCTTGCAGAACGGGCATATCATCCTTACGAGCCTCTGGGCCACGATGCCGTTCAATGCCGAGGCTATCATGTAAGAAGGGATGCCGAGGTTCCTGAGCCTCGTTATCGAGGATACGGCGTCATTGGTGTGGAGCGTGGAGAAGACAAGATGTCCCGTCATCGAGGCCTGGTGGGCTATGATGGCCGTCTCTGTGTCCCTCATCTCTCCGACGAGTATGACGTCAGGGTCCTGCCTCAGGACCGAACGCAGCGTATATGAGAACGTAAGGCCGGTCTTCTCGTTGACCGCGACCTGGTTCACGTCCTTGAGCTCGTACTCGATGGGGTCCTCGATGGTGATTATGTTTATCTCTTCTTTCTTTATATGGCTGAGCATCGCGTAAAGGGAAGAGGTCTTGCCTGAGCCGGTGGGACCGGTGACGAGCACCACGCCCTGGGGACGCTCGATTATGTCGAGCGCCCTCGCAAGCTCGTCCTTGAGTAAGCCTATGGAGTTTATTTCCACCATTGCCGACTTTGCGTCGAGGAGCCTCATGACGACCGTCTCGCCGTACTGCGTCGGGAGGGACGAGACCCTTACGTCCATGCTCTTCTCGCCTATGCGCACCTTGAACCTGCCGTCCTGGGCGACCCTTCTTTCGGCAATGTCCATCCTGGACATCAGCTTTATCCTCGAGACGACCGGCCCCTGCACCCATTTGGGCAGCTGCATCGTCTCTCTCATGAGTCCGTCCACCCTGATGCGGAGCTTTACGCCCTTCTCCTGCGGCTCTATATGGATGTCGCTCGCCCTGCTGTCAAAGCCGTGGATGATGATGGAGTCCACCATCTTTATTATAGGAGGCGCGGTGGATTTCTTGACCTGCTCGGAAAGGTCCCTGTTCGCGTCAGCCTCGTGGATGACCTCCACGAGCCTGTCCTTCTTGAGGTCCCCAATGAGCTGCTCTATAGGTTCGTTCAGGTGGTAGTACCTGGTGATAGACACATTCACGTCTGAAAGGGTGGCCACGCACGGCTGTATCTCCATGCCGGTCGAGAAGCGCAGGTCGTCTATGGCGTTGAGGTTCAGGGGGTCCGCCATGGCGACCCTCAGC
>MGPL01000097.1:13113-18958 GCA_001797415.1 Deltaproteobacteria bacterium GWA2_55_10
TTTTCGTGGAAGAGGGGCACGAGGATGTACTTCCTGGCGAGCTTCTCGTTTACGAGCTTCAGGGTCTCGGGGTCGACGGTCGCCGCCGCCATGTCCACGAACGGTATGCCGAGCTGGTACGAGAGGGTCTGGGCTATGTCTATCTCCGTCGCGTAGCCCTTCTTGACCAGTATCGTGCCTATCCTGAGGCCCTTGTTGTCCTGGTCCCTGCCCGCGGCAAGCGCCTCTTCGAGCTGCTCTTCCGTAATAAGGCCGGACTCCACTAGGAGCTCGCCTATTTTTTTGACAGCCATATTATTTCTCCGTTTTATCGAAGACAGATCGCTTTCAGACTTTCTCAAGTGCGTAATTCCTTGTTCCGAGCCCCCTCGCCTCAGCGTACTCCAGCTGGACTTCCCAGTCTATGGAGGGGTGGACCCCGCGGAACTTGTCCCCTCCGGGCTCATGCCCGCTTGAAAGGGCGGTACCCTTCTGCCCTTCCAGCCCGTTGACGATATTGGCTGCGGCCTGGTCAATGGCAACCGGGTCGGTCGAAGCGAGCACCCCGGCATCCGGCACGATCGGCGCGTCGTTGTGGCCGTAGCAGTCGCAGGCCGGGCTTACCTGGGTTACGAAGGTCAGGTATACGCACCTGCCCTCCTTGCCCTTTACAGCCCCCTCGAAGTGCTCGACCATCTTCTCCTGCAGCCTCGAAGACGATTCGTTCCACCTTACATTTATGGTGCCCTGCGGGCAGACCGCTATACAGTGGCCGCATCCGATGCAGGTCTTCTCATTTATGACCGCTACCGCCCCGACCTCTATGGCATCCGACGGGCACGCAAGCGAGCAGTCTCCGCAGGCCGTGCATCCCTGCGGGTCAACCACGGGCGCGCAGCTCGAATGCTGGGTGAGCTTGCCCTCCCTGCTCGCGCAGCCCATGCCGACATTCTTAAGCGCCCCACCGAAGCCGGTAAGCTCATGGCATTTGAAATGGCTTATGGCAATAAGGCCGTCCGCGGAGGCTATCTCCCGGGCAATGCTCACCTCTTCAAGGTGCCTTCCCTTGACTCTTATCGGCAGCCCTGCCTCCCCCCTTAAGCCGTCGGCTATGATAAGCGGCGCCGAGACAACGGCGTAATCAAAGCCGTTCTCGACGGCGGTCCTCAGGTGATCGACGGAGTTGCCACGGCTGCCCACATACAGGGTATTGGTGTCAGTAAGAAAAGGGCTGGCCCCTGTCTCCTTTATCCTGTCGACAGCCCTCCTTACGAATATCGGGCGCACGTAGGAGGCATTGCCCTTCTCGCCAAAGTGGAGCTTCAAGGCGACAAGCTGGCCCTTCCTGAACCGTTCCTTTACGCCGACAGCCGCAAGGAGGTCGTCTATCTTGTCGAGGAGATTTCTTCTGGGTGTGGTGCGTAAATCCGCGAAGAATACCTTTGATTTCATAGGTGTTATTTAGGACTGGCTAAAATAAGTACGAGTTATATCAGCCAATCGTATCAGCAACGCAACTTGTTTATCATCCAAGGCACCAGCTATTACAGATACACTTTCCTCCAGAGATTCACTGCCTTTTAAAAATTTCGAAAGATTAGTGTCCTTGGAAATACCTTTTATCTGCTTATAAGATATTTTCCAATACTGTTCTTTAAGCTTATAGCTCTCTGCGAATCTACACCTTTTTCGTCAATAATTTCTGCCAGTATTTCTAACGAGTTTTCTAAGGCCTGAATATTCCCCTGTTTCTGATAATCACCAAATAAGATTTGAGCATCATTAAAATTCCCCACTTTCCCCTCCGAATGGGCAAAGTATGTCATTCTGAGCGTAACGAAGAATCTCGTCTTACATATAAACAAATTACGAGATTCTTCGGTCGCTCCGCTCCCTCAGAATGACAGGACGGAACTGCCCCCTATATTTCTATTATCACCGGAAGAATTACCGGGCGGCGTTCCAGCGTTTTATTGAAATACCTTCTCAAGGCCCGCCTCACCTCTTCGTTGACCTCGAGCTGCTCTGTCTTTGCCTCTGTATTTATACTGTTCATGGCCTCCAATATGACGGCCTTCGCGTTCTCGATAAGCTCCGGGCTCTCATCTTCATGCACAAGCCCCCTTGTGATTATCTCAGGGCCGTATACTATCTCGCCGGTGCTGTTGTTTATGGCGACAACGGCAAGCACCATGCCGTCCTGCGAAAGGTGGCCCCTGTCCTTCAGGACCATCTCGCCGACGTCGCCTACGCCCTTGCCGTCTACAAAGACCCTGCCTGACTCGACCTTGTTGCCCCTTACGAGGCCTCCGTCTGCCGTGAGCTCGACTACGTCTCCGTCCTCGGCTACTATGACATTTTCTTCCGGTATGCCGACCTTCCGGGCGAGCTTGCCGTGGAGCACCAGGTGCCTGTACTCGCCGTGGACCGGCAGGAAGTATTTGGGTTTGACCATGTTGAGCATGATCTTCAGCTCTTCCTGGCTGGCGTGCCCCGAGACGTGGACCTCAGAGACCTTCTCGTAGATGACCTCCGCGCCCCTCCTGTAGAGGTGGTTCATCATCGTCGAGATGGCCTTCTCGTGCCCGGGGATGAACTTGGACGAGAGTATGACGGTGTCTCCCTTGACGACCTTTATCTGCTTGTGGTTGTCCATTGCCATGCGGGTGAGCGCGCTCATTGGCTCGCCCTGGCTGCCCGTGGTAAGGAGGACGAGTTTGTCGTGGGGTATGCCGTCTACTTCCTTCAAGTCTATGACAAGCCCGTCAGGCGCCTTCAGGTAGCCGAGCGCCCGTGCTATGCGGACGTTAGCCGCCATGCTCTTGCCGTTCAGGGCGACCTTGCGCCCGAACTTCGCGGCAGAGTCGATGACCTGCTGTATGCGGTGTATGTTCGACGAGAATGAGGCAACGATTATACGGCCGGTGCACTTCCTGAATATCTCTTCCAGGTTATAGCCTATCTCGCGCTCGGAGAGGGTATAGCCCTCTTTCTCGACGTTGGTGGAATCCGACATGAACAGCAGCACGCCCGCCTCTCCGTACTCCGAGAACCTGGCATAGTCCATTACCTCTCCGTCGACCGGGGTCTGGTCCATCTTGAAGTCCCCCGTATGGACTACTGTGCCCACAGGCGTCCTTATGGCGAGGCCGCAGCCGTCCACGATGGAGTGGCTCACCCGGATGAACTCTATGTCAAAGGGGCCGATCGAGACCCTGTCCCTGGGACGGACGGTCTCGAATGTAGTGCTCTTCAAGAGGTCGAACTCTGCGAGTTTTTCTTCTATGAGCCCCAAGGTGAGCGCGGTGGCGTAGATCGGGGCGTTTACATCTCTTAATATGAATGGCAGCGCGCCGGTATGGTCCTCGTGTCCGTGGGTTATGATGAAGGCCTTTACCTTTTCGCGGTTGGCCTTCAGGTAGCTCACGTCCGGGATGACTATGTCTATCCCGAGCATGTAGTCCTCGGGGAACATGAGGCCGCAGTCGATGACGATGATGGAGTCTCCGTACTCCATCGCCATCATGTTCAGGCCTATCTCGCCGAGCCCGCCAAGGGGTATTACTTTCAAGCTCTCCGTTGTTTTGCCTTCCCCGCTCATGCGCCCGCTCTCACGCCCTCGTTGAAGAGGGCCTCTATCGCTCTTTTCGTCCTGTTCCTCAAGTCTTTCTCGTCTGATTCCTGGGGCAATATGGGTTTGCCCACCGCGATGGTCACCCTGGACGGCCTTATGAGAAAGCCGCCCTTTTTCATTATGGCAGCAGTGCCTTTGATGGCCACCGGCACGATCGCCGCGCCGCTCTTTGTCGCAAGCATGAAGGCCCCGCGCTTGAATGGCAGCAGCGCCCCTGTTTCGGACCTCGTGCCCTCTGGAAAGACAAGCACCGATGTGCCGTTCTTTATCCTGACGGAGGCCTCTTCCATGCTCTTCATGGCCTCCTGCGGGTTCTCCCTTTCGATGGGGATATAGTTCGCGAGGCTCATGGACCAGCCGATTATTGGAATTTTAAAGAGGCTCTTCTTTGCGACCCAGCGGAACTGCAGCGGCAAAAAGGCCTGCAGGGCGGGTATGTCAAAGGCCCCCTGATGATTTGAGAGCAGCACAACAGGGACGCCTCTGGGGATATTCTCCATGCCCCTGACCTCTACCCTTATTCCGGCGAGCCCGATGAGTATCCTCGACCAGAACGCCCCGATGGAATGTATGGCCCTGCCCTGGCGTTCAAAGGGCACGGTCAAGAGCACGAGAAAAAACAGAGCAATGGTTATCGGCAGGCCTATAAGCCAGACCGCGAGCGTCCTCACAAATGTCATAGATTGGTTTTTCCCGGCACTATGGTGGAGTTCCTCCAAGGGCTTATTTATCTTGACAATATATCACGCAATACCGGAAAATAGCAGAAAAAAATGGCCTTAAAACGGCTTTCAACGCTGTCCGAGGCCTGCCTTGCACCTTCAGAATAAGGCTTACCACCTGACCGGAATGCCACTGACCAACCCCGCGAAAAAGCTCGTCCTGGCCGCCGCCCTCATTTCGGCCTTCGTCGCGTTCTGCGTCTATATCCCTGCCCTCGGCAACGGCTTCGTGGAATGGGACGACCCCCTGTATGTATACGAAAACCCGAATATCAGGGGGTTTGACCTTAAATGGGCGTTCACAGCCTCGGTTGTCAGCACATGGGCACCCCTCACGCTGCTTTCTTTCGCGCTGGACTACAGTATCTGGGGTCTCGACCCGTTCGGATACCATCTCGTCAATTCGATCCTGCATTCACTGAACGTATTCATGCTGGCCCTTTTGGCCGCAAGGCTCGCGCAGGCAGCCTCCGGCTTTGGCGCAAAAGGCCTGTTCATGACAGCCCTTGCTGCGGGCCTTCTCTTCGGCATACATCCGATTCACGTCGAATCGGTCGCATGGGTAAGCGAACGCAAGGACGTGCTTAACGCCTTCTTCTTTCTCCTTGCCCTTCACTCTTATGTGAGCTACGCAAAGGCGTCCAGGCCGGCCTTCTATTTCCTGACCCTCGTCTTTTTCGTTCTGTCCCTTCTCTCAAAGCCCATGACCGTTACCATGCCGGTTGTGCTCCTTATAATGGATTTCTATCCGCTCAACAGGTTCAAGACAGCCGGCTTAAAGAAGATTATTATCGAGAAGCTGCCGTTTTTCGGTTTAAGCATACTCACCGGGGTCGCCTCCATCTGGTCTCAGACCTCGGCGGATTCCTTGTCATCCGTCACGAAATGGCCCGTCTCATCCAGGATATATATTTCGGTGCGCGGCTTTCTTTTCTATATCTGCAAGACCATCGTCCCGGTGAACCTCGCCCCCCTTTACCCGAGGAATATCGTAAACGGACTTGATATCTGGTTCGCGGTGTACGCCCTGTTTCTCCTGGCGATTACCGCGTTCACGGTGCGCATGATCAAAAGGACGAGAGCGCTCTTTTCTTCGTGGGCGTTCTATGTAATAACGCTCCTTCCGGTAATCGGCATCCTGCAGGTCGGGAGCCAGGCGGCTGCGGACAGGTATTCATATCTGCCCTCGATGGGCCTTGTGCTCCTTGTTGCTGCCGGATTGGGCTGGCTCATCCATAAAAAGGCAAAGGCCTTTGTACCTGTGTTGGCGGCCCTGGTCGTCGTTTCGTCCGTCCTGTCTTTCCTTACCGTCAGGCAGACGGGAATATGGAAGGACACCGTCTCGCTCTGGACCCATGAGATAAAGGTATTCCCGGGGTTTCCCTTTGGTTACGTCTACCGCGGCGTATCGAACGTGGCTGCCGGGAATTATGAAAGATCGATAGCTGACCTCACGAAGGGCATAGAGCTCAATCCCGGCAAACAGGTCCTCTTCGACGCCTACTCTCAC